>JBEKYD010000151.1:0-17983 GCA_049511335.1 Bryobacteraceae bacterium | reverse complement strand
CGGAAACTGCGGCGCGCGCCCTACCAGTTTCTCGCCATACGCGCTGAGCACGATTTCTCTGAACACCGGGAGCGCAACTACGGCGCCGGTCTCGCCCGCTCCTAGGGAACGATCGTCGTCAAAGCCGATACGGACGGCCACGGTGATTCCTTCAGGGCCGTAAGTAGACCCCACAAAAAGTCCGTCTCTGAACTCGTTTGTCGTGCCCGTCTTCCCCATCACCGCGAACGGGAAAGGGGGCGAGTCCAGGGAGTGAGCTGTGCCGGTAGGTATTCGTACGTCGCTGCGCAGACCTTCCTGAATGAGCAGGAGGGCATCCCTCGCGACATTGACCGGAGCCGGCTCGTCTTGGCTGTCGGTTATCACCTCGCCGGAATCCACGACGACCTTCCGGATCACGTGAGGCCGGCTGAGAGCGCCCGACGCGATCGTGCGGTACGCATTCGCAAGCTCCAGCAAGTTCACCTCGGACGCCCCCAAGGCTGTTGTGGCGTAAGGGCGCAACGGCGTCTCGATCCCAAGATCGCGGGCCGTTTCCAGGATGCGGGCAATGCCGATCTGCTCCGTGATCCAGATCGCCACGGCGTTTCTGGACTCCGCCAGCGCGATTCGGAGGGGGATCATGCCCTCGAATTGACCATCGTAGTTTGAAATCCATTTCGCATCGCGCCCTAAGCCGTTGTCAACGCTGATGGGTTCGTCGGGCACCGCGGTGTCGAGATTGAATGAGCCGCCCCGAAAAGCCGCGAGATAGACAATCGGCTTCATAGTCGAACCGGGTTGCCGCAATGACTTCGTTACCCGGTTGAAGTCACTGTATGCGGTTGAGTGGCCTTTGTAAAACTCGCGGCCGCCCGTCTCGGCGAGGATACTCGCATCGCGGTTCCTCAGCACCACCACCGAGCCCTGGATCAGGCCGCTGGCGCTGGGGTGCCGCTTCTCATAGACCAAGAGCCCGTGCTCCAATGCCTGGTTCGAAAGCTCCTGCACCCGGACGTTCACCGTCGAGTAAACCTGGACATGTCCCTGCCACAGGTCCTTTTCGTTGAGATCGATGTGGCGGCCCTTGAGCTCTTCCAGAATATTTCCAACCACCGCGGACGCTCCCACCGTCTTGTCCTTGTGCAGCGCGACCGTCTCAATCGGCCGCCGGCTGGCTATCCTGGCACGATCCCCGGAAATGAAGTCGCTCGCCGCCATATGCGCCAGGATTTGATTTCTGCGTTGCAAGACTCGCTGCGTTTGGCTTGCATTGGGCGCGTAGTAACGAGCCGACTTAAGGGCGCCGGCCAGAAGCGCCGCCTTGTCGGCGTCATCCGCCGTGAAGGTCGCGAGCGGCCGGCCAAAATAGTATTCCGCTCCCCGCGCAAAACCGTATTGGCCGTTCCCCATGTAAATCAAGCTCGCGTATCGGGCCAGAATTTCTTCCTTGGCGCGGCGTTTCGAGCCAAAACGCGCTTCCATCTCTTTTTCCACCCACAGCGAGAGCCGGATCTCCTCCAGCTTCCGCGCCAGCATGTTGACCGTTCGCGCGCCAACCAGGGACGACAGCGTGCGGGCCAAAATTTGGCTGTGCCGGAGCTGATCGCTGTTTTCTTGAGCCGTCATGTCTTTGAGAAAATAGCCGCGTACGAGCTGTTGCGTGATGGTCGATCCGCCCTGCGGGAAGATCGCGGCGCTGTCCACCGAGTCTCGCCGCCCCATATGCGTAAGGCGCCCCAGCAGGTGCCGGATCCTGAGTTTCGAGACTACGCGGACAAATCCGGAATAGTCAACGCCGCTATGTGAGAAGAAGTTCTTGTCCTCGGCGGCGAGAATTGCCTCGCGCACAATAGGCGGGATGTCCTCATACCTGGTAATCTGACGGTATTCAGAGGCCATCTCAACCAGCGTCTGGCCGTTGACATCGTAGACGTGGCCGATGGTGGGAAACTCAAACCGGCTGAATGCCTCCAGGTCGGGCAGATTGCTTCGATCGAAATAGATGTAACGGATTGCCCCCGCGACCAAAGTGGCCGCAACGATTGCCGTGCCAACCAAAACGCGGCCGGCGCCACGCCGCCAGGGCAGTCTCCCAAAGCGGCTGTCACGGATTCTCCGTACGGCTGAGACCGCGCGCGCCCGCGCGCCCTCTAGCCAAGCTCGACCGCCAATCGCCAGGGCGGACCACCGGCGCACGAAACGTCCATCGACGTTCATCGTGTAATGGCGGGAATGCCTTGGCACACCGCGCCAAACCCCGTGATGGAGCCGGAAGGTGAAGTCACCCAGGACCAATCAAGCATGACGAGCCTCGGCCTTGGCGAACGCGCGCCGGTTTCAAATGCTGACCCCTTCCGGGTCTGAGCCTGAGATACCGGACCGTTTCCGCAAGAACTGAGTGCAGACCTTAATACCACCGGCCACGGCCGTAATAACCGCCGCCGCCAAATAGCAGCACAAGGACCACGATGACTAACAGAAGTGACATAGCTATCTCCTTTATTCCCACTTACATTACCAAGCTTTTCTCCGCCTGAGGGCGCGATAGAGAACCGGCGAGACTACTCAGCCGATGACCGCCACGAAGAGACCGTAGAGGTTGAGTCCGCTTACGCCATGGGGCGCCAAACAGGTGAAACCGCCAGCCGCCGGCAAAAGCGCCGACAACTCCGAGGTTTACCAGTGCACGCGTGTGGCCGCGTCCAAGTACGTAACACGCCCGTAAGGCGGCCACGTGAGCACCGGCAAAATCTGCACTCAAGTGCACGACCTGCGGGCCGTGAGCTTTCGCCAGGCGAACCGGCGCGTAACCTTCGGAGTGCTGTGGCTGGCTGCCGGTCAAAATTGCCGTAGATGGCAGCCCGGATCCGCTGCGCATTGGCTCTATCGAGTATTAGCTACCTGACGCGAGGCCTCTTTTGAACTTACCTGCGAAGCTGTGGGAAGCTCGGTCACGTCCCAGCCGCCTCCAAGGGCCCGGATCAACTGAACCGCCGCCGCCATCTCGCTCACGCGCAGAGTCACCTGGGTCTGCCGATCGCTCAATAGAGTATTCTGCGCGGCGATCACGTCAAGGTAGGGATCGAGACCGGTTTGGTACCGCGCTGTGGCGATGTCTACGTATCTTTGCGCCGCCTGCACCGCCGCATCTTGCTTGGCGATCTGCTGCGACGTCACCCGCAGCGTCGCAATGTAGTCCTCCACCTGTTGAAACGCCGTCAGCACGGTCTGCCTGTAAGCGGCGACGTCGGCATTATAGGCCGCGGTGTACTGAGCCACGGTAGCTCTGCGCAGACCGGCGTCGAAGATTGTCTCGGAAGCCGCAGCCCCGAGCGACCAGGCCAGCGCCGGAAGTGAAAACAACTTCGCGATGGTAGACGACTGAAGCCCACCGCTCCCCGTCAGGCTTACGTTCGGGTAGTACGCTGCCTTCTCGACTCCGATGATTGCATTTGCCTCGGCCATGGTTCGTTCCGCCGCGGCGATATCCGGGCGCCGTTGGAGCAGTTGCGAAGGGACACCGACAGGGATCGCGGGAACCGGCGTCGTCAGGCTTTTCACAGGCATCGAAAAGCTCGATGCGGGCTTGCCAATCAGCGTTGCCATCGCATGTTCGTATAAGGCGCGGTTTGTGGCAATGCCGATTCCCGCCGCTTCCGCGTTCTCGAGCGTTACCTCTGCCTGAGCCACGGCCTCCGAGCTGTCGATTCCAGTTTCGACCAGGGCGCGCGTCAGGTCGAGCGACTGCCGATCGGCCTCGACGGTGCGGTTATACAGATCCTGAAGTGCATCTTGCCCGCGGAGCTCGAAGTAATACTCCGCCAGAGCGGCCTGCTCCGTCAGACGCTCGTTTTCGAGATCCGCGGCGCTCACTTGGGCGGCATAGCGGTATTCTCCGACCGTGTTGCGGATGCGGCCCCATAGGTCCGGCTCCCACGACACGTCGAACGGCAGGGAAAAATCGCTGAAGGTGGTGCGTCCCTTCGTCGTCGAGGCGCCCGTCGTCCCGCCATTTCCCGTTTCGGCGCTCGCGGCCGCCCCGCCCGCTCCGGTCCTGGTGTACGCAGGGTTCACCGCCACGGTGGGGAAGTAGCCTGCATGGGCCTCCCGCACCTGCGCGCGGGCTGCCATGAAGTTCTGGAAGTATTGCGCGATGTTCTGGTTATCGATATTCAACTGATCTTCGAGCGCGTTGAGTTCGGGCTCGTTGAACATCTCCCACCACTTTCCCTTGAGCGACGCGTCCTGCGGTTGCGCGGCCTGCCAGGCGCCCGGCGGCGCGGCGCTGTACGCCGCGGGAGACGCCTCCTTGAAAGCCGGCGGAGTAGGAGCGGTGGGCGCGGCATATCTGGGGCCAACATTGCACCCGCTCAGTAGAGAGATCGAGATCGCCGCGGCACAGACCAGGCTATTGGCTGTTCTGCGCTTTTCAGTCGGACTGGGGGGCTTCGCGTTCATAGGTTCTCTCCACTTAAACCGCGGCGCTGGGGGCCGGTCCGGCCCCATGGCCAAGCATGTCGTGCTGCTTTCCCAGCATCCGCAGCCGCAGCCGGTCGAATGCCAGATAGAGGACCGGCGTTGTATAAAACGTGAGCAACTGACTCAAGATTAGTCCTCCCACAATCGTGATGCCGAGCGGCCGGCGGAGCTCAAACCCCATACCCGTCCCGAGCGCCAACGGCAGAGCACCCAATAACGCAGCCATCGTGGTCATCAGGATCGGACGGAAGCGCAGCATGCACGCTTCAAAAATCGCGTCGGCTGTGCTCTTTCCCTCCTGGCGCTCTGCCTGAAGAGCGAAATCGATCATCATGATGGCGTTCTTTTTTACGATCCCGATCAGCAGCACGATGCCAATGATGGAAATGACGTTCAGATCCACCTTAAAGAGCATCAGTGCGAGCATGGCGCCTACGCTCGCCGAGGGCAGAGTGGAGATGATCGTCAGTGGATGGACCAGGCTCTCATACAAAATGCCGAGAACGATGTACACCGCCAGCAGCGCCGTCAGAATCAGCACGGGCTCGGTGCTCAGGGACTGCTGGTACGCCAGCAGCGTGCCCGCGAAAAACCCTTGAATCGTGGAAGGCGTGCCGAGCCGCTTTTGCGCCTGGTTGATGCTCGATGTGGCATCGCTCAAAGACAAGTTCGGCGCGAGGTTAAAGGACACAGTGACCGAGGGGAACAAGCCCGTATGGTTGACGGCCAGCGGTATTGTGTTGGATTGGCCCCTGGCCACCGCGAGCAGCGGAATGCTGCCGCCGCTGGACGCTGGAAGGTAGATGTCTTTCAGTCCTTCCGGGCTTTGCCCATACTGGGGAGCGACTTCCAGCACCACGTAATACTGATTCAACTGGGTGTAGATGATGGATACTTCCGATTGGCCGAACGCGCCGTATAACGCCGAGTCCAGCGACTGCACCGTAAGTCCGAGCTTCGCCGCCGTCACCCGATCGTAGGTCATCAGCTCATCGAGGCCGCCATTCTGCTGGTCTGAGCTCACGTCCTGCAGGCCCGGCAGGCGCTCGATCGCGCTCAGCAGGGTCGGTCCCCACTTGGAAAGATCCTGTATATTGTCGGATTGGAGCGTGTACTGGTACATCGCATTACTGGACCGGCCTCCGATGCGCAGATCCTGCACGGCTTGGAGGAAGGCGGAAGCCACCGGCAGACGGTTCAGTTGCGGGCGCAGGCGGTTGATGATCTGAGCGGCACTGACGTTCTTGCGCGCCGCCAGTGGCTTGAGCGCAACATAGAGGGAGCCGGTATTTGTGGCCCCATTGCCGCCGGTAAACGCAATCACATTCGCGACGGCGGGATCGTTCTCGATCACGCCGGCAATCCGCTGAATGGAGTCGTTCATCGCCGGGAAGGATGAATCCTGCGGCCCTCGCACCGCGCCAGTGATCGCTCCCGTGTCCTCCTGCGGGAAAAAGCCCTTGGGTATCTTGACGATGAGCACCCCATTGAGCGCAATGGTGAGGAAGAGCACGACGAGGGTGGAAGCCGGATGGTCCAGCACCCAACGCAGGCTGCGGCGATACAACGACAGCACCCAGTCGAAAAACTTTTCGCTGGCCGTGAAGATACGGCCATGTTTTTCGGTGCGCTCATTCTTTAACAGGTAGGCGCACATCATCGGCGTGGTGGTCAGTGAGATGATCATGGACACGAGAATGGCCGTCGAGAGAGTGACGGCAAATTCGCGGAAGAGACGGCCGACGATTCCTCCCATCAACAGAAGCGGAATAAAGACGGCAATGAGCGAAATGCTGATGGTGAAGACGGTGAAACCGATTTCTTCCGCGCCCTTCAGCGCCGCGGCAAAGGGCTGCATGCCATTTTCCAGATGGCGCGTGATGTTTTCCATCACCACGATGGCATCGTCCACCACAAATCCCGTCGAAATGGTCAGGGCCATCAGCGAGAGGTTGTCAAGGCTATATCCGAACAGATACATCACGGCGAGCGTGCCGATCAGCGAGACCGGCACCGCAACAGCGGGAACCAGCGTGGCGCGGCCGTTGCGCAGAAAGACAAAAACCACCACGATGACAAGGCCGATGGAAATCAGCAGCGTCCGCTCGACGTCGCTGACGGAGGCGCGGATGGTTGTGGTCCGATCGAGAACAATGGTGGTATCGATGCCGAGCGGAATGGATGCCTGGATAAACGGAAGTTGCGCGCGTATGCGGTCGACCGTATTAATGATGTTGGCGCCGGGCTGGCGGAAGATGATGACCGAAATCGAGCGCTTGCCGTTCAAATAGCCGGCGGCACGGACGTTTTGCACGGAGTCCGTTACCTGGGCGACGTCGGACAGGCGGATCGCCGCCCCGTGGCGATAACCGACGACGAGCGGCTTGTAGTCGTCCGCCTTCGAGATCTGGTCGTTGGCAAGGATGTCCGCGGTCACAATGCCATCCGAGATTTGGCCTTTGGCCAGGTCGGCGTTCTGCAGGCTCAGCACCGACTGCAAATTCGCAAGCGTAAGTCCGTAGCTGGCCAATTGTGTGGGATTTGCGTCCACGCGCACGGACGGCAACGCGCCGCCTCCGACACTGACCTGCCCTACGCCCTGGATCTGCGACAGCTTCTGCTCGATGACGGTGGAAGCTTCGTCATACAGCGTGGCGGGACCGTATTTGTCCGATGTAAGACCGAGGATCATGATCGGCGCATCGGAGGGATTGACCTTGCGATACGTCGGATTGGCGGGCAGGTTGGCGGGCAGATACGTTCGCGCCGCATTGATGGCGGCCTCGACATCGCGCGCCGCGCCATCGATGTCGCGGCTGAGGTCGAACTGGATGGTGAGCGATGTGCTGCCGAGCGTGCTGGCGGAGGTCATCTCCGTCACACCCGCGACATGACCGAGCTGCCGCTCCAGGGGAGTGGCGACGGACGACGCCATAATGTCGGCGCTGGCGCCCGGCAAACTTGCGCCGACCGAAATAGTCGGAAAATCGACTTCCGGCAGCGGCGATACCGGCAGCACCTCAAACGCAACCGCCCCGGCAAGGGCAATCGCCACCGTAAGCAGCGTCGTAGCCACCGGCCGGTGAATGAAGGGCGCCGAGATGTTCATGCGGGGCCTGCCAGTTCCGCGCCTCCGGCTTCCGGCTGGTTCGATTTGTGCGCAAACCGGCGCCCCAGATTGTCGAAAAAGACATAGATGACGGGCGTGGTGTAAAGCGTGAGCACCTGGCTTAGCAGCAGTCCGCCTACCATGGCGATGCCCAGCGGCTTGCGCAACTCGGAGCCGAAACCCGTTCCCAGCGCCAGCGGCAGGCCAGCTAGCAGCGCTGCCATGGTGGTCATCATAATGGGGCGGAAGCGGAGCAGACAGGCCTCGTAAATTGCATCCGTCGCGTTCTTGCCGTGCTTGCGCTCGCCCTCCAGCGCGAAGTCGACCATCATAATGCCGTTCTTTTTCACGATACCGATCAGCAGCACAATGCCGATGATCGCGACCATGCTCAAATCCTGGTGAAAGAGAAGCAATGCGAGGAAAGCGCCCACGCTCGCCGACGGTAGCGTGGACAGAATCGTTATCGGGTGGACGAAGCTCTCATACAAAACACCAAGCACGATGTACACCGTGACCAGCGCGGCCAGAATGAGCAACGGCACGCCAGCCAGCGAATTCGTGAAGGATGCCGCGGTGCCTTGAAAACCTGCCTGCAGGCTGGGAGGCATGTGCATGTCCTTCTGCGCTTTGCCGACAGCCGTGATGGCGTTGCCCAGGGCGGCATTCGGCGCCAGATTGAACGACACTGTGATCGCCGGAAACTGACCCTGGTGGGTAATCGCGAGCGGCTCCGTGGTCTTTTCGAAATGCGCGAAAGCGCTCAGCGGGACGGCGCTGCTCATGGTCGAACTGGTAGCGCCCGCGGAGGTAGCCCCCTTGCTGGACGCCGCCGTGGAGGTGCTCGCCGAAAGCGCGTTCGCGGGAGGAGCAAGGGTATTTGCCGCCGGAGTGTACCGTGCGGAAGCCGTCAGCGCATTGGACCCCGCCGAGGACGATCCCGAAGACGCAAACGAGGAAGACGCGCCGGCGCCGCTTGCGCCCGCGGACGCATTGGACTGAATGTAGATCTGGTTCAGCTTGTTGGGGTCTTTCTGAAACTCCGGCTGACTCTCCAGAACGACATGATACTGGTTTACCTGGGTATACATGGTGCTGATCTGCCGCTGACCGAAGGCGTCATAGAGGGTGTTATCGATGGTCGAAGGCGCGATGCCCAGTCGCGAAGCGGTAACCCGGTCGATCGCCAGAGACACCGCCAGCCCGCCCAATTGTTGATCGCTGGCCACGTCTTCCAGTTCCGGCAACTGCTTCAGCCGGTTGACGAAACGGTTGGTCCAGTCACTCAGCTCGTTGGCATCGGGGTCTTCCAGCGTGTACTGGTACTGCGTGCGGCTCACCCGGTCGTCCACGGTAATATCCTGCACGGGGTCCATGAACAACTGGATTCCTTGAACCTGGTTCACCCGGGAGTTGAGCCTGCGGATCAGGTCCGACGCACTGATCTTGCGCTGGTCAAGCGGCTTTAAATTGATCGACATCCTGCCGCTGTTCAGCGTTGTATTGGTTCCATCCGCGCCGATAAACGAGGAGACGCTTTCCACCGCCGGGTCACTCAGAACCGCCTTTGTAAGCTCCTGCTGCTTCTCTGCCATGGCCCGTGAACCGATCGCCGGCGGCGCCTGCGATATGCCCTGGATGACGCCCGTGTCCTGTATCGGGAAAAATCCTTTAGGGATGACGATGTAAAGGAAAACCGTAAGCACCAGGGTCGCCACCGCGACCAACAGTGTAATCGTCTGGAACCGAAGGACGAACTTAAGCGTCCGGCCATAGAACGCGATCATGCCGTCGAAAGCGCGCTCCGTGGCCCTATAGACGCGCCCCTGCCGCTCTTTTGGCTGGCGCCGCAAGATGCGCGCGCTCATCATGGGCGTGAGCGTAAGGGAAACCACCGCCGAAAGGACGATGGTAACGGCAAGTGTCACGGCAAACTCGCGAAACAGGCGCCCCACCACGTCACCCATGAATAACAGCGGAATCAGTACGGCGATCAGTGACACGGAAAGCGAGAGAATGGTGAACCCGATTTGCTCCGCACCCTTGAGCGCCGCTTCCAAGGGAGCGTCGCCCGCTTCGATGTACCGCGAGATGTTCTCGATCATCACTATGGCATCGTCCACCACAAACCCGGTGGAGATGGTCAGCGCCATCATCGATAAGTTGTCCAGGCTGTAACCAAGCAGGTACATCGCCCCGAAGGTGCCAACCAACGACAGCGGCACAGCCACGCTCGGGATAATGGTGGCGTAGAGACTGCGCAAGAAGAGGAAGATGACCAGCACGACGAGCCCGACCGTCAATAGCAATTCGAACTCAACGTCGGAAACCGATGCTTCGATCGCGGTTGTAAGATCGGTAAGCGTGGTCACGAGAATGCCCGTAGGCAGGTTGGCCTCCAGTTGCGGCATTAGGCCCTTAATGCTCTTGACCACGCTGATGGTGTTGGCCCCGGGCTGGCGTTGCACATTCAGGATTACCGCGGGGGTCTGATTCATCCACGCCGCCTGATTGTTGTTCTCTACGCCATTCACAATATGTGCTACGTCGGTCAGCATCACCGGCGCGCCGTTGCGGTAGGCGACTACAACCTTCCCATAATCGCTGCTGGTCACCAGTTGATCGTTGGCGTCGATCTGGTAATCCTGGCGCGGCCCATCGAAGTTCCCTTTTGCGGCGTTCACGCTTGCTCCTGTCAGCGCCGCGCGAAGATCTTCCAGGTTGATGCCGTAGGATGACAGAGCCGTAGGATTGGCTTGAATGCGCACGGCGGGTTTTTGCCCGCCGCTGATGGTTACAAGTCCCACCCCATTGAGCTGCGAAATCTTGGGCGCGAAGCGCGTGTCCACAAGGTCTTCCACCTGGGAAAGCGGCATGGAATTCGAGGTGATGGCCAAGGTGAGCACGGGGGCGTCGGCTGGATTCGTCTTACTGTAGATCGGCGGCGCGGGCAGGATGGATGGCAACAAACTCTGCGCCGAGCTTATGCCGGACTGCACCTCTTCCTCGGCGACATCGATGGCCAAGGTGAGATTAAACTGCAGCACGATGACGGAGGTGCCTCCGGAGCTGGTGGACGTCATCTGGCTCAAGCCCTGAAGTTCGCCGAATTGGCGCTCCAGCGGCGCCGTGACAGTCGTCGCCATCACAGCCGGGCTTGCTCCCGGATAAAATGTGAGTATTTGAATGGTCGGATAATCGACTTCCGGCAGCGCGGAGACAGGCAGTTGTGTATAGCCGACAAGACCGACCAGGAGGATTGCAGCCATCAGCAAAGAGGTGGCTACCGGCCGCAAGATAAATGGACGGGATGGGCTCAATGAGCTTTGCTCCCGGCGGCGCCGGCGGAGACAGGCGGGTTCGAAACGACCACCGCAACGCTGTCCTGCAACTTATCGAAGCTGCTGTTGGCGACAACGTCTCCGGGATCGATGCCGTCAACCTGCGTGAAACCGCCGTCCGTAACCCCCGGCTTTATGCTCCGCAGGTGCGCGAAATTGTTTTGAATCACATACACGAGCGATGCCTGGCCATTTTGTTGAATGGCGGAGGCCGGAATCAGCGTCACCCCCAATAGTGTGTTTACCAGTAGCCGGGTGTTTACAAACTGGTTTGGGAAGAGGGCATCGTTGGTGTTGTCGAAGAGCGCTCGCCCTTTTACAGTCCCGGTCGTAGTGTCAATCTGGTTGTCAATCGTCAACAGCGTCCCGCTTGCAATCTTCTTTTGCGCGGTGCGATCGAAGGCATCCACGGGGAGCCTGGCGCCCTTGCTCAGGCGAGCTTGAACCTCGCCCAGACTGTCTTCCGGTATGGTGAAAATTACGGTGATGGGCTCCAACTGCGTAATGACTGCGAGGGTCAGGGTTCCGGCGGCCTGCACCACGTTGCCGGGATCCAGCAGCCGTAAACCCATGCGGCCGGCGATGGGAGCGGTGATATGGCAGAAGTCGACCTGGACCTGGTCGTATTGCACCGTTCCCTGGTCGTTCTTTACCGTACCCTCGTCCTGGAGCACGAGCTTTCCCTGGTCATCCAGGACTTGCTTTGCAATGCCGTTGCGCGCCCACGCCGCCCGGTAGCGTTCCAGGTCCATCTGTGCCTGGGCGAGCAGATTCTGGTCTCGCTCCAGCGCGCCTTGCGCCTGCAAAAGCGTCGCGCGGTACGGACGCGAATCGATCTCAATTAGCGGATCTCCCTTAGCTACCCTCTGACCCTCGGTATATTGCACCGCAACCACCAAGCCATTCACCTGGCTGGTAATCGAATCGGTATAGACCGGGGTGACCGTGCCGATTGCGTCAAGATAGATGCCGATGTTGCCTTTTTGAGCTGTCGCACTGGTAACCGTGATCCCCGGCGCGGGATGGCTCGCCAGTGCGGCCGCTTTCTTGGCGGCCTCGTGGTGTCGTAAGACCAGCACGATGGCAAGCACCAAGACCAACAGCAACAGAACCCACATGACGGCCCACGCAGTCCTATGCCGGCGGCGAGCCGGTACGGGAGCCGCAAGTTGACGGTCAGGGCCAATGGCTGATTGCTTGTTTATCTCTGTCAATCGGAGAGCCCTCTTTCCCGCTCGCAGAGCGGCATATTTTAGGGCATTTTAGCCGGTCGATATCGAAGCCAATCCCGCCAGAGCGATAAGACGAAGATCCGCCGCCGCCCCTTAACGACACTTCTATTACCGGCGCCCGCCGCCACGGGCTCCTCCGCCGCCAGATGACTGTCTCTGCTGCATCTGCTGCATCTGCTGCGTGTGCCCTTGCTGCATTTGCTGTGTCTGTTGCTGGTGCCGCTGCTCTGCCTGCTGCGTTTTCCCCGGATCGGCCTTCTGTTTCGTCAACTGCTGATGTTCCTTGTCCTGAGTCTGCTGGAGTTTCTGCCGATCCTGGTTCTGCTTCGCGACTGCCTTGTCCTGCTGCTTCTGATATTTTTGGTCCAGCTTCGCGTTCCCCGTCTTGGCAACAGCGGGGCGTTCGACGGGCGGCAGGTCCTTAGGATGGACTGCGGTGTTGGGGCGAGCACTCGCAGTAACTGGCGGCGCGCCGTGGTTCGCAGAAAGCCGTTGCTGGGGGTTATTGTGGGCAGACCACGCATGTTGAGTCTGAGCGGATACAGGCCCAATGCGTTTGCCGCGGGCAGCAGCCTCTTCTTCGGAAGTGGCGCGCGCGTTGATCCCGCCGTTGCCGCCGTTGTAGCTCACGCGGTTAACCGTCTCGTTCCCTCTCGTGTTGTAAACGTTATGGATGGCGTTGGCGTCCACGCGATTCACCGCCGTGTTGTAGAAAAAATGCCCGTTCTCCCAGCGTCCGCCTTCATAACCATTACCGAAGTATCCGAAGCCATAGTCGATCCCACCATAGAAACCTACCGACATGCCCCAGTAGCCTTCATTGAAAAAAAATCCGCTGCCGCCCCAACCCCAATAGCCCGGAGTCCAGAGGTACCCGACCTCGGGAGCCATCACCCATGTGCCCGGTACCCAGTAATACTCACCATCCCAAGCCCAATAGCCTGGCGTCCAGATATAACCGTCGCCGGGGCACATGGGCTGCTCGTAGGCGGGTAGCTCAGGGGGCGCGATCGTGATGGATCCGCCGACTTGCCCGAAAGACGGGGTCGACAGGAATAGTATTCCTACCGCCAACAACAGCGAACAAACAACGTGAATGCGCATTACGTCTCCTCTCGCCGATTATCCATCGGCCGCCGGCAATCGCCGAGTTCAACTCTCGTCCTGGTAGGCACGAGAAAAGGCCAACCTCTTCCGGGGCGGCCATATCTTTGCGGAATCGCCCCAGATCGGTGGAATGGCGCCGCAATCCGAGCCTGTTCTGTCGGCGTCCTTGGGCATATGTTTCCTGGCGCTGAGTCGAACGCTGGCCTACTCCTCAAGCACGAGACGGACCAAGTGCGCCCAAGTGATACTGGCGGCGCGACAAGGCGGAATGTACCCCTGGATGAGTGCAGAAGCTGCACCCGGAAGTGCGGGATTTGCTTCGCCCCAACGTCCCCGAACTTAGGCTCCCAGATACTCGACGTGAGCGTACGTGCCCAACCGCGGGTTGTATGCGAGGTGCGAGCCAGCACGCTTGCGGCCACGCCGGCGCCCGGCGGCTCTACGGGCCCGACTTTCGATCGCAATGGAGGAAAACGTGCCCTGCATTTCCCGTCCGAGCATGTCTGGAGAGAATATTCCCAGGCTCTGGAGGAACATTTTGACTAACCTAAGAACGTTAACGGAAAAGGCGTCGGAGCTTGGCGCCGGGGCCAAAGAGTCGATGGATGAGTTGGGCCGGTCCGCCGGCAAGAAACTGGATGAGGCGCGGGAGGAGACGGGGGATGCGCTCCATTCGGCTGCCTCCTCGGTTCGCGCGACAGGACGACGGGGTTCCGATGCAATCGATAACCTCGCTACCGGCGCGGCGGATCGACTGGATGCTACCGCGTCATACGTCGAAGATCATGATCTAAAAGGTGTATTCGCCGACTTGCGGAGGTTTGGCCGCCGCCATTTGACAGGCTCTCTGGTGGCTGCGGCCGCGATCGGCTTTCTAGCCGGATCGGCCTTGAGGAGAACGACGCACTCCGTCCGGAGAGCACACGAAAACACGTAACCATCATGAACCGGGAGTCGTCGCACCCGCTTCTTCGCGCAGCGCGGCGATCCGGTTCTGAAGCGTCCGCAGGCTGATCCCCAACATCCCGGCCGCCAGTTTGCGATTGCCGTGCACGTGCTCGAGGGTGAGTTTGATGTAAGCGTCCTCGAGTTTCATGAGCGGCTGGCCAGGCTGAAGCGTCATAGGATTGTGATCGCCGTGAGGCTGCCGGGCATAGGGGTCTGGACTTACACCCAGCCCAGGCGAAGGAAGGTCCAGCCGCCCGATCGAACCCTTGCCGGCCACGATGGCGGCCCGCTCCAGAATATTGCGCAGCTCCCGCACGTTCCCCGGCCAATCATATCGATGAAACAATGCCATCACATCCGCATCGACGCCGGTGACCCGCGTGCCGTGTTTCTTGTTCAGGTTCTCCAGCATGACATCGGCAATCTGCGGAATATCCTCTTTATGTTCCCGCAGCGGCGGAACCACAATTTGAAATACGCTCAGCCGGTAGTAGAGCTCCTCGCGCAAATGCGTTCCGAGTTGCTGGCTGGTCGCGGCAAGCACCCGGGCGTCTACCGCGATTTCATGCTTACCGCCCAGACGCCGCACGCGCAAATCCTCGAGAACCCGCAGCAGCTTTGGTTGCGTAGACGAAGGCATTTCCCCGATCTCGTCGAGAAATAAAGTGCCCCCGTGAGCCTGCTCAAAGCAACCCGCCGAACGCTCCATTGCCCCTGTAAACGCGCCTTTCTCGTGACCGAACAACTCGCTCTCCACCAGGGTTTCGGGTAAGGCGGCTGCGTTGATGGCGACGAAAGGCCGGTCGCCGCGGGGGCTGCACCGATGAATCTCCCGCGCCACCAACTCCTTGCCAGTGCCACTCTCTCCACGGATCAATACCGGTGCTGAAGTGGGCGCCACCTGCCGGATGAGCGAAAAGATCTCCAGCATCGCCGGGGATGTTCCCACCAAATCCCCGAGCACGCCGCGAAGGCTCAGATCGCGCTTGAGCTCGTCGGCTTTCTGCAGACTTCTCTTGTGGCGAATCGCGCGCTCCAGAAGAATCTTGAAGGCGCGCGGTTCCACCGGCTTCTCCAGGAACCAGAACGCGTTGAGGTCATGAACGGCGGAAAGCGCCTTTTCCATGCTGCCGAAGCCGGTCAGCGCAATCGCCGGAGTGAGGTCGCCGCGTTCCTTCAGGTGCCGGAGCAGTTCAAAGCCGTCCATGCGCGGCATGACCAGGTCCGAAACGACGACGTCCGCGTCGAAAGCAGCGAGCCGCTCCAGCGCTTCCTGCCCGTCGCCCGCGACCTGCGTGTCGAAGTCACAATCCGAAAGCATGGCAGCCAAGGCGCTACGCTGACGCTCATCGTCGTCGACGATGAGGATCCGGCCCGAAACCGCAGGCAATCGGGGCATCGCCCCCTATTCTAGCAAGCCGCATCGGCAGGGGCGCGGTGACCCGAATCCCGAGCGGCTGCGTCTTCAACGAAGTTGAGGACGTCGAAGCGCTGCAGCGCCCGGTCCGGAAAGAAGCTATTCACCGCATCCTGCTCCTCGTCGAAGAACTCGAAAGCGATGGCCAGCTTGGTCAGCACGAAAAGCTCCATGTGCGACCGATTGACGTTCGCCAGCGCCAGCCTTCCGCCGGCCTTGCGCAGCCTGGCGAGTCCAAACACCAGCGTCCCCAGTCCGGTGCTGTCGATTTCGCTGACGTCTTTTAGATTCAATACGATATTCACCTTGCCGGCTTGATGCAGCGAAGGTAGCCTATCCCGGAGCTCCAAGTCTCCGTGACCTAGAGTAAGGGGACCTTTCAGGTCAAGAATGACGATGCCTTCGCTTTCCCGCTGTTCGATGTGCAGGCTCATTGGGTAAATCTATAGCTGGTTACGCGTCCCCACATTCCAACCGCCTGCAAAACCCAAATGGCAACCGCAACGACCACGACGACATTTAGGATCGTCTTGATACTGCTGGCCATGGGGATGAAGTTATTGATTAGCCACAACGCGACGCCGACCACGATCAGCGCGATGACGATGTTTATCAGGGGCATGTTGTTTTCTCTCCTGCAGCTTCAAGGAGCAATCCGCTGCCCAATCGCCGGCGCGCTGCAAAGTGTCCCGCTAACTAAATAACTCTGCGTCCCTGAATCAGGCGGATTACCACTACTACCAGCGCAATCACCAACAGGATGTGAATCAGCCCGCCGGCGGTGTAGGAAGTCGCCAATCCCAAGGCCCACAAGACCAGCAGAATGATGCAGATTGTCCACAGCATCTTTATTTCTCCTTCGGGCGGATCAGTGCAAGCGCGGTTCCAAAACGGTGAGTGGAACTACGTCGGGACTGCGGCCAACCAGTGCACTGCCGAACCGGGGAGCCGGCTGGCGCGAGGTGCAGAATCCGCACTGAACCGGCAGTTGCTGCAGATTCTCCCGGCCCGGCCTGTCCGAGGGCATATATGCGAGCCTCAGGAGGTCCCGGTCGTGAGGGTTCCGAACAGCGCGCCGACGCCCGCGGTCAGCGCCATCGCGAGGGCCCCCCAGAACGTGACCCGTATCGCGCCTAACGTCACACCCGCGCCCCCGGCGCGCGCAGCCAACCCTCCCAGAAGCGCCAGGAACAGCAGTGAAGTTCCGGCGACAACGGGGATCAGACCCGCCTGCGGGGCTAAGGCTGTAACCGCGAGAGGCAGGGCCGCCCCGACTACGAAACTGCCGGCCGACGCCAACGCAGCCTGAATCGGCCGCGCCCGGAAAGCCACGGAGATGCCGAGCTCGTCGCGGGCATGCGCGCCTAAAGCGTCATGGGCCATCAGTTGCTCGGCAACCTCGATGGCGAGCGTGCGATCGAGCCCGCGAGCGACGTAGATCTCCATCAGTTCCTTGCGTTCGCCCTCGTCGTCCGTCTTCAGTTCCGTGCGTTCCAGCTTGAGGTCGGCCTGTTCGGTGTCTGCCTGTGAGTGCACCGACACGTATTCACCTGCCGCCATCGACATCGCCCCGGCGACCAGGCCGGCGACCCCCGCGACCACTACGTTGCCGTGAGTCGCATGGGCGGCTGCGACACCGAGCACCAGACTCGCCGTCGACAGGATCCCGTCGTTCGCGCCCAAGACCGCCGCGCGCAGCCAGCCGACGCGGCCGGTGCGATGCCGTTCCGTTTGGCGTACAAACATTCGTCAGCTACAGTGCGACGGTAATCGCCAGTCCGACGCCCGGATACCTGCTGTCGTATAGGTAATAGCCGTCGTCATAAGCGATGTAAACGTCATCGGTCGCATACCAGTTTTCGGCCCAGTATTCCGGCCAGGGATCCACCAGCATGAACGAGAAGCCGCCGTACGAGAAACGAGGATACCCCATGTAGATCGTGGGGCTGGGCATCCGGAAATAGTGTTGACTCCCGAAATAGAGGCTGAAGCGGTCCGCGGGAATGTAGTAACCGCCATAGCCTCCACGCTGCGCCCAAGTGCGATGATCGCTGTTCCAGTGTTGCGCCCGATCCTGCTGAAACGTACTGTGCCCCTGCCAGGCGCCATGCTGTGCCCATCCCCGCTGCTGTTGCCACGCCACCGCCTGCTGCTGTGTGCGCTGCGGTTGCTGTTGTTGCCGGGCCTGCTGGGGACGTTGTGCCTGCGGCTGTTGCGCCCGCTGCCGCTGCGGCTGGGCCGGTTGCGCGTGCTGCTGTGGTTGAGGCTGTTGGGCGCGCTGCTGCTGCTGTGGTTGCTGTTGACGAGGCTGCTGGGCCCGCTGCTGCTGCGGCTGCGCCGGTTGCGCGTGTTGCTGCTGTTGCGGCTG
>JBEKYD010000150.1:0-18057 GCA_049511335.1 Bryobacteraceae bacterium | reverse complement strand
GTTCTTATCCGTGTTTATCCGTGTTCATTCGTGGCTATATTTCTTCGCACTCTCGTCGCGGCCCGGTTTACTTCGAGGTTGGCAAGAAGGGACTCGAAGGCGATGTTAGCTTTTGGGCTTTGTCGAAATCGTCTTTGAGCTGCTGGGTGATTTTTTCGGCCACGTCGGCGCTGGCGCCGTGAAACTTGGCGCCCAGACTTTCCTGGGTGGTGGACCAGATGACATCGCCGTCTTTATTCACCAGGCGGACGGCGGCGATGGCTTCGTGGCGGCGTTCGACGGAATGCTCGGATTCGTTGTCGCCGATACCGATGCCGGCGGCGTTGCTCACGTGCGAGCCGTAGCCGCCGCGGGTGCCGCTCAGGTTGGCGTGCGCGTTGATGCCATCGGAGCTTTGGTGAGTCTCGGAAAACACCAGGTCTTCGGCCGCCCCGCGCAAAATGGCGTCGGCTTTATCCTCTTTTTCGGTGAGGATGAACAACCGGGCTCCGGCCATGCTGCTGATGAGGATGTCGCGCATTTGCGCGGCGGTTTCGCCGCCCGTGAGGCGGTCCACGTAGATGCGGCGCAAGGTGAGCAACTGGTGCAGCCCGGCCGCTTCGATGGAGGATGCCGCGATGGGGGATACCGCGGGAGGATCGGCCGCGTTGGCGAGCCAGCCGAGCCCGAGCAGGATGACCAGAGCGGGCTTCATCCTTTGCCCGCCTTACGCGCTTCGTCGTCCTGGTATTCCACGCGGCGGCCGGTGCGCGCTTCGAGGCCCGCGAGGACGCTGCGAATATCGCCCTTTCCCACGCGAAAGACCAGCGCCTGCTGCCGCCCGTCGGCATCCACAAACCCCAGCGTTACGAAATGCTTGTGGTTCTTGCTGAGGAGAAAGACCGGCGAAAACACGACGGCCTCCACATAGCGCCGGCTCACGCTCTGGCCGTATTCCACGGTGTTGATCTTGAGGTACGGGATGCGGAGCTGCTTTTGCTCGAAGCGAATGGCCAGGACGTCCGCGCCGGTAAGATCGATGCGAACGTGACCCTTCAATGGAACCCCGGCTTCGGTGCCGCCAATCACTTGTGCCTGCGCCCCCGCTTCGCCGGCCGGGGCCGCAAGCGAAAACAGAATGCCGATTACCGGCAGCCAACCCAATTTCGCCATGCGAAAACTAGTGGCAGGGAGTGGGCGGATTTCTCAGGAAATGTGAAGGCCTGTCCCACTTGCTGTTATCTTGAAGTTTCATGTCCAGAATGCTCAATGAGATCCGGCAGCAGCCGGAGGCCCTGGCCCGGACGCTGGCGGGAGAGATGCGCCATGCCGAGCGCTTTCGCAAGCTGCTGGAGGGGAAGCGGCCGCGGCTGGTGGTGCTGGTGGCGCGCGGGACCTCGGATAATGCCGCCCTGTTCGGGCGCTACCTGCTGGAAATCTCCACGGGAATTCCGGTCTCCCTGGCGGCGCCTTCGATCGCAACCTTATATAAGGCGCCCATCGACTATCGCGACACGCTGGTGGTGGGGATCTCGCAATCGGGCGAATCCACCGACACGAACCTGGTGATGGAACGCGCCCGCGCCGCCGGAGCGCTGACGTTAGGGATCACCAACGAGCGCGGCAGCTCGCTGGCCGGGTTGGCCGAGCACGTCTTTCTGGTGCGCGCCGGCCGCGAGCGGAGCGTGGCCGCCACCAAGACCTATACGGGTCAAATCCTGGTGCTGTACCTGCTGGCGTATGCCTTGGGCGGGCGGGTCCGGCTGGCCGACCTGGAGCGCATTCCGAAGCTCACGGCGGATTCGCTCACGCTGGAGCCTGAGATCGACGCGCTGTCGGAGCGCTACCGCTACATGCGCTCGGCGGTGGTGGTGGGCCGCGGCTTGAATTATGCCAACGCCTTCGAGCTCGCGCTGAAGCTGATGGAGACTTGTTATGTGGTGGCCGAGCGCTTTTCCTCGGCCGATTTTCTGCACGGCCCGATTGCTTTGGTGGAACCGAGCTTCCCGGTATTTGCCTTTGCTCCCGCCGGGGTGACCTGGCCCTCCATCGGGGATACGCTGCGCAAGTTGAAAGCGTTGAAAGCCGAAATCGTGGCGATTGCCGACCCGGCGAACCGCGAAGTAGCCGCCATGGCCACGCGCCTGATTCGCCTGCCGCGCCGCATGCCTGAGGTGCTCACGCCGATCCCGTATATCGTGCCGGCACAGATTTTCGCAGCTTGTTTGGCGGCCCGCAAGGGACTTGACCCGGACCGGCCGCGCACGCTGCACAAGGTTACGCTCACGCTGTGACGGCGGGGGGAGTAGGCCGTTTAGCAGGTTGCCGTGGTCGAGCTTTGAGCAGATGCCGGAACGCCGACTGACAGCCGGCGGCAGGCTGAAGGCCAATGTCCCATGCTCTTCGCAAGAGCCGGCACGGCATACTAGTAGGGCGGACCCCCTGGTCCGCGCGGGACGCCCGCGTCCCGCTCTTTTCCCCAAGCACCAAGTCTCCGACATTTGCGAAGAGCCGGCCGGGGGGCCGGCTGCGGACCAGGGGGTCCGCCCTACAACTCATGCGGGTGTGTCATGGATACAAAAGTATGCCCCGGCAGGCTGAAGCCTGCCCCACCTTGGTACACTATGAAACACGTTGTCACCGAAACCGCCAAGTGTGATTGCCATCTATCCGGGGTCGTTCGATCCCATTACGAACGGGCATCTCGACCTGATCCGGCGGGGTGCGCGGCTGTTCGACAGGCTGATTGTTTCGGTTCTGCGCAATCACGATAAGTCGCCCTTGTTCTCTCTCGACGAGCGGATTGAAATGCTGCGCGAAGTGGTGCACGAATATCCCAATGTGGAAGTGGACTCCTTCACGGGGCTGCTGGTGGAGCATGCCGCCGCCTGTTCGGCCACGGTAGTGCTGCGCGGAATCCGCGCCATTTCCGATTACGAATACGAACTGCAAATGGCGCACATGAATCATCGGCTCCAGCCGGGTATCGAAACCGTATTTTTGATGTCGCACGAAGAGAACTCGTTCATCAGCTCCCGCCTGGTGAAGGAGGTATTTGGATTGGGCGGGAATATATCCGGCCTGGTGCCGCCTTCGGTGGAAGCGCGCCTGCATCGCCGGATGTCGAAACATAAACGCTCCGAGGTGAAGTAACCGGTCATGCAGGCGGCAGCCAATCGAATGGCGGAACGAATTTCTCTGATCGGCGAATCGTCGACGATGAAAGTCGCGGCCGAAGCCATGCGGCTTCGCGCCCAGGGCGTGGACGTGGTGGATTTCGGAGCGGGCGAACCAGACTTTCAGACACCGGAGAACATCAAGCAGGCGGCGATGCGCGCCATCGAGGGGAATTTCACCAAGTACACGCCGGCGGGCGGCACGGCGGAATTGAAGCAAGCCATCTGCCAGCGCCACAAACTCGATTTCGGCACCGATTACGAAGCCAACGAATGCCTGGTGACGGTGGGCGGCAAGCACGCCGTCTTCAATCTGACGCAGGCGCTCCTCAACCCTGGCGACGAAGTTGTCATCCCCGTTCCCTACTGGGTGACTTACCGCGACGTAGTGAATTACGCCGGCGCCAAGTGCGTATTTGTGGATACCGACGAAGGCAACGGCTTCACCCTGACGGCGGCGATGATCGAGCCGTTTTTGAGCCATCGCACCAAGCTGGTCATCGTCAATTCGCCCTCGAACCCCAGCGGCGCGGTGCTGGACCGCGGCGAATTCGAAAAGATTTTCAGGCTGACGCGCGATCGCGGTATTTACTTGTTGACGGACGAGTGCTACTGCCGGCTCTTATACGATCGCGAGCCGTTTTCGATCACCGCCATGGCTGGCGCGAAGGAGACGGTTCTGGTGGCCGGATCGCTTTCGAAGACCTACGCCATGACAGGCTGGCGCATCGGTTTCGCGCTGGCGCCGGCGCCCATCGTCGACGGTATGGGCAAGCTGCAAAGCCACTCCACTTCGAACCCCACTTCGATTGCGCAGAAAGCCGCGGTGGAAGCGCTCATGGGGCCGCAGGACTCGGTCGCCACTATGCTGGCCGAGTACCGGAAGCGGCGCGACTTCGTGGTGCGGCGGCTGCGCGCCATCCCTGGCGTGGAGTGCGTGGAACCGCGCGGAGCGTTTTACGCATTCCCAGACGTGGGCGTGGCGATGGGCCGTAACGGCATGGCCGGCAGCGCTGCGTTTGCGGAGCGGTTGCTGGCCGAATCGCACGTAGCGGTGGTGCCGGGCGAGGCATTCGGCACGGACCGGCACGTCCGCATCTCCTATGCCACATCGATGACGGAGCTGGAGCGGGGCCTGGAGCGCATTCATCGATTCATCGTGGAGAACGCCTGAGGATGGCGGAAGCGGAGCGTCTAGAGCCCTCCCCGCGCGCAAAGGTGTGGGGGAGAGAGCGGCTGTCGCCATGGTTTCCGGATGCGGCTGAGCCCATCGGCGAGGTATGGTACCTGGCCGGCCGGGAGTTGCCGCTGCTGGTCAAGTTGATCTTCACCTCCGAGCGGCTGTCGATTCAGGTGCACCCGGACGACGGCGAAGACGGGCCGCGCGGGAAGACGGAGATGTGGCACATTCTGGAAGCCGAGCCCGGCGCGACGATTGCGATGGGCTTCCGCCGGCCGGTCACCAGGAGGGAGCTGGCCGAGGCCACGCGCACGGGCGAAATCGAACGATTGGTAAACTGGCTGCCTGTCCGCGCCGGCGAAACATATTTTACGCCGGCCCACACGGTGCACGCGATCGGCGCTGGAATCGTGCTCTGCGAAATCCAGCAGCATTCCGACGTCACCTATCGGCTCTGGGATTACGGCCGTCCCCGCCCGCTCCACGTGGAGCAAGCCTTGCCGATTACCGACTTGGGTGTGCATCCCGGCGCCGTAAAACCGGCGCCGCTCAGCGCGGGACATGCGGAACTGGTTCGCTCGAAGCACTTCATTACCGAGCTCGTGCGCATAGCGCCAGGAGCCAGCCAGACGCCTGAGCGCCGCACGTGCCAGTTGTGGATTGCGATCGAGGGCAGCGGCAGCATTGGCGGCGAGACGTATCGGCGGAGCGAGGTATGGTTGCTGCCGGAGGAGGGAATCCAGCCGGAGATCCGCGCCGGCGAGGCCAGCAGGTTTCTGCGGACCTGGGCGCCGGCGGCAGACGATTAAATCCGGGGCGCGGACTCTCAATCTGCCGCGTCCCGACTCGTCGGGACGCTTGGTTCGCGCCGAATGTGCCCGCAGGAGTGCGGGCACGGCAGCCTGAGAGGCCGCGCCACGTCACAGCCCGAACGCGCAACCAAGGTCAGCGAATGCTGTGGTCGCTCGAGACGCCGTGGGTTTCAGGCGGGGAATCGGTTCGGAAGTAAGACCATGGGCCCGGAATCCAAGGGTAGCGTTCGACCACGGATTCGTCGACGGTGACGCCCAGGCCGGCGCGGCGGGGCACGATCAGGTCGCCGGCGTTGAGCTCCAGCGGGTCGGCGAGAATCTCAGCGGCCAGCGGAAATGGATACATGCCGGCGCGGCCGGGGCTGGAGTAGCAGGGGTATTCCAGCCATTCCACCACGGTTTCGGGCCAGCATACGCCCAGATGAGCGGCGGCAACGACTTCGAGCGCGGTGCCCCAGCTATGAAAGGCGAAGCGCAGGCCCTGCTTGGAAATTTGCGCGATCAAACGGCGTGCGAGGCTGTAGCCGCCCTGGCAGCAGACGTCCATCTGAACGTAATCGACGGCGCCGGAGAGAATCAGATCGAGGAAGCCGGCTTCGCCGGGCTCATGCTCGCCGGAAGCGAGCGGCAGAATGTCCTTTTCGCGAAGCGCGAGGTAGGCGGTGCGATCGTCGGGCGGAAGCGGCTCTTCCAGCCAGGCGACGTCGTGCCCGGCCATCTGGCGCGCCAGCGACTCGATCGCGTCCAGGCTATAACTGCGATCGCCCATGCGCCACCAGGTGTGAGCATCCACCATCAGCTCGAAATCGGGCCCCACGGCGGCGCGCGTTTGCCGAACGGTTTCCAGATCCTGTTCGGGACCGGAGCCGAGGCGCATTTTGTACGCGCGAAAGCCGAGGTTTTCCACTGCCCGAGCCTCGGCCGCATACGCTTCGGGCGGCATGTACATTCCGGCGCTGCCGTAGAGACGAATGCGATCGCGGATTCGTCCGCCGACGAGCTCGGACACCGGCGCATCGAGCGATTTGCCGATCAAATCGTAGAGAGCGATTTCCACCGCGCCGTAGAGCTTGGCCAACTCGGGGTTCTTGCCGGGGCCTTGGAGGAACAGCACGCGCAACGCGTCGGGATCGGCCAAAACCTTTCCCTGAAGAAAGGGCGCGATGACGTCTTCGATGGCCGCGGCGGCTTCTTCGCTGGCGAGGCCCGGCCCGTATCCCAACAGCCCATTGCTCGATTCCACGCGGACGAACATGGCGTCGCGCTTCAAGATGGTTCGCTCGCCGCCCCAGAAGGGCAACCGGATCGGCTGCGGAAAGGGATACGAAAGAAGGAAACAACGAACCGCGGCGATTTTCATGGACCGGAGATTAGGTTAGCATGGCGGGCGCTCTTAGGCAGCTTGTTACAGTAATGGACAGGATGCGCCTGACGAAAATTGCCGCCACCCTAGTGCTGTCGCTGCCGCTCGCCGCCGCCGGTTCTTCGGACCGCAAACAGATCGAGGCGGTGTATCGCCAATACGAAACCAGCTTCGAGATGAAGGATTTTCAGGCGCTCGAAAGCTTATTTGCGCCCGCGTATACCAGCGACGTGGATGGGAGGAGCGTAGGTCACGACGATGCGGTTGCCGCGGTTCGATCGCAGTCGAGAAAGGCGGGTGCGCCGGTGCGGTGCCGCTTCAAGTTGGGGCGGCTCACGGTGGACGGCTCGGGCGCGTCGGTTCCAGTGTCGGAGGCCGGGCATTACCGGCTCAGGGCGTTGGACAAGAGCCTGCACGTGTTGCGGTACGCGCGCGAAAGGCAGGACCACCTGGTGCTGGTGGACGGCAAGTGGCGAATCGACGCGAGCCGCCGCGGTGAAGGCGGGGCGCGCTACTGGGTGGACCGCAAACCGGCGAGCGCGGATAAGGTGCGCAAGGTGTTCGGGCCGGAAGCGCTGTAGGCTCTCAGGTGGGACAGACCATCGTCCTTCGTGGTCTGTCAGGCTCTCGCCGGGCCACAACGCTCGACAGACGACAAAAAATGATCGTCTGTCCCACCTGCGAGTTGGGTCAGCTTATTTTCCTCACTGCCTGGAAAATGGCCGGCGACATCAGGAGTTTGCTCTCAGGCTCGGCCGAAGCAAACAGGGTGAACGACAGACCACAAACAACGATGGTCTGCCCCACGGAGCAGCTATTCGTACCTTAGCGCTACCACCGGATCGAGGCGGGCGGCTTTGTTCGCCGGCCAGATGCCGAAGAACAGGCCCACGCTCACCGACACGACTACTCCCAGCACGGCCGACCAGAGCGGGACGCTGGCTGGCAGCGAGGTGAACACCAGCCGGCTGATCAGCGAAATCACCCACCCGAAGACGATGCCCGCCACGCCGCCCATTCCCGTGAGGGTAGCCGCCTCGATCAGGAACTGCAGCAGAATGTCGATGGTGCGCGCGCCGATGGCTTTGCGCACGCCAATTTCGTGGGTGCGCTCGGTGACCGACATCAGCATGATATTCATGACCCCGATACCGCCCACCAGCAAGCCGGTGGAACTGAGCACCACCATCACCAGAAACGTTATGGACATA
The DNA here is from genome assembly GCA_049511335.1 of Bryobacteraceae bacterium. Taxonomy (GTDB): domain Bacteria; phylum Acidobacteriota; class Terriglobia; order Bryobacterales; family Bryobacteraceae; genus JBEKYD01. The sequence goes on along the minus strand of JBEKYD010000150.1, from coordinate 10,336 downwards.
ATCTGGCGGAAATCCGAAACCATCTGCTCGGCGGTGGAGAGCGCGAAATTATCGGGCTTGCTGTAGGGAACGCGGCGGTCGATGCGCAACACGGCGCGGATTTCGTCCATCGCTTCGGGCAGACGGCCCTCCCTGGCGGTCGCCACGATAGCCACGTCATGCGCGTTCGGGTACATCTTTTGCATCATGCCGTAGGGCACCAACACGCGGTTATCGGTGTCGCCGAAAAACGAGGCGGCGGGCCGCAGCATGGTGCCGATCACCAGAAGCTCTTCCCCATTGACGGTGATGGTCTTGCCAATGGGATCCCGGTTGGCGTAGAGGCCTTTCTCGATATCGGCGCCGACCACGGCCACAGGCCGGCGATGGTGGCTCTCTTCGTCGCTGAAAAAGCGGCCCAAGTGCAGGTCCACCTGGCCGCCGCGCGCGTAAGCTTCCTCGACGCCCATCAAGTTGACGTCGTACATCTCGTTGCCACGGTAGTGCACGTTGATCATGCCGTTCTGGAACAGCATGGGTGAGACGTCCGCCACCGCCTTACAGCGCTCCCGGATGTGCACCGCGTTCTGATACACCAGGTCTTTGCGGGTACGCTCCTCGGGAGTCAATTGGCCGTGAACGCCCGCGGGGAACTTGAATATGATGATCGAATTGGGACCGAAGCTGCTGAGGATGCCGGTAATGGAGGCGTCGAACCCGGTGAGGATGGCGCTCACACCGATGATGGTGCCGGTGCCGATGATCACGCCGAGCACGGTGAGAAAAGCGCGCAGCTTATGATTGCGGATGGTGTCCCAGGCGAGCCACAAGCCGTTAAAGAAAGCCAGACGAGTCATCTTTAGTGCTCCGCCCTGAGCGCTTCGATCGGATCGAGCTTGGAAGCCTGGCTGGCCGGATAAATGCCAAAGAACAATCCGACCGTAGCCGAGAGACCGACGCCAATCATTACCGACGATGCGGGGAGAGCCATCGGCACGGCGGTGAGGCTGCGCACCAGGACCGCAATGACCCACGCCACCACCACTCCCACCAACCCTCCCGCGGCCGCCAGCACGGCCGATTCCACCAGGTACTGATTCAGAATATCGCGCCGCCGCGCGCCCAGGGACTTGCGGATACCGATTTCATGGGTGCGCTCGGTGACCACGGCCAGCATGATGTTCATGATGACGATTCCGCCCACCACCATGAAGACCGAAACGATTCCCACCGCCATGGCGGCAATGGTCGATGTCAGCCGCTCCCAAAGGCTGACGATGGTATCGGAGGCGAAGATCGAAAAATTGTCGTCCTGGCCGGGCCGCAGGTGGCGGTAGGATCGCATCAGCACGCGCACCTCGTCTTCGGCCTCGCTCAGATGGGTCTGATCCGTGGCTTTGGCAATCATGCGCAGTCCGTTGCGCGAGCCATAGGTTTTGAAATAACTTTCGATGGGGATCATCACGAAGTTGTCCTGCGAATTGCCGAAAACGCTGCCCAACTCTTTGGCGACACCCACGACTTCGTACGGCATGCCCTCGATATTTATGGTTTTGCCGATGGGATCGTGCCCTTCGAAGAAGCGTGCGCGAATGTCGTTGCCGATGTAAGCCACCAGCGCGTGCCGGCGCACTTCTTCGTAGGTGATGCTGCGGCCGATGCCCACCTGGACGTTATTGATGACGGGAATATTATCGGTGACTCCCTCGATATCCACGCCCTCCACCGAATTTCCTTTGTACCCCACCCGCGCCTGGCGCGACGCCATCATGCCGAGATCCTTCACCATCCTGGCCTTGGAGTGTATAAATTCATACTCATCGGGACGGAGCTGTGGGTTGCGCTTGTCCATTTCGTAGAACTTCTTGGGGTCCCAAGGGCCGAACCACGCCATGCGCACCACGCGAAAGCCGTCCGAACCCATGTTGGAGACCTTTTCGGCGATATAGATGTTCATGCCGTGGATCAGGGCGGTGACCGCGATGAGGGTGGTGGTGGCCAGAATGATGCCCAGCAGGGTCAGGAAGCTGCGCAATTTGTTTTTGCGCAGGGAATCGAGCGCGATCCGGGTAGACTCCCAGAACGACGCACTCAGGCGGAAGCGTTTGGCGCTAGGCAATTCACTCAGAACAGACGTTCAAGCCCCCCCTTTTGTTCCGCAGGTATTTGTAATTTCATGAAAACAAAATTAAAATGTCGGCTGAGCGGTAACTTGCTTAGGGTTTCGCCGCATCTCAAGCGATTGGAGGAGCAAAAATGATAGCCGATCACAAAATGAAGATTCGAATGTTGCGAACCTTGCCGGTGGTGGCGTTGGCCGGCGCCCTTGTGGCCATACCTGCGATGGCGCAGGGGCCGGCAGTGCCGCCGCCGCAACTCGACCAATTAGTCAAGCGGATCGCCCTCGATCCCGACCCGCTTCTGGCGCAGGTGCTGACGGCATCCACTTTCTGGGACGCGATCCCGGAGGCGGCGTCCTGGGCCAATGAGCACTCGATGCTTCACGGCGACCAACTGGCCGCGGCGATCGACGAAGATCATCTGCCATGGGACCCAAGCGTGCTCGCCCTGCTGCCATTTCCCCAGGTTCTCAATATGATGGCCGGCGACCCCGGCTGGACCCAGGCGCTCGGTAACGCGGTTCTCGTGCAACGTCCGGACGTGATGGACGCGGTGCAGCGCATGCGCGCGGTAGCTTATAACTATCGCTACCTCGCCAGCGGCCCGTATTGCCGCGTGGTGTACGCTCCGGGAGCGATTGAGATTCTGCCGGTTGGCCCCATGTATTACGTGCCCACTTACGATCCGGCGCTTGTGTTTGCAGCGCCGCGGCCCGGGTTCTTCATCGGCGGGGCGATCCACTTCGGCGTGGGCATTACCATCGGCGCCGCGTTCGCACCGTTCGGTTGGAGGGGGCCGATGCTCGATTGGCGCGCGCACAACATCATCATCGACAATCATCCATGGGGCCGAACCTGGGCGACGCGAGGCACCTACGCTCATCCCTACGCCGTTCCGCGGGCGCGGGTGGTCGGCCCGCGGGTGGAACATCACCCGGTGCGGCACGAAGAGCGGCATTAAGCCAGTCGGCCAGCAACCGCTCCCTGACGGTCGCGGCTCGGAAACGCTTCCTCGAACGGGCGCGAGATTAACCGAGCCGCGACCGTCAGGGAGCGGTTGCTGTGGCTTTTATTTTGGCAATGACGCCTCGACGAACTTCACCAGGTCGGCGTGGTACTTGGCGGCCGAGGGCTGGTCGATGTAGACCATATGGCCCGACTCGTAGTAGCCGGTGGCAATGTTGTTCTTCTTGATTTCGTCCGATACCTTCAGGTGGGCGATGGTCCACTCGACGGGGTAGAAAGGGCAGGCGAAATCGTAATATCCCATTCCCACGAACAGGTGCATGTGCGGATTCTTGGCGAAGCCGTCCTCCAGGTTGGTGACCGTGTTGTATTCGCCGGACCACGGCGGCGCGTTGCCGGCAACGTAATATAAGCCGTCGTTTTTGTAGTTCAGGTCGTTGCGGACGTAGGCTTCGAAGGCGGTGAGGAAGCAGTCTTCGATATTGGCATTGCTGTAGTCGAAGCTGGTATTGGCGGAGCCGGCATCCAGTTGGTAGCCGGCGAAGCGCGAATCGAGGCGCGAGGTCATCAGGTGCCGGTCGCGCAGCAGCTCGGTGCTGAATGGGCCCAGCGGCGTGCGCAAATCGAGCCCGTCGACGTAGCTCTTGGAAAGACCCGTGTAGCGGGCAAAATCAGTCAGCACTTTCTCGCGCTGGGCCTGGGTGGCGCGGGCGCCGTCGAACAGATATTCGAGGTATTCGCCCGAGGCAAATTCGCGCGCCTGTTTGGCCATCTGTTCCACGCTGAGCTTCTCGAGATCCGGCGCCAGCTTCTTGTGGTAATGCGCCGTCATGATCTCAGTCGGCAGGGTTTGCAATTGGCGCTGTTCGCCGGCACTGGCGTTGGAGCTGATCACGGCCGATAGCAGCATCACGCCGTTGATGGGGATGTCGTGATCGGTAAGATAACCGGCCAGCCCCGCGGCGCGGGTGGTGCCGTAGCTTTCACCGCCGACAAACAGCGGCGAACCCCAGCGGTCGTATTCGTTCAGGAAACCGCGGATGAATTCGCCGAAGGCCGCCAGATCGTTCTCCACGCCGCCAAAATCGGGGCCGTAGGTGGGCTTCTCCGGGCGGCTGAAGCCGGTGCCCATGGCGTCGATGAACACCAGGTCGCCGGTATCGAGCAGGCAGTTTGGATTGTCCACGTAGGTATATGGGGGCGGCGTGGCAAGGCCGTTCGATTCGAGCTTTACCATCTTGGGCCCGAACGCGCCCATGTGCAGCCAGATGGTGGCCGCGCCCGGTCCGCCGTTGAACAGAAACCAGAGCGGTCGTTTGCTCTTGTCGGTGACGCCGTTCTTCGAATAATAGACGTAGAACAGATGTCCCTCGGTGACGCCGCTGGTGGCCTGGCGAATGGGCAGGAATCCGACGTGGGCGGTGTACTGAACGGTCTCGCCGTGCAAAGTGATTTGATGCTCGGTGACGATGGGCTCGGCGGGGTAGTGGATCGGCTGCATCTCTTCGCCGGTGTAAGTAAAGCGATAGAAATCGTTGGTAGCGGCGGCGGCGCCGCGGCCCGGACCTTGCGCGAAAGCTCCCACGGCAGTGACAGCGATGAGGATGACGAAAGTCGAATGGTTTCTCATGGCATTGCTCCTTGGTTGCGCCGCCTATTTGCTTGCCGGCGAGGCTGCTTGGTTGACGAACCTGGCGAGGTCGCTCTGTAGCTTGACCAGGGCTTTGTTGTCGACGTAGGTCATCCGCCCCGCCTCGAAATGGCTGACGGTGATGTTATGGGCGCGCACCTCGGGTGAAACGCTCAAGTGAGCCAGGGTAAACTCGGCCGCGAAGAATGGCGCGCCGAGATCGAAGTAGTTTACGCCCACGTAAAGGCGCAGGTTGGGATTGCGGGCGAAGGCAGCGGCAAGACCCACATCGTCGCTCGCGGTGGAATTGAATGTGCCGACTCCGCCGCTCGCGAGGTAGAAGATGGCGTTGCGGTTGCCGGTGAAGCCGAGCTCCTGCCGCAGGTAGGTCTCATATGCCGACTCGAATCCGCCGGCGAGATTGCTCAGGTTGAAGTCGATGGGGGCGGGCGGCGCGAAGCCAAAACCGCCGCGCCCGCCGCGGCCGCCGGCGGCAGGCGTGGGCACAAACCCGGTCACCCGCGCGTCGGAATTCGACAGGCCGCGGTGCTGCTCGTGCATCAGCTCGCCGTCGAACCGCTCGAGCGAAATGCGCAAATCGTTGTTGACGAGGAATGCCCTGGAGAGACCGGTGAAGCGGGAGAGATCGGCGATGGCTTTGGCGCGTTCCTCGGCCGTCATGCGATCACCCTTATAGAGCGCGTGCAGATACTCGCGCGCCGCAAACTGGCGCGCCTGTCCGGAGATCTGCTCGGCGCTCATGGCGTTCAACTCGGGCGCCAGTTTCTTGTGGTACCAGGAGGCCATGACCAGGCTGGGCAGCAGGTCGATGTATTGCGCGTCGCCGGCCAGCGCGTCGGCGCTCGGGGCCATCGAGAGCAGCACCACGCCGTTCACGGGGACGTCATGTTCGGTGAGATAAGCGGCCAGACCTGCTGCTCGCGCGGTGCCGGAATCCTCACCCGCCAGAAAGAGCGGTGAATTGCGCCGGCCGTAGGTGTCGAGGAACCTGCGCACGAATTCGGCGAGAGAGGCGACATCGGCCGCATTGTTCCAGAAGGCCGGCCCTTGCCCCGGCTTATCGGGACGGCTGAAGGCGGCGCCCACCGGATTCACAAAAACCAGATCCGCCTGGCCGAGCAGGGTGTGAGGATTGTCTACCCAGCCATAGGGCGCGAGGCCGGCGGCGCCGTCGCTCATCCAGCGCATGCGCTTCGGACCCAGGCCGCCAAACTCCTGCCAGGCAGCCGCCACGCCGGGCGCGCCGGCGAGGAAGAACATCACCGGGCGCACCGGAGCGTCGCTTCCGCCATCTTTGGCGTAGTAGGTATAAAAGAGATGGGCTTCCGCCTGCCCGGTGGTGGCGTTTTCGAGCGGCATGTAGCCGGCCCGCACGGTGTAGGCCAGGGTTTCTCCGTTTACCGCGATCTTCTGGTGCGTTTCCGCGGGCGGGCCTTCGGGAATCGGCACTGCGGAGGCGGCCGCCGTATCGTAGTTATAGAAATCGACGGCGGAAGCTGCTTCGGCTCCGCCGCGCCCAGCCGGATTGGCAGGCGCATTCCCAGGCGCTGGCGCCTGTTGCGCCGCAGCCCGACCTGCCCGGCCGCCGCCCTGGCCCCATGCGGCGACAGATATGCCGAGCATGAGCGCCAACGGGATTTTTCCATTACCTATATATCGCATCGAGACTCACTCCTGGGCCAAGAATGTTACCCAACAACTTCAATTCAAATGCGTCTGGCGCAACGTCCGACCAGACATAATTCGACTTGTCGAATGCCGAGCTCATTTTGGCTCCCGGTTTCAAGCTATGATACACCAACCGCTAATGGGATTCTCCAGCGACGGCCGGAAACTGTGGGGCAGGTTGGTAACCTGCAGCGGGTTGGTAACCCGCTTTCGGCAGTTGATCGCCAGCCCTCGAAACGCCGATTCCCAATCGGCGGCAGGATACCATCCTGCCCCACAAGCGCCGCAGCCGTCACTCCCGAGCCTCAATAACTCCACCTTTCCCGGTGGCGGCGTAGCGGTGGATGGCCGCGAGAATGTTCAGGGCTACGTGCTGGTCGATGGCTCGGACTTCTTCCCGCACGTTAGCGTGGAAGCGAATTCTCTTCACCTGGACTCTTATTCGCGCTGGTGCGGCGTACCTGATCCATGGTGAAACCGCACTCGGCGACAACCTGCTCGAAGGGAACGCCGCCTTCCGGGTTCTGCTGGAAGTATTCACGCGATCGGGCGATGGCGCGGCGGCCTTCCGCGGTCGGCTCCGCGTCGTCCCCGTCACGGACAATCACTCTGTCCATCGTCTTCCTCCTCCGATGGTACGCTTCTTGCGCCGTCGCCGCTATTTCGGCTCCGGGACCTGCGGCACGGTGTAGGTTTGGCGCAGGCCTTCCTGGTATTCGCCGAACAGGGCGTGGATGCCGTCGAATTCGCGCTTCACCGTGGCGCGAAACTCGGGGTGCGTTTCGAAATCGAAAAGCAGCGCAGTCATGGCTTGGGCGTCCACCAGGAAACCGTGATGGCCGATCTCGGCCAGCGCGTCGGTCTCCATGCCGTAGGTGTGATTGGCGAAGGTGGAAGTCTGGGTCTGGAAGCCGGCGCCGGGGATTTCGCTCGAAACCGTGCCGGTCTCTTCGTACCCCTGCGGCTTGCCGGCCTGCTCCATCACGTTGGTGGCGCCGTAGCGCTTCAGATACGCGAAGCCAACTTCGCCCAGCGCCGCCACCGAAATGCCGTCGCGCATCTGGCCGTAATTGTCGATCTTGACCTTGGTGCCGGTTTCGAGCGCGGCGGCGCGGGCGGCGTTATCCACCATCTCGCGCACCTGCGCCAGGTAAACGGCGTCCGGGTAGCGAATGTAGAAATCGGCTTGGGCGCGGTCCGGCACCACGTTGGGCGCGGCGCCGCCTTCGGTGATAATGCCCTGCACGCGCGCTTCGGGGCGGAAGGTGCCGCGAAGCGTGTCGATGTTATTGAACAGGTGGATGACGGCTTCGAGGGCATTGCGTCCGGCCCAGGGCGTCATCTGGTGCGAGGGAGCGCCCGAAAACGTATATTTCACGCCATCGATATTCAGACAGCAGGTGCCGAATCCGGCCGCCGGCCGCGTGGTGGCGCTCGTCGAATGGCTGCGCACCAGAATGTCTATGCCGTCGAACACGTGGGCTTTGTTCATGTCGGTCTTGGCGGCGGGCGGCATCATCTCTTCGCCCGGAGTGCCGAACACGGTCACGCTGCCCGCGGCGTGGGTGCGTTCCAGATATTCGGCCATGGCCACGGCAGCGGCCATGCCGATGGGGCCCTGGGTGCTGTGCTGGTCGCCATGAAACGGCCGCTGGGTGCCGCGGAGAGCGTCGTATTCCAGGATGACGCCGAGATGCGGAGCGCCATTATTGCCCTTATATTGGGCCACAAATGCCGTATCCAGCCCGGCCACTCCCACGGTCACGTCGAAACCGTGCTTCTTCAGGTAATCGATGAGGATGCCGATCGAGCGATTCTCCTGAAATCCGATTTCCGGGTGCCGCGTGATATCGTCGCCCATGGCGATCAGCTCGGTATCCATGAGCTCTTTGGCACGAGCCACCACGCGGTCGCGCTCGGGGTTCGAGACGGTGAGGCGTTCCACCCATCCGGACGCATCCACGGTCTTCTCGAGCGCCGCCATTTCGCGGACCACGTCGCGCGCGGCCTCGCGCTCGGTCGGAGTCTCCTGGGCAAATGCCAGGGTGGCAGCCAGCAAGCAAGTAGCGATAGTCTCGGTGCGCATCTTTCACCTCCAGAGTTTCCTGACGACTTGAATCAGCAGCCCCGCGCTGACGGCAAAGCTCACGGCGAGCGCGGCCGCGTAGCCCATTCTGCCATAAAGAAAGTTGCCGACCGCAAACAGGCCCGACCAGATCATGACGCAGCCGAGAAACCAGCCGGCCAGCGACAGCGGAAAGGTGGCGGCATCGGCTTCAGCCAAATTTGGCAGACCGGCTTCCGCCTGAATGGCGCGCCAGCCCGGTCCGAACGGCCGCACCTTCTTATAGAACGAGACCAGCACCTGCCGGTCGGTGCGCGGACCGAAGTAGGCCGTGGCCACCCAAGCCACCGTCGTGACGAGAATGGTAAGCATCAATTGCTGCGCCGTGCCGATCGCGTACCCGCTCTTCACCAGCACCAGAAACACCAATGAAACGGCGAACGAGCTGACCATGGCCACGATCTCGCACCAGGCCGTGACCCGCCACCAGAACCAGCGCACCAGGTAAAGCAGCCCGGTGCCGGCGCCCACCTGCAGGATGATATTGAAGCTTTGCTTGGCATTATCGAGCGCAAACACCGTGGCCGAAGAGACCACAAATAGCAGAATGGTGGCGCAGCGGCCGGCGGTCACATAATGATGCTCGCTCGCCCCGGTCTTGATGAAGCGGCGGTAGAAATCGTGCACCAGGTAGGATGCGCCCCAGTTCAAGTGGGTCAGGATGGTGGACGAATTGGCGGCGATGAGGCCCCCCAGCATCAATCCCAGCCAGCCTACCGGCAGGAACCGCAGCATCGCCGGAAACGCGATGTCGTGGCCGATCAGAGTTGGGTCGAGATGCGGAAAGGCGCGTTGAATATCGGAGAGCTGCGGGTAAACGATGAGCGAAGCCAGGCCGACCAGGATCCACGGCCACGGCCGCAGCACATAATGCGCCACGTTGAAGAACAGCGTCCCGCCAAGCGCGTCTTTTTCGGATTTCGAAGCCAGCATGCGCTGCGCGATGTAGCTGCCGCCGCCGGGCTCGGCGCCGGGGTACCACACGGCCCACCATTGCACCGCGATTGGCATCACGAAAACGGCCACGGCCAGGTCCCAATTGTTGGTGAAGTCGGGCAGAATATTGAGGTAGTGCAAGCCGCCGGGCCCCTGAATATGGCTCAACTTATTCACCAGCCCGGTCAGCCCTCCCACCTGCGGCAAAGTGACGGCGAAATAGGCCGCCGCGATCACCGCCGCCATTTTGATGAAGAACTGGATCATGTCGATCACCAGCACGCCCCAGAGGCCCGAGTGCGCCGCGAAGACCACGTTCAGCAGGCCAACCGAGGCTAGCGTTTCCCAGCGGTTGAAGCCGAACAGCACGGCGGCGATTTTGCAGGCCGCCAGGTTCACCGTCGCCATGATGATGCAGTTGAAGAACAAGCCGAGATACACCGCGCGAAACCCGCGCACCGCGCTGGCGGCCTTGCCGGAATAGCGCAGCTCGTAGAATTCCAGATCGGTGAGCACGCCGGAACGGCGCCAGAGCCGCGCATAGAAAAACACCGTGGCCACGCCGGTCAGCGTGAAGGCCCACCATTGCCAGTTGCCAGCCACGCCCTGCGTGCGCACGAAGTTGGCCACCAGGTTGGGCGTATCGCTGGAAAACGTAGTCGCAACCATGGAGAGCCCGGCGAGCCACCACGGCACCGACCGCCCCGAGGCGAAGAACTCGGCCGTATTTTTCCCGGAGCGCTTGCCAAAGAACAAGGCCGGCGCAAAACAGATCGCCACCGAGAGCAGGGCGATGGTCCAATCGAGAGCGTGAAGCTGCATTGCGGTTATTCAGCCAGACGGTTAATCCCTGAGTGTACGACGTTTGCCAGCGCGCCGGAGCCGGGTTCC
>JBEKYD010000149.1:0-18403 GCA_049511335.1 Bryobacteraceae bacterium | reverse complement strand
GGGGGTCCGCCCTACAACTTATGCGGGTGTATCCCGGACACAAAGGCATCGGCATTAGGCTGTACGTAATGCGCATGGTAGCGGCAGCTCTTTTGGTGTGCGGGGCCTGGGCGCAGGCCCCGCAGATCGGCGATATCAACCTTTACGGCCTTCGCAAGGTCTCGGCGGAGAAGGTATTGGCTGCCGCCGGACTCGTTCCCGGCGGGCGGCTGCCGGCATCGAAAGGCGACGCTGAAGATGCCATCGAAAAGCTCTCGGGCGTGGTTCTGGCGCGCATCGATGCGATTTGCTGCGAGGGAGCCCAGGCGGAGTTGTTTGTCGGTATCGAGGAAAAGGGCGCGCCCCATCCTTCCCTGCGCTCGCAGCCAGAGGGCGACGCGCACCTGCCCCAGGAGTTGGTCGATGCGTATCGCGGATACCTGGCTGCGATGGCCAAGGCGGTGGCACGCGGCGATGCGGCCGAAGACCTGACTGCTGGCCATCCCCTGATGGCCGTCCCGGATGTGCGCAAGCTGCAGCAGCGCTTCCTCGACTTTGCTGGCGAGCATACCGCATGGCTGCGCGACGTGCTGCGCAGCGACGCCTCCGCCGAGGACCGGGCCATCGCGGCCACCGTGATCGGGTATGCGCCGGACAAGAAGGAGATCCTCAACGACCTGCAGTTCGCTCTGCAGGACCCGGACGATTCGGTGCGCGCCAACGCCATGCACGCGCTGGCGGCGGTGGGCGTTTACGGGCAAAAGCACCCCGACCGCAACCTGCGCGTTTCGCCCACCTGGCTGGTAGAGCTACTGCACTCGATCCTGCTGTCCGACCGCCTCGAATCCATCAAAACGCTGCTGATTCTGACCGATTCGGGCGACGACGCGACGCTCGGCCTGATTCGCGACCGCGCCCTCGGCGACCTGATCGAAATGGCGCGCTGGAAGACGCTGCGCTACGCCCTGCCGCCGTTTTTGCTGGTGGGCCGCGTGGCCGGCATGAAGGATACGGAGACCGAGAGCCTGTGGGAGAAAGGCGCGCGCGAAACCGTGCTCACGCGAGCCCAGGCGACAAACGGGCGAAGGTAGGAGATCATGGCTGGTTCCCGCGTTCACATCGACTTGAGCCATGCCATTCACCATGGGCTGATCACCTATAAGGGGCTGCCCGCGCCGATCGTTTGCGATTTTCTCAGCCGCTCGGATTCGCGCGCGTTCTATGACGAGGGCACCAGTTTTCAGATTGGAAGAATCGATATGGTGGCCAATACCGGCACCTACCTCGACAGCCCCTTTCACCGGTTCGAGGATGGCAAGGATCTTTCCGAGCTCGATCTGGCTTCGGTGGCAGGACTCGATGCCGTGGTGGCGCGGGTGGCCGGCCTGGAAGGAAGGAGTGTGGACCGGCGGGTGTTTCTGCCCCTCGATGTGCGCGGCAAGGCTGTGCTGGTGGACACCGGATGGTCGCGCCACTGGGCGACGGACCAGTATTTCGAGGGGCACGTCTATCTGACGCGGGATGCCGCCGAGCACCTGCGCGAGGAAGGCGCGGCGCTGGTCGGCATCGATTCGCTCAATATCGACGATATCGCCGATGGCGCCCGGCCCGTGCACACGGTGCTTCTCGGCGCCGGCATCCCCATCGTGGAGCATCTCTGCAATCTCGAACGACTGCCCGCCGCCGGCTTCACCTTCACTGCCGCGCCGGTGAAAGTGAAGGGCATGGGAACGTTTCCGGTGCGGGCGTTCGCGACCGTGGAGTAGGCCTTTGGGGCGGCACTGTGGTATTCCAATGGAACTCGGGTGCTTAACCGAACTGGGGAAATCCGTTCCCAACAGCCGCTCCCTGACGGTCGCGGCTCGGTAAGCGACTGCAAACAGGCGGCATTCGTAACCGAGCCGCGACCGTAAGGGAGCGGCTGTTGCGCCTAAATTGCGAAATGCCCAGTCGGTTAAGCGCCCGTGGAACTTTGCATACTCCACACAGGCTAAGGCTTGTGCCACCATGTTGGATATGCTCTTCACGCGGCGGCAGACGCTGGCGCTGGCGGTAACGGCGCTGGCGGCGCAGGATCGCAACGGCAATGGTCCGCGGCCGCGGGTGAAGCCAGGGATTTGCCTGGATTCGGAAGCGCTGCGCAAGGTCGGCTACGACGAGATGGGCGGCTTTCTGGGCATGATGGGATTCGACGGCGCCGTGATCGCCGTAGGGCCGGGAACGCACGTCGTGCCCGAACACGCCGATCTCGACCTGATGCGCTTTGTGGAAGCCCTGACCGGGGTGGGGTTGGACGCAGCGGCGATCGCGACGCCGCAAGCCTTCTCACCGCAGGACCGCACGCTACGGCTGGCAATGGCGATTGCCGGGATGATGGGCGTGCCGTTGGTCATCCCCGGCCCGACGAAATCGCCAGCCACGATGCCACGCGACCTGTCGTTTCTGTTGTCGATCGCCGAGCAAACGAAAACGGCCATCGGTGTGCCACCGGAAGCCGCCGCGCAAGTGAGCAGGGCCGCCGGTCTACCGCCCGGCGCCGACCCATTCGCACGTATTGACGCCAAAGTGCTGGGCTACGTATTCGATCCCGCTCATGCCACCGTAGCAAACGGCCAGGATGGGTGTCTGGCGGCATTGCGGGCCACGCTGCCGCGCCTGAAAATGATTACCGCTCGAGACTATGCCAAGCCCGCCGATAGCACCGCCCCGAATCCGGCGCCGGCCAGGATTGGCAAAGGCATTGTGGATTGGCCCGGCGTGCTGGCCGCGCTGGCCGAAGCGAAATATAGCCGCCCCATCACGATCTACGTCGACGAGACATCCGTCGATTCGCTCCCCGCCATCCGCGCCGACCTGGCATTCCTGAAGCAGGCCGTGAACGAGGCGTACGGGAACGGGTAGAAATTGGCGCGGGCACTCTGGCCGAATGTCGCTGACGCCCCCTACTTCTCCACCGCCCCCACCTCGGCCAAGTGCTTCCTCAACTCGGCGTTCTCGCGCTCCAATTGCGCCAGGCGCGCGGCCTCATCGAACGCGGGGCGCAGCATACGGACCGCGCCGCGGGCCGCGCTAGTCGTCAGCGAAGCGTACGCCTGCAATGCGGCGGACACTTTGCGATTGCGCGACTCGGGGCGATAGGCGGCGTCGCCTTTGGCGTCCATGGCCTTGCGGCGGGCGGCGAGTTGCTCGTCGCCGATGGCAAGATGGAGGCGCCGCTTGGGAATGTCGATTTCGATGGTGTCGCCTTCTTCCACCAGCCCCAGCGCACCGCCCTCGGCGGCTTCGGGAGAAACGTGGCCGATGGAAAGGCCGGCGGTGCCGCCGGAGAATCGGCCGTCGGTGATGAGCGCGCACGCTTTGCCCAGGCCCTTGGATTTGAGGTAGCTGGTGGGATACAGCATCTCCTGCATGCCGGGACCGCCCTTGGGCCCTTCGTAGCGGATCACCACGATATCGCCGGGATGGATCTTATCGCGCAGGATGGCTTCCACTGCCTGGTCCTGGCTCTCCAGAATGCGCGCCGGGCCGGAAAATACCAGGCTGGCCGGATCCACGCCGGCGGTTTTGACGATGGAACCGTCTTCCGCGATATTTCCGTAGAGCACGGCCAGGCCGCCATCGGCGCTATAAGCGTGTTCGCGCGAGTGGATCACGCCGTGGGCGCGGTCGCGGTCGAGCGTGTCGTAGCGCGCGCTCTGGCTGAAAGGAACCGTGGTGCGGATACCGGCGGGCGCGGCGCGGTAGAAGGTCTCGACTTCGGGAGCCGGTTTCCGCATGACGTCCATGCGGTCGATGGCTTCGCCCATGCTGGCGGAATGAACCGTATACGCTTCCCGATGAATCAGGCCGGCGCGGTCGAGCTCGCCGAGAATGGCAAAGATGCCGCCCGCGCGGTGCACGTCTTCCAAATGCACATCGGATTTCGATGGCGCTACCTTGCATAGGTTGGGAACGCGGCGCGAGAGCCGGTCGATATCGCGCATTGTAAACGGCACGCCGCCCTCCTGGGCCGCGGCCAGAATGTGGAGCACGGTATTGGTAGAGCCGCCCATCGAGATATCGAGCGTCATGGCGTTTTCAAAGGCCGCGAAACTGGCGATGGAGCGCGGCAGCGCGCTGGCGTCGTCCCTCTCGTAATAGCGCTGGGCCAGTTCGACAATGCGCCGGCCGGCATCGAGGAAAAGCTGTTTTCTGTCGTCATGAGTGGCCACGACGGTGCCGTTGCCGGGCAGCGCGAGGCCGAGCGCCTCGGTCAGGCAATTCATCGAATTGGCGGTGAACATGCCGGAACACGATCCGCAGGTGGGGCAGGCGGAGCGCTCCATCTCGGCGGTGTCGGCGTCGCTGACGTTAGGGTCGGCCGCGACGATCATGGCATCGATCAGGTCGACAGCGCGGACCACGCCGCCGAGTTTCACTTTGCCGGCTTCCATGGGTCCGCCGGAAACAAAAATCGCCGGAATATTCAGGCGCAGAGCTGCCATCAGCATGCCGGGCGTGATTTTGTCGCAATTGGAAATGCAGACCAGCGCGTCGGCGCAGTGGGCGTTGGCCATGTACTCCACCGAATCGGCGATCAATTCGCGCGAGGGCAAGCTGTAAAGCATGCCATCGTGTCCCATGGCAATGCCGTCGTCGACGGCGATCGTGTTGAACTCCTTGGCCACGCCGCCGGCCTCGGCGACGGCGCCCGCCACCAATTGGCCAAGGTCCTTGAGGTGGACGTGGCCGGGCACGAATTGGGTGAAGGAATTGGCAATGGCGACGATTGGTTTATCGAAATCGCCGTCCTGCATTCCGGTAGCGCGCCACAGACTGCGCGCGCCGGCCATGTTGCGGCCGTGGGTGGTGGTTCGGGAGCGATATACAGGCATTTTTCTAGTGTACCCGGTGCTACAGGCTCTAGCCTGATACCGCGCACTTTTGTCCCGACCGCAAGTATGCACGACCCGTAGGGCGGACGCCCTCGTCCGCAGCCGGCCCCCCGGCCGGCTCTTCGGCATCGGGACTCTGATTCCACGAAAGAAGGGCGGGACGAGGGCGTCCCGCGCGGACCAGGGGGTCCGCCCTACTATACGCCGCGACCGCTCTTACGAAAAGTATGAGGCATTGGGCGAAAGCCAAGGCTACGGCCAGTACGGCCCCGGTTCGGGGATGGCGGCGCCGTCTTTTCGCGGGGAACTGGCGCCGTAGTTCACGCCGGTTTGGGCGTCGTGGATCACCACCTGGCCACCGCCCATATTGCTCGAGAAATCGCCCAGCACCTTGAGCTGATGGCCGCGCGCGGTGAGGGCATCGCGGACTTCCTTGGTTACGCGGTCTTCGACCAACACCTCGCAGCCGCCGAAATCGAGCTTGGTAAAACGCGGGGCCTCGAGTGCGGCTTGTATGTTCATGCCATGGTCCACCAGGTTGACCACGAACTGCGCGTGGGCCATGGCCTGATTCAGGCCGCCCATGATGCCGAAGCCGATGTGCGTATCGCCCTTCTCCATGAATGCCGGAATAATGGTGTGGAAAGGGCGTTTGCGCGGCGCCAGAGCGTTGGGGTGGTGCTCATCGAGGGTGAACAGCCCGCCCCGATTGTGGAGCGCGAAACCGTAATCGTCCACCACCACGCCCGAGCCGAAATGCTGGTACAGGCTTTGGATGAGCGAAACGATATTGCCTTCGCGGTCGACCACGGATAAGTAGATGGTGTCGCCGGGCATGGAGCGCGGCTCGCCCGGCGGGACCGGGCACGAGGCTTTCTCGGGATCGATGCGGCGGGCGCGATCGCGCGCGTAATCCATGCTCAGCATGCCGGCAACCGGGACGGGGCTGAACCGCGGGTCGGCCACGAAGGCGTGCAAATCGGCATAGGCCAGCTTCATCGCTTCCATTTCGAAATGCAGCTCCTGGACGCCCCGCGGCGGGAACGTGGTCATGGGATATAGAGAGAGGATGTTGAGCATTTCGAGCGCAGCCACACCCTGGCCATTGGGAGGTAGTTCGTAGATCTTCCAGCCGCGATAAAGGGTCGAAATCGGCTCGACCCACTCGGCGGAATATTCGGACAAATCTTCGGCCGTCATGGCGCCGCCCAGCCGGCGGCTGGTTTTCAAAATCGCCTCGGCCAGCGCGCCGCGATAAAACACATCCGGCCCTTCGTTGGCCAGCAGGCGGTACGCGGCGGCCATTTCCGGGTCGGAGAACATGTCGCCCACGGCCGGAGCCTTGCCGTTGCGCAGGAAAACGCGTTGGCCGTTGACGTCGGCGCCCAGCTTCTTCTCTTCCATTTTCCAGGCGGCGCCGATCATTTCGGTAACCGGGTAGCCATGTTGGGCGAAATAAATGGCGGGCTGAAACAGGTCGCGCCAGGGCAGCTTTCCGAATTTCCGGTGCAGCTTGGCCCAACCGTCCACGGCGCCGGGCACGGTTACCGAATCGATGCCTTCCTGGGGCATTTCCTTGGCGCCCTTGGCTTTGAGGGCGGCGATGGTGAGGCCCTTGGGCGCCCAACCGCTGGCATTGATGGCGGTGAGCTTGCCGGTCTTGGCGTCCCAATAAATCGCGAACAGGTCTCCGCCCATGCCGCAGCTTTCCGGCTCCACCACGCCGAGCGCGGCGTTAGCGGCAATGGCGGCATCGATCGCCGAGCCGCCGCGGGCCAACACCTGCGCGCCGGCCTGCGAGGCCAGGGTTTGGCTGGTAGCCACAATGCCGCGGTCGGAAATCACCATGGACCGGGCGGATGAGCGATCCTGTGCAAGAAGGGAGGGCATCGCGAATAACACCGACAATAGCGCTCGCCGCATCGTTCTCGTCGTTCTCATCTTTGGCTGGCCTTGCCTTCGGCCACGAGCTGGTTGTATTCCAGCGAGCGGTTGCGCGGGATGCTGAGCGATTGCCAATCCCGGCCGCGAAAGTGCTTGGCCAGCAGCACGATTTGCCCGATGTGCATGGCGTAGTGGGCAATCTGCCGGTTGATAGCCTGGACGACGGAATGCGCTTCGCCGCGGATGGTCACGGTGCGGCCCAGGTCGGCGTCGGTCAGCGGCTCGATGGCGGCGAAAACCCGTTGCCAGCCCTCTTCCCAAATGCGCAGCAGCTCTTCGCGGGTAGTTGGCGGCGCCACGAACTCCTGGTCGCGGTTGCGGTCGGGCTTCTCGCCATCGGTGGAAAGAAAGTCGGTCCAGCGCGATCGCATATTGCCGGCCATGTGTTTGACCACGGTCGAGATGGAATTGGCCTCTTCATCGATGGCCACGGTCAGTTCGTCGTCCCGCACCTGGGCGATGGCCCGCTCGGCGTGGTCCTTGTATTGGCGAAGCAGCGCAAGAGAGTCTTCGATGTAGGAAGTCGTGAATTTGAGAGGCATAGTTAAAACCTTTGGGCTTCTTTGCAGTATAGCGAGGAGGGGCTGCGGCGGGTCGTTCGTCCTGATCCGGTGGCTCGCGCACGGTGGGACAGACGATCGTTTTTTGTCGTCTGTCGGGCGGTTGGCTCGGTAAGGGCCCGACAGACCACGGAAAACGATGGTCTGTCCCACTTCTGACCGCTCGGCCACAGGTGGACCAGGCCCTAAGTCTGGCTCAACCTGAATTCCACGACATCAGGAGTTCGGCGGTTCGCCCTACAAGGTCGGACGAAAATTGCCGCGGCGGCGGACAAATCGGCCGGTGGCAGTGCGGAAGGAGGGGGCGCGACGGGATGAGAGGCGCGGCGAGATGGGTGGTTCCGACTGGTTCGGATTGGGGCTGGCTTCTTCGGTATTTGGCTCGGCCCCGGATTCCGCCGGCGGTGTGGACGGCCGGCCGCGGCGAGAGGGGCGGAAGGGCAGGAGCAGCCAGCGCCCGGCTCTTTTGAGTCGTTCGCAGTCCAGGCATCGGGCAGGGCAGTTCTCGCTTTGGTGGGTGAGCAAGTATTCCAGTTGATCGAACATCACCTCGGTCATCGAAGCCTCTCCGACGTAGCGCACGCCGCTGCCAGGGGCTGTCTGACCCGTGAGGCCAGTCCGGCTTCCCGTTTTGGAGATCGATCGATCGGAACTCATACCGTCTTCCCTCCCGAACGCCGGATAAAACACCCAGCGGCTCCAGTATGTAAGCTTCGGGTTTTCGAAGCGAGTCATCTTCGTACTAGCAAGGGCTCGGATGCGAACCACGTTAGGTTATCGGGAGTTTTCCCCTGCGAAGTAACAGGCTTACCAGTTGGTGATGGAACCGTCCGGGCGGAAGTAGGTTTGGGCGCGGTTGGTAATCGGCTGGGTAAATTCGGCGAGCGGCTTCAATTGCGTCATATCGATCTCGACGCCCAGACCGGGCCGCTCGTTGGGATAGAGCTTGCCGTTGCGGAAATCGAGGCCCACCGGCATGTAGGGGATGGTGCGCCCGCCATAGTTGTACTCCATCAGCACCGGTCCGGAAAACGTGCCGAGAGAATGCACCAGAGCGGCGGTGGAGATAGGCCCGGTGAAATGCGGAATCATGCCGACAAAATGCGTTTCGCAGATGGCCGCAATCTTCATCATTTCGGTGATCCCGCCGGCGTTGGGAAGGGTGACGCGGACGTAATCGAGGTCGTGACTCTCCACCAGCTTGTTGAAGTCCCAGCGGTTGCCCCATTCCTCGCCGGCCGCCAGCGGCACGTCGACTTTACGGCGCAGGATGGGAAGATCCTCCTGAAACGCTTCCGTTCGCACCGGGTCTTCCACGAAATAGGGCGCCAGATCCCGAATGAGGTCGCACCCGCGGATCGCGTCCGCTAGATCGAACCGCTGGTGAAAGTCGATGCACCAATCGCCATTGTTGCCGACGCCCTCGCGCGCCTGGGCGCAATCGTCGTGTAAGCGATTGAGTCTCTCGTGGGTGTTGTAAGTGGTATTGGGCGGGGCGTCCGCCGCACCCATGCGGAAGGCGCGGTAACCGGCCGCCATGGTGAGTTGAGCGCGCTGCTTGACGCTCATGCCGGGCTCGACGCCGGGGACGATGCCGGCAGTGTTATAGCACTCGCAGTAATTGCGCGCCATGCCGCCCAAGATGGCATGCACCGGCTGGTTGAGCGCCTTGCCTTTGATGTCCCACAGGGCCAGGTCGAGCGCGCCCAAGGCATGCATCTTCTCGCGGCCGGGCGGGTAGAAGAAAGCCCGCGACATATCCTGCCACAGCTTTTCGATATATTGAGGATCGCGTCCGATCAGCCTCCCGGCGCACTGCTCCAGCGTGTCCTTGGAACCGCCTTCACCGATTCCGGCGATGCCGGCATCGGTCTCGACCAAGACCACCAGGTTGCTCTGGTTGAAGAGTGGGTTCGGATCGGGCGGCGAGAACACGCGAACTTTGGCGATCTTCATCTTCGGCATGGCGGCGCGGGCGCGCGGCAGCGGGCCGATGGCGGCAGCCGAGGTTACGGCCAGGGAAGTGACGAAGGATCTTCGATTCATGGCGGAAGCTCCTGGTGCGACTCCTTTACGCTACTCCATCTGAAGGCATGGAAAATAGGCTGACCCGCCGTAGTGGGGCAGGCTCCCAGCCTAATGCCGCATACTTTTCGCGGCGAGCCGGCACAGCATCATTAGTAGGGCGGACCCCCTGGTCCGCGCGGGACGCCCTCGTCCCGCTCCTTTCCCCAAGCACCAAGTCTTCGCTACCGGCGAAGAGCCGGCCAGGGGGCCGGCTGCGGACCAGGGGGTCCGCCCTACTATACGGCGCGACCGGCCTTGAGAAAAGTATGTGGCATTGGGCTCCCAGCCTGCGGCGGCCTCTCAGGCCGCTTGGTTGCGGCCAAACCGATCAGGCAGGCGGAGACTACGGAAGGGCTCCTTTCGGGGTCACGGTTGGACAGTGTGGTGAGCTGGGGCGGCCTGGGAGGCCGCCCCAGGCCGAGCCCCAGGCCGAGAACCCGCCCCACAAGTTCATGGCGTGCTTTGAGGTTTCAGCAACGTGGGAAGCTGATCGCTGGCGTGGCCTAGGGCACGGGCGAGGCTCAGTTTCGCCAGATTGTGGGCGAAGACGCTGTCGATCAGGTCGAGTTGGGCGGTAGCTACGGTTTGTTGCGCCTGGACAACCTCCACGGTATTGGCGACGCCGGCTTCCATGCGCGCGCGGCTCATCTCCAGGGCTTCCTGGGCGACCTGAAGGTTCTTTTGCGCAACCTCGAACTGGCCGGCGGTAGCGGCGAGATCGAGATAGACCTGGCGGACTTCGGATTCGATCTGGCCGTGAGTGTCGTCCAATTCAGCCCTGCGCTGCGCCAACACCGCCTCGGCCTGGGCGATATCGCCCGCGGTTCGTCCGCCTTGCCAAATCGGAATGCTGAGGGTGCCGACCACGGCGAAAGCGCCGTGCGATTCGGCGGGGTTCGTGCCAATAACCTGGTAATCGCCGCTGACCGATAGCGACGGCAGGCGCTCGGCGCGGGTGGCCGAGAGGGCGCGCGCAGCCGCTTCCACCTGGGATTGCGCGGCTTTGAGATCGGCGCGCTGCCGTTCGGCCTGGGCCAGGGCATCGTTCACATTCTGGACCGGCGCCGGGCTGAAGGGGAAACGGTCGATGAGCTGATAGCCCGGGTCGGGCGGGAGGCCGGTGAGGCGCGCCAGGTTGATCTTCTGTTTGTCGAGATCGTTGCGCAAGGTAATGATCTGCTGTTGCTGGGTGAGCGTGCGAAGCTGGCTTTGGTCCACGCTGAGCCGCCCCAGCACGCCTTCGCTGTGTTGTTCGGTGGATTGATGGAAGACGGCATTGGCGGTGTCGAGCAGGGCCTGGGCGGCATCCAGGCGGGCTTGGGCGGCGAGCACTTGCAAATACGCGCCGCCCACGGCGAGAGTGACCAGGTCGCGCGCATCCTCCAAGCTGTATTGGCCGGCGCGGGCGGTGGCCTGGGCGGCGCGGTAGTTATGGACCGCGGTGAGGTTCGCCAGGTTTTGGCTGAGGCTGACCTGAAGGCTGCCGTAGTTGAAGGGGCCCGCGACCGTGGGAATCCGAATACCGGGGATCGGGATGCTGATGCGAAATCCGAGCGCGGCGAGATCGACTTGCTCCACGGTTTCGCTGACGGCGCCGCTGAGATTCGGCAGCAGGGCGCTGCGGGTCACCGTCACTTGGGCGCGATTTTGACGCATGGTTTGCGTCACGCCGATGGCGCCGAGATTGTAGACCAGTCCTCGCTCGAGCGCTTCCCGCAGCGAAAGCTTACCGGAAAACGGAATCGCGGCGGTGCTCCGCGTGCTGCCGCTGTAGGGGCCGGAAATCTGCACGCTGGGGTTCAGAGTGTTGACGCTGGTGGTGGTTCCCGACACGGGCTGTTCCGTAGCGCCGACCGAGCCGCCCTGGTTGTTACGGCCCGATGCTGGCAGCGCGATCGCGGATGGTCCGGCGCTGGTCGAAGGCGGCCCGAAGCCCGCCTGCGCGAAAGCCGCGCCCGCCAGGAGAATGGAAAACACAATCCCACTGATTGGTTTCATGGCATCTCTCGTCATTTCGAAGTCGTCGCCAATTTGCGCATGGCAGTCAATAACTGGCTCTGATTCGCCGCCGAAAGCAGCGCCAAATGCCGCGCCTCGGCGCGTTGGGCGCGTGGCAGCGCGCGGGCGAACAAGCGGTCGCCGGCCTCGGTGCGCCGCACCCATTGCACGCGGCGGTCGCGCGGATTGCGCTCGCGGCGCAGCAGGCCGCGGCGCTCCAGGCTATCGAGCATGGCCACGATCGAGCTGGGATCGAGGCCAAAGACGTCGGCAATCTCATGCTGCGAAGAGTTGCCGGAGCCCGCGATCTGCAGCAGCCAGAAGTCGCGCGAGCGCAGCCCGAGCGGCGCCAGGACAAGATCCAAACGCCGCCGTACTTCCAGCCAGATCTTCCAAGTACAAAACCACAATCCGGGCGCGGCCGGCTGCAACACGGCCGTTACCTTGGCGGCAGTTCTTTTCTTGACCGGGCGGGGCATGGTCATAATGTCCGCCGGAACAACAGGGTTGCGCCCCCCAGCACCACGGCCGAAGTCAATGTCAGCGCGAAGATGTCGCCGGTGACCGCCGCGATGCCGAAGTCCTTGAGCAGGAGCGAGCGGAAGGCGTGAACGGCGTAGGTGAACGGGTCGCACACCGACAACCACCGCAGCCAAACGGGAAAACCGGCAATCGGATAGACGGCGCCGCTGGGGAAGAACAGGAGCGTGTTCAAGACGCCGAAGATGGCGCGCGGCACCAGCGGATCGCTGATGCGCGCCATGATGAAGAACATCATGCCTATCAGGGCAATGGAAGTGAGCACGACCATGAGGGTCAGCTCGAGGAGGCGCGCCGGCTGGAAGAAGTTGGGCACTCTCGCCACGATGGCTCCCAGCACCAGCACGGTCTCTCCCGCCAGCACGGCCTTGATCACGCCGGAAAGATTGAAGCCGAGAATCAGCTCCCACTTGGTGATGGGCGTGACCATGTAGCCCTCGTGGAGGCCGCGGGATTTGTCGTCGATGAACAGCATTCCGCCGCCGATCATGGCGGTGACGAAGATGGCTAGCACCATGGAACCGGGCAGGAGGTACTTCATGTAGTCGATGTAGGGGTAGACCTCGACCACGTCGAGGAGGGCCTGGGGCGGTTCGCGGGGCGGGACCTGGGGAGCGTTGATGGAAGCCACCAAGCTGGACATTTGTTCGCCCACGGCGCCGGCCACCGAGCGATCGGTGTTATCGGTAATCAGCGCCAGGTGCGGCTGGTGCTGTTCCAGCAGATCGCGGGAATAGTGCTGAGGAACGATCACCACCGCGCTCAGCACGCCTTTGCGCAGATCGTTCACGGCGGCGCCTTCGTCGGCATAATCGACGGGCAGAAAGGTGCGGGCGTTCGCGCCCACCGCGCGCAGGCGCTCGATCACATCCACCGATTCGGGTCCATGATCCAGATTGACCACGCCCAGGTGGACGTTTTTGATATTGCCGCCGAAAGCACTGCCGAGGATGATCAACTGCAATAGCGGCAGCACCAGGGAGGCGAACAGCAGCGCGGGGCTGCGGCGGAACTTGCGCATATCGCGCTCGACCAGGGCCAAGGCTCGTTTCATCGGCGGCCGCCTCTCGTTGCCCGGCCGGCGGCATCTCCGGCTTCGGCCATTTCCGCCAGCGCATGGCCGGTGTAATGCAGGAAAACGTCGTCGAGGCTGGTGGATTCAACCGACAGGCTCTTCAGCTCGAGCTTGTGGTTGCGCGCCAGCTCGACCAGTTCCTGGGCGGAGGCCGGGCCGCGGTCGCTCGAGAGGCGGTAGGTGGCCGAGCCCAGCGCGCGCACCGATTTGACGGCCGGCAATGCTTCGAGCGCGGCGGCGCCATCTGGCAGATCGGGCTCGAACTGGACCTCGATGCGGCTGGCGCCGGGCACCGAAGCCTTCAGCGCCACCGGCGTATCGAGCGCTACCATGCGGCCGCGGTCGACGATAGCGACGCGGTCGCAAAGGCGGTCGGCCTCGTCCATGTAATGGGTGGTGAGAAACAGCGTCCGGCCCTGCTGCGCGCGCAGGTGCGTGATCATCTCCCAAACCGAAATGCGCGAGGCTGGGTCGAGACCGGTGGTGGGCTCGTCCAGGAACAGGAGTTGCGGATCGTGCACCAAGCCGCGGGCAATCTCGAGCCGCCGGCGCATGCCGCCGGAGAGTGTGGCGGCGAGAGCGTTGGCCCGGTCGGAGAGACCGACGGCTT
Source organism: Bryobacteraceae bacterium (assembly GCA_049511335.1). Taxonomy (GTDB): domain Bacteria; phylum Acidobacteriota; class Terriglobia; order Bryobacterales; family Bryobacteraceae; genus JBEKYD01. The sequence continues at coordinate 4,756 of JBEKYD010000149.1, read as the reverse complement.
CGAGCAGCTCGGCCGTGCGCTGGCGCCGGAGGGCTCCGGTGATCCCATAAAGCCGGGCGTGAATGCCCAGATTCTCGGCGCAGGTGAGCTCGGGGTCGCTGGTCATGTTCTGCGGAATCACGCCGATGTTGGAACGGGCGGCGTTGGGGTCGTGAATGATATCGTGGCCGGCCACCACGGCCGTGCCGCTGGTGGGCGGCACCAGCGTGGTCAACATGCGGATCAGCGTGCTCTTGCCGGCGCCGTTCGGGCCGAGCAGCCCGAAGATCTCGCCGGCCGGGACGGTGAAGCTGACGTTATCGACCGCCAGCAGCGTGCCGAAGCGCTTGCTGATGCCTTTGACTTCGATCGCGACGCCGTTTGAGGATGGGCTTTGCGCTTCCATCGCGGCTAGTCCATGGCGCTCGCGACCGGCGGACGCGGCGGCAAAGCCGGCACCGGCAGCATCACCCAGGCGGTCATGCCCAGCGCCAGCTTGCCCTCGGGGTTGGCCACGCGCACGCGGATGGCGACGGTCTTGATGTCGCGTTTGGTGCGGCTCACGTCGCGCTGGGTAGCGAAGTCGGCTTCCACGGCTTTGTAGATGACCGGGCCGGAGACCTCCGTGCCGGAGGGCAGGCGCACGCGCAAGGTCTGACCCATGGCGATGAGGTCGGCGTAGGTTTCCTCGACGTCCGCATCCACCCAGGTCGAGCTCAAATCGAACAGCGTGACGATGGGATTGCCTGGGTTCACGACCTCGCCCTGGCGGGCGGCGCGCAGGGTAACGATGCCGCTGGCGGGGGCATAAATGCGGGTCTGATCGAATCGCGCCGTGGCGGCCTTGGCGTTGGCTTCGGCTTGCGATGCGGCCGCGCGCAGGGCGTCGGTCTGCTGCTTTTGCACCGCCACCTGGCGTTGCTCCTGCTGGGCGTCCGCCAGGGCCGCGCGCGCCGCCAACACCGAGCGCTGAATCGCCTCGCTCCCGGCCTGCGCGGCCGCCACGGCGCGCCGCGAGGCCGCGACTCCGGCTTCCGCGGCCTGTTGGTTGGCCTTGGCGGAGTCGAGATCGGTTCGGGCCGTGACCAGGTCTTGGGGCGGGTTGATGTCCCGCTCCACCAGCGGCCGGATGCGGTTGAAGTTGTCCTGCGCTTTGGCGACCGCCGCCTGGGTTTGCGCCACCTGCGCCTCCGCCTGCCGCAATTGGGCCTGGGCTTGCGCCACCTGCGCCTCCGCCTGTTGCTGTTGCGCTTGGGTCTGCTGCAACTGCGCCTCCGCCTGGCGGACTTTGGCGGCCAAGGTGTTCTCGAGCAGTTCGGTTTGGACGACGGACTGCTGCGCGCTGGCGCGGGCTTGGGCGACGGCATCGCCGGCGGCGCCCTGATCGGCGCGCAATTCGTCCTGGTCGAGCACGGCGATCAGGTCGCCGGCCTTCACCCATTGGCCGTCGTCGACCGCCAAGGTGACGATACGGCCGGTGATCTTGCTGCCGACCACCACTTCGTTGCCATCCACGGTGCCGGTCAAAACCAGCGTCTGCGGACGCGGGCGCTCCGCCCACCAGATGGCCACGGCGATGGCTACAAGCAGCGCGAGAATGATGGCAGGTCGTTTCATGCGGAAAACCTCGTTCGGTGAAGAAATGAATACGAGACTGGGCCTGCGTTTGTTCCGCTCACGCCTCCGCCAGATTTTCGGAACGCTGGTTTCACGGGAAGACCTCAGCCGATAAAATACATTGTAAACCAAATTATTGTGAATCCAAATGAAATTTGCCGTACGGAAAATCACCGGGCGCTAGCCTAACGTGGCGCACGCACTCGTGCGTGCCGCGTCGAGACTCGTCTCGACGCTCGCCCTCAGCTTGAGAGGATTCGACCCCACGTCGGAACGAATCCGGTTAAGCCCGGATTGGTCCGCAATCCGTTGAGTCAACGCCCGCGGGGGTCCGCCCTACGAATCGTGCCGCGACCGCTCTTCCGGAGTAACCATTCGGCTTCGCAATCACGATCGCGTATCTGGCAACCGCTGGCCTGCTTTTCCCCCACCACCCGTGGCACAGGCCGCCTGTCGCTGCAGTGCCGGCCGCCTTTTGCCCATTCGCGAAACGCCGGTCACAGACTTTCCAACTATTTTTAACTCCCGCCGTTTCATAGCCCTACAGCCATTTCAGCCCCCTCCCCCCACCCCGGTTTTCCCCGCTCGCAAGCTATCGTGTAGTCGAAAAGTGAAACCCATGAACGATTTGCCCTTTTCCAACCAAATGTTCCAGGTCATCGACGCCCTGTTGAGCGGCGCCAACCTCACCCAAGCCGCCGCCGCTGCCGGCGTCCACCGCAATACCGTTGCCAACTGGCGCCGCAATTCCCCTGAATTCCAACAAGCCCTGGCCCAAGCCCAGTCCGACCGTGACTTCCTATACCGCGAACGCGCCGCCGACTTGGCCGATCTCGCCTTCACTTCCCTCCGCGAAATCCTCAGCGATCCGAAAGCCTCCCCGTCCGTCCGCCTCAAAGCCGCCACCTTCATCATCCAAACCGCCATGCCCACCCTTAATAAAGCCGATAAGCCCCGCCCCTTCAGCCACCTCTTCAACGCCCCGTCAAATTCAGATGTCCCCGCGCCCCCCGAACAAGAGGACGCACAACAGAAAGTTGCACAAGAATGCACAACCGCAAATCTGCACAACCATGCACAAAAGCAGGAACCCTACCGCCGCCCGAAACCCAAAATCGGCCGCAACGAGCCCTGCCCCTGCGGCAGCGGCATGAAATACAAGCGCTGCTGCCTGAATAAACCCGCCACCGCCGCGGCGTGAGGTGGGACAGGCCTCCTGGCCTGTCGCTGTGTAGCGGCGAATTTGCATGGCTGCGAAATGGGCCCGGAGGCGGAGTAGACTGTGAGGATGCGAATGCTTTCGGCGAGATGCTGGACGCTGGGGATGGGTTATTTCGTTATGATCCAGACGCTATTTGGCGCGGGGCCGCTCGAGATCGATCATGTCACGGTGGCGGGGCGCGATCTGAAGGCCATGCAGGCCAGGCTGGCGGCGGCCGGTATCGAATCGCAATACGGCGGCCCGCACAGCAACCATGCCACCGAGATGGCGCTGGTCAGCTTTCCCGACGGATCTTACTTGGAACTGATAGCCATCCAGCCTGGCGCGGATCGAGGGGCCGTGAACGCGCATTACTGGGCGAAGCAGATGGAGGGAGACGCCGGTCCGACGGCCTGGGCGGTGCGGTCGCGGGATCTCGCGGCGGAATCGAAACGCCTCACGGCCGCCGGTGTGACGGTGAGCGTCGCCGAGCGGACGGACGCGGCCGGACGGTGTGCGATTGGATTGGCAAACCGCGCGCGTCGGGCCCGAGCTGAACGGCACGTTCTTTCCGTTCCTGATCGAGGATTTCACCGCGCGTCCGCTGCGCGCTTTTCCGACCGGCAAACCCACCACGGGCGCCTTTCGCGGCGTGGCCCAAGTGGTGATTGCGGTCCGCGACCTGGAGGGCGCGGTCAAGCGTTTCCGGCAAGCCTATGGCCTTCCGGCGCCGCACGAACAAGCGGACCGGAGCTTCGAAGCGCAACTGGCGCTGTTCGATGGAACGCCCGTGGTGCTGGCAGCGCCCTCGGGCGCACAATCGTGGCTCAACCGCCGGCTCGACCAGTTCGGGGAAGCCCCGTGCGCGTTCATCTTATCGGCGGCCGATGGCGGCAGGTTTCAAGCCGCGGGGAAGACGCGGTGGGGCGGGATGGATGTTTCCTGGTTCGATGTTGGGAAACTCGGCTGGCGGCTGGGATGGCAGTGAAGCTGTCAGCGACGAGCGTTCAGCGGCCAAGCCGTGCCCTTTCACATCAGCGAGTGCTCGATCTATCCGAGGGCCACGATACGCCAGCGAAACGTGTCGCGCCACAGTTCTGCGATCTGCTGATCTATGACCTGCGCATAGATGTCAACGAGCACGTCTTGATCCGTGTCATGAAGCCGTTGCAGTGCGTCCTCCCAATGCGCGCTTGGTACAACGATAACGGCGTCCGCCGGTGTGAACGGCAGATCTTCGCAGGGGATGCGCCACTCCCGTTCCCACGTAAAATCGACGACAGGGTCGGCGACGGGCTCGAAACGGACATGCCGCCATCGCAGTTCCTCCGGGAGACGACAAAAATCGTCATCTGGTTGATAGATCGCGGGCCTTCCACCACGCTCGTAGACCCACCTCTTTTCGAACATTAACCCAAATTGGGAATAACGGGTAAATGGAAACTGGCTGATGAAATCTTCGGCGAACGCGGCGAGGGGAGCTTCTGTAAAGCAAACGCACCGGTACCCACCGCGGATCATTCGGTTGCTACCAAGGATTCGACCGTCGCGAATGATAGATCGCAGCCTCACGAAGGCGTCGTCGGCACGCTCGCCTCGCGTAAAGTGGATCAGCTTGTCGCTTATATCGAAGCGCCTAGCCATGTGCTACCCAACCGTTACGTCTCTCATCGATTCGCCGCCTTGCAACTGGTCCAATTGTACTAATCAGCCACGCGTGTCGGGCGTGCCGCGGGAATGTATCGCTGGCCCTCCTCATCGCCGCAGGTGTCATCGGCAAATCCAAGGCGTCGTTAACAGGCATCGTGGGCAGCCGGGCCTGAGCCGTTCATAATTCGCGCTAGCCTCGATTTCCACGGTACTGCCTTGACCTAACATTTCGCTGGTTTCACGGCTCTAGGCGAAGCGGATCAGGAGCTGTTTGTTGCCGAACCACGGCATTTTCGTGGGCCTGTCCGC
>JBEKYD010000148.1:0-18478 GCA_049511335.1 Bryobacteraceae bacterium | reverse complement strand
CGACCTTGATTCACCCTCTCAGGTAATCACGAATGAAATCGTTTTGAGCTGCTTTCCTTGCAAGTATATGAAAACTAGCTGGTTCTCGAAGCTGAGAAAAATTTAACGGGACAGGTGTGCGGACAGACCATCGTCTTTGGTGGTCTGTCAGGTGCCTGCCGGTGACAGCGCTTGACAGACGACAAAAAACGATCGTCTGTCCCGCCGGTTTCCGGGAGTTAGCGGGGAGACAGGCGCTCGCGCAGGCGCTTCTCGATCGCGAGAGCCAACGCTTGTTGCGCCGCGGTAAGATTCTCCGCCTTCACGGTCAAAGGCTCCGCGCGGTCATCCGGAAAGGAGTACGACGGATCCGTGTTCTCTTTCTGCTCCACCAGAATCTTGTACACGTCCCAGGTGTAGAAGTTCTGAACCCAAGTGTTGTAGTCGTCGATATCGACGCAGTTCGGTGGAGGTGTGTCGATAACAACTGGCGTGCCGGTGATCAGGGTGTGCTGCGAGCCGAAGAATACGGGGCGAAGGCCTGCAAGTTTCCCCTCTTCCGCCAGGTGGCTGAAGTTCACGTCGGTGGTCATGTCGTTGAACGTGGGCGAGTGGTATGGGTTAGACCGGTCGCGGTCGCTGCCGGGTCCGAAGCTGCGAAAGTGATTGAACTCGAGCGGCGGGACCGTGTCCCAATTCGATCCGTAATCGATGGTGACCACGTAGCCGGATTTCAGTATCCGCCCGGCGCCCTGAATGAAACTCCCTTCGCCCAGATTGATGTATGCGGCGAAGCCTTTGTTGCTTCGGGCGAGCTCGTAGGCGTATTCGCGACTATACTTGCGCACATGATCGGCCAGCTCGGGTATGGTGTCGATGGGTACGTAGATTTCATGAAACTCGACGGCGTCCAGCTTCTCGGCGTAATCGCTGGCGGAAGCGATGGTCTCGAGCAATGCCACGAATCCACTCTTGCTCAGATAGACGGCGGCATCGCGCTTCGCTCCGAACACTCGGGTTTGAATCGAAAGATTCTCGCTCTGGAGACGCTTCTGCAGTGGTTCGGGCATAGCGGTCTTCAGCGCGTTCCAGCCACGCACGGAAAGCGCCGGCGCGACGAAGCCTACTTCGGCCGAACCGTTCGGAGAGAAGACTACCTTGTGAACGCTGAATGCATCGGGCAACTCGTTGGAAAGCACGACTCCCTTGAGGCTGCCCGCCGGGATGGTGGCGGTGGGGTCGGTGGCGTCGCCTTCGCGGGCCTCGAAGCGGGCTCCGAACCGCTTGTTGCGTTTGGCTTGCATCGCGCTCAAGGCAACAGAGCGGTCGTAGCAGGCGTACGTGGTCTGGCGCGCGAACTCACGCCAGCGGTCGCCGGATTCGCCGGCGGCGCGGCGGTCGATGTAGTCGAGGATGGATTCGGCCAGAGCGCCATCGCCGGCCCCGAATTCGGCAATCGTGAAGCGCTCGTTTTCAGCGAGCGTTCCGGCTTTCCGCATGCCGTCCCACATCTGGAAAAGATGCTCGGCGATCATGTGGCCGAAGTAGGGCGAAAGCGCGTCGGGAAAGGTGCGGTAGTCCTCGCTGAAATTTACCCGCCCGCTCGAATAATAGCCAAACACGGGGTGGAACATCACCACGTCCTGGTAGTCCAGAAACGTGGGAAAGAAGTCTTTGACTGCCCGCGCTGCGGCGGCGTCCACGCGGATTTCATTATGAATCTCCCACGGGTTGAGGAGCTCGTCCCGCTCATCGGCCGCTAAGGCCGGGATCGCCAGCAGAAGCGCGAGAATGGGCGCGGACACTCGGGCCCATAGTTGCAACACACGTATTTTCAAAGGAAACCTAGCGGGGATATCCATCTCGCCTCACCGAATAGCCAGAGTATACACCGAAGCTAGCCGGCCCGTATGGTTCGTGGGTCGGCGCGGCACGGCCCGGAAAATCGCCTATAGTACGTTTATGGCAATTATTGCCGTAGCCGGACGGAAAGGCGGGGTGGGAAAATCCACCGTAGCCGGCAATTTGGCGGCCGAATTCGCCGCCCGGGGGCGCAGTGTATTGGTTCTGGACGCCGATCCGCAACACAGCATGGTGGCATGGGCCGACCAAGGCGATGGGCTGCTCTCGCGCACGGTGGAAAAGGTCGCGCCCACCGACAATTTACGCGCGCGAGCGAAACAGGCGGACAAAGAAACCGACGTGGTGCTGATCGACACGCCGCCCGGCCAACCCGACATCGCGTATCAGGCGGCACTGGCGGCCGACCTGGTGCTGCTGCCCTGCGGGCCGTCTCCCCTCGATTTGTTTGCCTTGAAGGAAGCTCTGGGGCTGGCGCTGAAGGCGCGGGCGGAACGGCGATCGAAGAAGCCGCGCGTGCGATTCGTGCCTTCGAGAGTGGTCATGAGCACGAATTTGGGTAGAGGGCTGGCGTCGTCGTTGAGGGATATGGGCAAGAAAGTTCTGCCGCCGATCTGCCAGCGGGTGGTGATTGCGGAAGCGGTGGCGCACGGGCTGACGGTGGCGGAGTACGCGCCGGATTCGCCGGCTCACGAGGAATTCCGGGCACTGGCCAAGGCGGTGGAGAAGATTCTGGAACGATAAAGCAAAAGACTATTAGCCACGGATGAACACAGATGAACACGGATAAAAGTAATTTCCCGGTTTTCATCCGTGTTCATCTGTGTTCATCCGTGGCTAATAATTTCCCCGTAACGCCTCAAAAGCCCGCTCCCTTTGATCGCGGCTCGGTCGCGCCGGTGCGCGTGTTACCGTAAAAAGTTGATGTCGATTTCGAGCCTTCCGCAGACATCCGAATGGACGCCGCACTCGTGGCGCACGCGTCGAGCGCTGCATCAGCCGGATTACGCGGACCCGGCAGCGGCGGAGCGCGTGCTGGAAGAGTTGCGCCAACTTCCACCGCTGGTAACCAGTTGGGAGATCCTGCTGCTCAAGGATGAACTGGCCGAGGCCTCGCGCGGGGAACGTTTCATCCTGCACGGCGGGGATTGCGCCGAGCGTTTCGCGGATTGCCATTCGCCGCGCATCACGAACCTGCTCAAGGTTCTGCTGCAGATGAGCCTGGTGCTGGTAGTGGGCGCGAAGCGGCCGGTCACGCGGATCGGGCGCTTTGCCGGGCAGTATGCCAAGCCGCGCTCCTCGAACCACGAGACGCGCGACGGGGTGACGCTGGCGGCCTACCGCGGGGACCTGATCAACCGGTCCGAGTTCACGGCCGAAGCCAGGACGCCGGACCCGCAATTGCTGCTGCGCGGCTACGAACGGGCTGCGCTCACGCTGAATTTCATCCGTGCGCTGATTAAGGGCGGGTTTGCCGACCTGCACCATCCGGAATACTTCGACCTGGATTGGGCGGCGCAATCGCCGCTGGCGGCGGAGTATCGTCGCACGGTGGAAACCATCAGCGAATCGCTGCGCTTCATGGAGCACGTGCTGGGAGTGCGGGCGGGCGAAACCGACCGCATCAACTTCTACACCTCCCACGAAGCGCTGCACCTGGCTTACGAAGAAGCGCAGACCCGGCAGGTGCCGCGGCGCGCGGGCTGGTTCAACCTGACGACGCATTTCCCCTGGGTCGGCTTGCGCACCAACGATCCGGCCGGCGCCCACATCGAGTATCTGCGCGGAATCGAGAATCCCATCGGCATCAAGGTGGGCGCCGGGACCACGCGCGAGCGGGTGGCACGCTGGTTCGATGCGCTCGACCGCGAACGAGTTCCGGGGAGGCTCACGTTGATTCACCGCTTCGGCGCGGAAAAGATCGCCGACGGGCTGCCGGCCTTGATCGAAGCGGCGCGGGCGGAAGGCGGCCGCGTGGCATGGATTTGCGACGCGGTGCACGGCAACACGCAGACTACCGCCAGTGGAGTCAAGACCCGGCGCTTCGAGGATATCTACCACGAACTGGAGCAGGCTTTCGAAATTCACCGCTCGTTCGGCCAGCGGCTGGGCGGTGTGCATATCGAGCTGACGGGCGAAAACGTGACCGAGTGCATCGGCGGGTCCAGCGTTCCCACCGAGAGCCACCTGTCGCGAGCCTATGAGAGCGAAGTCGACCCGCGCCTGAACTACGAGCAAGCGCTGGAGCTGGCGTTTCTGATTGCCAGGAAAATGAAGAACGACGGGGCGTGAGAGGCCATCGGCATGATCGCGCTGGCTTGTGGGGCATGTTGGTAACCTGCAGCGGATTGGTAACTCGCTGTCGGACCCTTGTGTGAAGCCCGAACAGCGCCATTGACAATCGACGGCAGCATGTCATCCTGCCCCACAATAGCCGGTAGCTGACTTTCGATAACTTCTCCTGGAGCTTCTCGGTCGGGCAACATAGAATCAGGTATCTGCCATGACATGCCCGAACTGCGGCGCGCCGCTCAAGCTTCGCGATGGCGACGACTTTCTTACGTGCGAATACTGCAACGGCACGGTTTATCCGGAGAAAACCGAGGAAGGCGTGCGGGTGCTGGGCGGGACGAGCGATTTTGCCTGCCCGGTCTGCAACCTTCCGCTGGCACATGCGGCGCTCGATGGGCACCGCATTTATTATTGCGAGCACTGCCGCGGCATGCTGATTTCCATGGACGTGTTCGTGCCGCTGTTGGAAGACCTGCGCGCGCGCCGCGACGTGTCCGCGACAGCCTGTCGCCGCCCGGACGAGAATGAGCTGCGGCGGCGGGTCAGTTGCCCGCGGTGCCACGGCCGCATGGAGACGCACTATTACGCCGGCCCGGGCAACGTGGTGATCGACGATTGCGAACGCTGCCACTGGAACTGGCTCGACCCGGGCGAACTGACGCGCATCGTCCGCGCGCCGGAGCATGTTTACCAGGCGGAGGAAAGCCCCTGGTAGCGGCAGGCTTCCGGTCAGACCCACGAGTTACTTCGTCAGGTTATAAATCAAGCCGAACGGGTCCTGGACATAGCATCGCGGAAAGTCCGGCTCGTCTTTGACTATCGAACAACCATTCTTCACCAGCCTGAGCTTAGCTTCCTCTACATTGTCGACAGTGACTTCCAGCACCGGCCCGAGCGCCGGGCCCCGCTCGATGAATAAGTTGATGTGCTCGCCATGCAGGCTGATCATGTTCGGCGCTTCGCCTGTAATTGCGAATCCGAGCTGGCTGACGTAGAACGATGCCGCAGTCTCCGGATCTTGCGCTTGGATCAGAATGTCGGCGCCAAAGCTGTTTGCCATGTTTTGTGGGTCCTCGCTTTCCTCTCGGGTTTTATACCACGGCTTCCGAGGCGAGCGGCACTCTTACCGACAAGTTGGATTCACATTCCGGCCCAAGCGTCCCCAAGAGTGGGGCACGCGGCACGCTGAGAGCGCGCGCCACGGGAGCGCTCAGGCTGTTTTGCGGAAGCGCAAGGCGGCATAGACGATGGCGCCGGTGAGGATGATGATCAGTCCGGGCCAGGTGGTGGCCGGGCGGTAGGCGAAGAGCATGACCAGCACGACCGAGCCAAGGACGATATAGATGGCGGGGGTTAGCGGGTATCCCCAGGTTTTATAGGGGCGGGCGGCGCCGGGGCGGGTGAAGCGGAGGCGGACCACGGCTACGATGGTGAGGATGTAGAAGATCAACGCCGCGGAGATGACGTAATCGAGTAAGTTGCTGTACAAGTTGCCATAAGTGTGGGTTGCCGGATCGTAAGTGCGGGGCAGGACCAGCAGCGAGGCCCATATGCCCTGAACAGCCAGCGACCAGGCGGGGACGTGGGCCCGGTTCAGCTCGCCGGCGCGGCGGAAGAACAGGCCGTCGCGAGCCATGGCGCAGTAGGCCCGCGGGCCGGACAGGATCAGGCTATTGGCGCACCCGAAAGTAGAAATCATGATGGCCACGGCCATGAGCACGGGGCCGTAGCCGGGGAAGATGTGTTCCAGCATGGCGGTGGCCACGCGGTCGGCGGGGGCATGCTGGATGGCGGGCAGAGGCAGCACGGCCAAGTAAGCGATGTTGGCCAGCAGATAGAGCGCGATCACGGCGGAGCAGCCGAGGGCGAGGGCGAGGGGGACGTTGCGCTTGGGATCGCGCACTTCGCCGGCGATCAGGGTGATGTCGTGCCAGGAATCGGCGGAAAAAAGCGACCCGGATTGGGCCACCGAGATCGCCACCATCAGGCCGAACAAGCTGCCGGCGGCCACGCCCAGGGATGGATCGAACGCGCCCAGGCGGAACATGTCGTGGAAGTTGGTTTGGACGGCCGCGGCATTCCAGCCGAGCAGGAGACCGGCCAGAATCAGTCCGATCAAAGCCACGGTTTTGGCGGAGGTGAAAAGGTTCTGCACGATTTTGCCGTACTGGAGGCCGCGCGAGTTGGTCCAGGTGAGGAGCACGATCACGAGAATCGCGACCAGTTGGGCGGTGGAAAGCGAGATGGCGTAGCCGGAGGAAAGATGAATGGGCGTGACCCAATAGTGGCTCTCCGAAACCCAAGGGCAGAGGATGGAGAAGAAGCGGGCGAAGGCAACCGATACGGCGGCGATGGTGCCAGCCTGGACAATCGTGAACAGGGTCCAGCCGTACAAGAAGCCCCAGAGTGGCGAATAGGCCTCGCGCAGATAAAGATACATGCCGCCGGCGTGGGGCATCATGGCGGCAAGCTCGCCGTAGGAAAGGGCGGCGGTGATGGTGAGTACGCCAGTGAGCACCCAAGCCATAAGCATCCAACCCGGGCTTCCGATCATACGGGACATGTCCGCGGAAACGATAAAAATGCCCGAACCGATCATGACCCCGATGACGATCATGGTGGAGTCGAACAGGTTCAGGCCACGGACGAACCCGGCGTCGGACACGGGGGTGGCGGAGGTTGATTTGGCAGGCGTGCTCATGGGAATCGTTTTGGAGACAGCTTGCGGGAAGCTTAGCGCAGCGGGATAGGAAGCGTCAACCGGCAGGCAGGCCGGGCAAGAGCCAATGTGGGGGATATGCCCCAACCGAAGTGTGGTATTCGGCTACGCCCGGCAACTTCGCCCTCCCATGAATTGCGAATTGCCCACCCTAAATCCTTGTTATCCGTTGGAAATCCTTTTGGGACCCTACGTGCAGATCGCGTCAGGTAGTTTGGGTGCGCCGGCTCGGGCTGCGGGCCCAGTGCGGGAGGTGAGATTCCGTGGCTTTATCCATCCCGGCCGGATTCCTCAAGAGGTTTGCGACGGCGCACTATGCCCTCGCCGCCTTGGCCGTGGCCGCCGCGGTTGGCCTAAGGCTGGCCTTCGATCCGGTGCTCGGCGCCCAGTCGCCCTACCTGCCTTTCCTGGCTGCTGTCCTGGTGGCGGGACGGTTGGGCGGCCGTGGGCCAGCCTTGGCCTCCACTGTCTTGAGTTGCTTCAGCGTCCGGTATTTCTTCCTGGAACCGCGTCACTCGTTCGCCCTGCCGCAACCTGCCGCCGCCACCGGCCTCGGTCTGTTCGCGATGGTTGCCATCGCCATCAGCCTCCTGGACAGGCCCGGCGGCTTGCTCCCCAGGAAGGCGGCTGGGGAACGGTGGCCGGAAGCGGATCCGGACCCGGTTGGCCCACCCATGCTGCGGCGGGTGGCCATGTTCACCGCCGCCGCGCTGGCGATCGGCATCCTGGCCTCCTGGCTTTGGAGGGGCTTTGAACACTCCACGGTGGCGGAACGCGGGGTGGAGCACAGCTACCAGGTGCTCAACGCGGCGGCCTCGGCGCGGTCGTCCTTGGAGCGCGCCCAAACGTCCCAGCGCGGATACCTGCTTACCGGGGACGACCAGTACATCGAGGCCTATCGGTCCGCGGTCGCATCGGAACGGCAGGCGCGCGCCGCGCTGCGCCGCCTGACCGCCGATGACCACGCCCAACAGGCGCGGCTGGATGAATACGACCGGTTGATGCAAACCAGGCTGGATATGCTGGCCAACTCCATCGAGGTCCGCAAGCAGCAGGGAATGGCGGCCGTCGCCGGCCTGATCCGCACCAATCGGGGTGGGAAACTGATGGATCGGCTGCGGGCCGTCCTGGACGCCGTGGATGACGAAGAGCACCGGCTCTTACACAGCCGCACCGTGGCCGCCAGCCAGGCCGATTCGCGCACACGCTGGATTCTGGGCCTGGGCGGCGGATCGCTCGTGCTTCTGCTGGTCCTGGCGGGCGCCAGGATTGAGCGCCATATCTACGAGCGCGCCCAAGTGGAAAGGGTGCTGGCCCGCCAAGCCCGGCTGATCGATCTTTCCCAAGACGCCATCGTCACGGCCGGCGGTAACCGCGTCATCACCGGATGGAACTCCGGCGCTCAGCAGATGTACGGCTGGACCGAAGAGCAAGCGATCGGCCGGAATATAGACGAGCTGCTGCACACCAGCTCCGCCATACCGATCGCGGAACTGGACCGCATTCTGGCGCGGGAGGGCCGCTGGAACGGAGAACTCGGCCACACCCGGCCGGATGGGCGGCAAATCGTCGCCGAAAGCTGGCAAGTTCTGCAGCGCGACGCCGCCGGCCGGCCGGCCGGATACCTGGAGATCGATCGGGACATTACCGAGCGCAAGCGAACGGAGGAAGCGCTGCGCCTTTCGGAAGAGAAGTTCGCCAAGGCGTTCGCCACCAACCCGGCGGCGGTGGCGATTACCCGTCTCGCGGACGGACTGTTCCTGGACGTGAACGAGAGCTGGGAGGCGATGACCGGGCATACCCGCGGCGAGGCAATCGGGCGTTCCGCGACGGACCTCTCCATCTGGCCCACGCCGGAGGAGCGAGATCGCTTCGCTAGGGAATTGAAGCAGAAGGGCTTCTTGCACGGGTGGGAGCAGACGTTTGCAAGGAGATCGGGGGAGAGCTTCGCGACGCTATTGTCGGCCGCGATTTTGACGGTTGCGGGGGAGGAAGTGGTTCTCTCGACGTTGGTGGACATCAGCGACCGCAAGAAAGCCGAGGAACAGATTCGGCGGTTGAACGCCGAGCTGGAACAGCGCGTTCACGAGCGAACCTCTCAGCTCGAAGCGTCCAACAAGGAGCTGGAGGCGTTTGCGTACTCCGTATCTCACGACCTGCGGGCGCCGCTGCGCGGCATCGACGGCTGGAGCCTGGCTTTGATCGAGGACTACGGCCCCGCTTTGGAACCGCGCGCGCGGGAATACCTTGGCCGCGTCCGCTCCGAGACCCAGCGCATGGGGCGACTGATCGACGATCTGCTGCAGCTTTCGCGCTTCGCTCGCGCCCAGATGCATCACGACACCGTGAACCTGAGCCTGATCGCCGAATCCATCGCCGCCGGGCTCCGCGAAACCCATCCGCAACGGTCTCTGGAATTCGCGATCCGGCCGGGATTGACCGCTTTCGGGGACGCCCGCCTGCTCGAGGTCGCGTTGACGAATCTGCTGGAGAACGCGGTGAAGTTCACCGCTTCGCGCGCGCACGCGCGTATTGAATTCGAAACCGCCGGGGCCGGCGGAAACACGGCGTTCGTGGTGCGCGACAACGGCGTGGGTTTCGATATGGCGTATGCGGGTATGCTTTTCGGCGCTTTTCAGCGCCTGCATAGCGAGGCCGAATTCCCCGGAACCGGCATCGGTCTGGCCACCGTGCAACGCGTGATTCACCGGCACGGAGGCCGTATCTGGGCGGAAGCCGAGCCAGACCGCGGCGCTGCCTTTTATTTCACGCTTGGAGACGGGAAGTGAACGAGCGGCGAACCATCCTGCTCATCGAGGATAAAGCCAGCGACGTCGACCTCACCAGAAGGGCGCTCAAAAAGGGCGGCATTGCCAACCCAGTGGCGGTCGCGCGGGACGGCAAGGAGAGCTCGGCAGGTGGCGAATTACGCCATCGCGCCGAATTCCGCTTCGGCGTCCAACGCGTCGCCCAAAAGGCCACCCGGTCCCAGCGCTTGCCAGAAACTGGCGAGGGCAATCGCCAGCAGCAGGAGCAGCGACGCCAAGCCGTAGGGCACGTACCAGGCTTGCCAATTGCCGCCCAGCAGAATGGCGTTCGAGCTGTTGATAAAGACCACCGCGGCCATGGTCGCCACCAGGCCGTAGCGGAGCAGCAGGAAGAAGATGCTGGCGTAGATCACAAAGTAGATCAGGGCCTGGATCTGCCAGTGCGGAGAGCTCGCCACATTGCCTTCGGAAAAGATGAACAGCAGCGAGGCGGCGATGGCAGCCAGCACGTCCAGGCGCAGCAGGAAACGAAACGCAAAGACGGCAAAGAACAAGGCAATGCTGACGAAGAGCGCATTGCTGAAGACATGCGCGCAGCCGGCGATCCAGTGGAGCGAGCCCATGGTGAAATACAAGTCGCCGCCGGCGCCCAAATCGCCTTTGGCGCTGCGCCAGAAATCCACCAGGGATGCGGCCAGCCAGATGGAGGAGCCCATGGCGGCGCCGATGAGGACGTGGGCGGCCACCTGGGAGTCGCGCCAGCGGCCGGCCAGGACGCGGTTCCAGGTGACGATAGAATGCGGCCAGCGCGCCCGGATGGCGGGCTCGATCGCGAGGTACATCAACCAGAGCACGGCGGCGCCGATGAGCCAATTGCCGGCGGCGCGGTAGAAGAAGGTGAGCATGTCGGCGGTGGGAACGGCATGCACGTCGCCAAACCAGCCGATCATGTCCAGCAGAAAACTGGCGGCGGCGATGCGCAGGGCGCCCTTGCGATCAACCCTGGCCCGCTTCCAGTTGCGGCGCGCGAAGGGCGCCATGGCCAACATGCCGGCGGCGCTCAGCAGGAGCGTATAGATTTCGCGGGAGGAGAGCGAGGAAGGGTTCGAGACGGCTGTAGCCCAGGGAAAGGCGACAGTGGCGAAGGTAACGCGGCCTTTCCAGGTGGCGACTTCAACGCGCAGCTCGGTCGCGGGAATCTTCGGATGCGGCCCTTTCCAGGCGCGGATCTGGTCGGCGGGCGCGGGCGGAAGGCGGTCGGGCGAAGTTTCGGTGAATTTGGCGAAATCGAGCCCGGCCACGCGGAAGACGGCTTCGGCGGCGGCCGGATTCTCGGGCGCGCCGGCCAAATCGTAAGGAATGGCCGAAAACTCGCGCAACTGGCCGAGGCTATCGAGCGAAACCTCAATCATCCCGGGGGCGGTGGGGGGCGGGTTATGGCCGTCGACCTCGCCGTCGGGTTCGGCAATCAGCGGGGAAAGGCTCTCGCGATAATGCGCCATCACGGGGGCTTCGGCGGCGAGCCATTCGTCCCAGCGGTGCGGTTGGGGCAGTTTCTTCAGATACGTGATGAGGCTCGATCGGGATGAGAGCCATAGAGTGGAATCGCCGGGCGGGCGCGGGAAGCCGAAGGACTGGGCAAAGCCTCGGGCTTTGACGGCGAGGGCATCCGGCGGCAAGGCGAGCGGCGTGTGAAGGATGGCGTCGCTGGCCTGGTGGATCGCCAGGGTGGCGCCGAGGCAGACCAGAATCGCCAATAAGCAAGGGATGGCGAGACGGCGCGGCAGGGCCTCGTTCTTGCCCGCGGCGGCGACCAATTCCGGCGAGGGCATCTCACCGGCAGCCAAGGCAACCACCAACGGATCGCCACCGGGCAGGGCCGCGGCCACCGCCAAAGCCGATGCGGGGCGCCTGGCCGGTTCCGGATCGAGGCAACGGCGAATGGCGCGCTCCACCGCGGGATCGATTTCCGCCGCGATGGACGTCATGCTGGTGAGATGGCCGGATTCCTGCTGATCGAGAAGCTGGCGAACGGTCTTGGCGTCGAACGGACGCTTGCCGGTGAATAGCTCGTAGAGCACCAAACCAAGGGAGTAGATATCGCTCTTTTGGGTGATGTCGGCTCCCTTCAACTGCTCCGGGGCCATATAGGCGGGGGTGCCGTCGCGCGATTCCCGGCCGGTGAGCTGGCTGCCAAGCGCGGCCAGGCCGAAGTCCATGATGACCACTTCCCCGCGCTTGTCGATCATGATGTTCTGCGGTTTCAGATCGCGGTGAACGATGCCGCGGGCGTGGGCGGCGGCCAGCCCGGCACAGACCTTGCGGGCGACGTCGACGGCCTTGTCGACGGGCAGGCGGCCGATGCGGGTGAGCAGCGACGCCAGGTCCTCGCCGTCGATATACTCCATGGAGATGAAGGGCATTCCGTCGGCCTGGCCGATGTCATAGACCCGGCAGACGTTAGGGTGGGAAACCTGGCGCGCGAGGCGGACTTCGCCGTGGAAGCGTTCGAGCAGGCGGAGATCGTTGGCGGCCTGTTCGGGCAGGAATTTGAGAGCGATGGACTGGCCGAGGGTGAGGTCGGTGGCGCGGTACACTTCGCCCATACCGCCGCGGCCGAGCAGGGCAATAATGCGGTACCGGCCGGCAATCAGCGCGCCGGGAACGAACCGGCCCTCTTCGGCGGCAGAGCTGTGGGCGGTCGAAGTATCGCCGGCACGCGGCCCTGCGAGCACCGTCTCAATTAACGAGGGCTGAGGAGGCCGCTCCATTAGACTCCGATTGTACAGCGTCCGGCGGGCGCCGGGCGATGGGCGCGATTGCGGGGGGGGCGGAAGTTTCCTTTAGCTATCTTGAGATGCTACAGCTCGATATGGCCACGCCGGTTATCGTAGTGATACTTGTCTAGCCAAACGCGGGCGGCTTACCCTAAACCATATAGACGATGGTGCGAGATTTGTCGCATTTATGACCGAAACGATTCTCGTGGTCGACAGCAACCCGATTGGGTCGAAACTCACGGCGGCGCTCCTGCGCGCCGAAGGGTACGAGCCGAGAGTGGCCTCGAGCGGCGAAGGCGCGCTAGCCATGCTGGTCACGCTGCGGCCCGGCGCGATCCTGGTGGACCTTCAGCTTATCGGGATGGAGGCGGCGGAATTGGCCCGGCGGATCCGCCAGGACCCGCTGATCGCCAACACGCCGATTGTGGCTCTAGCGCCCGCGGCCTCGTCCGAACGCCCCAGCGACACCAATGCGGCCGGCTTTCGGGGACTCATTGCCAAACCCCTGGATGGCAAGAAGCTAAGCCTGCAGCTTGAAAAAGTTCTGGCGGAGGGAGTCAATAACGCCCCCATCGATTACGCGGCGCCTTGGCGCGAGGCGCCCGTGGAGAGGCCGGCGCCACGCAAGACGGCCGGTGGCGAAACGGAGGTAGCGGACCTGGCGCGCGAGTTCCTGGAACAGGGATACGAGCAAGCGCGAACGCTGGCCGAGGCGGCCGACATTGCGTTTCCGTTGCGCCAAGCCAAATTCCAGGTGCAGCACTGGATTGGAACGGCCGAATCTTTGGGGTACCGGGAGATTGCCGATACGGCGCGGGAGCTCGAGGGGGTGCTGGAGGCTCCGCTGTGGGACCGGGCGCGCACGGTTCTGCTCCTGGCCAATCTTGCGCACGGGTTTCGCGATCCGATTCATATGGCCAGCCCGGAAGAGGTTGACGCGCTGGCGCAGGGGCTGAGCGGTGAAAGAATCGCTTTGGTAGGGCTGGGACAGCGCGAAGCCGAACGTGCGTGCGTGGGGCTGCGGCGCGCCGGGGTCCGTCCGTATCTGTTCGACGAGAACGAGCCGCCCACCTCGGAAGCGATTCAGAACTGCTCCGGGGTGATCGTCGAGGTGCGGCCGGAGACGGCGCAGTCGCCCTGGTTACGGCCCAAACTGGTAATGCGCGAGCCGAAGGCGCTGGTGCTGATGGGCGCGCGGGGGGACATTTTGGCCCTGGACGCAGCGGTGCAGGCCCGCGCGCACGATTTTCTGATCGACGATTGGGCGCCGGAGGAAGCGGTGTTTCGGTTGGGGTTTGCGCGCGCCCGTGTGGCGCGAAAAGCGGCGGAACGAACCGGACCCGAAACCGAGACGGCCGTCCAACCCGAGGAGGAACTGCCGCGAAGCGTGGTGCTCGCGCTCGACGACCCGGCCCTCATCAAGACCCTGGGACGCGCCTTGGCGGATGCGGCGTTCGAGTGCACCATCGCCGAAGATGGACAGGAGGCCTTGGAAATGGCGCGGCAGCGGCGCCCCGGCGTAGTGGTTCTGGACGTGGATCTTCCCGGCAAAGACGCTTTCGCGCTGCTCGCCAAAATCCGCTCCGAGAAATTACCGGTCAAAGTGCTGTTACTGGCCGCGGAGGCGAACTGCGCGGAGATGGTGAAAGGGTTCAAACTGGGCGCCGACGAGTGCATGGTGCGGCCCATCAATCCGCGGGAATTCGCGGTCAGGGTGGTCCGGTTGCTGAACCTCGAGACCAAGGCGTGAGCCAGCCTTGGCGTGAAGAATTATAGCCACCGCTGAACGCCGACGAACACCGATAAAGAAATCGAGCGGTTTATCCGTGTTCATCCGTGGCTATTTTAAGTCTTTCACAGCTTCTGACGGTCGCTGAATATAGCTACGGCCCGGGGTTCACCGCATTTCATTCGGTCGATGGCCAAAGGAGTATGACCTTCGGCTAATTGGAAAAATTAGAACCATTCCGCCGGAGAGCCGATGAGTACTCTGATGACGGCGCATTCGGTAACATCCGCTGATCCTGGGGCGCCGGCCGCCAGTTCCAGCCACGAGAATCCCTCCGCCAAACACCTGGACGTCTACATCAGTTTGTCGCGCCTGGCGCCGTTCCACGCCAGCGCGCTCAAGCTCATGAACATATCGGTGGAAGGCGACTCGGCGTTTGCCGATTTCGAAGAAGCATTTAAGGGCGACCCGGCCTTGACCGCCGATCTGTTGCTGGTGGCGAATTCGGTCGAGTTCGGTCTGCGTGCCCGCATTGAAACCATCCGCCACGCGCTCACGTTTCTGGGCCTGGAGCGCGTACGCTCGCTCGGCTGCACCATCGCCTTCAGCTTTTACGTGCGCAACGTGCCGCGTACGCCCTACATGGCGTCGGTATGGGAGCACAGCCTGGCTACCGCCGTTCTGGCGGAATTCATGGGAAAGCTTTGCCGGCAGCAGTCGGTCTACACTTCCGGCCTGACGCACGATCTGGGCCGGCTGGCATTGTTCCTCAGCCTCGGCCCCGAGTACGCGGCGCATATGGCCAAGCCGTTCGAGAGCGAAGAGGAAGCCGAGGTGGTGGAACTGGCCGAATTTGGGATCGATCACTGCGAGGCCGGTGCCAAAGTGGCCGTGCAATGGGGTTTCCCCGAGACCCTGCGGACCATGATGCTGGAACACCACAACGAGATCAAGGGAAATCCCCGCGATCCGTTGAACCTGGTCCGCGCGGCATGCCGCATGGCTTCGAGCCTTGGTTTTCGGGAAGTGGAAGCGCCCGCGCTACCCTACGACGACGTGTTGCCCGAGATCTTCCGCCGCAACGCCGATTTCGAACCCGAAGCCCTGCGCGAGCAGGTCAAGCAGCGGATCGCGGCGTTGAAACTGGCGAAATAAGCGTGGAGCAGGCCTTTTGGCCAGCATTTTCACAGACTGAAGTCCGTGCCACCTGTGTTATTTCATGCTGTCCAGCGCGGCTAGAACTTCTTCGCTGTGATGCGAAGGGTTGACGCCTGTCCAGACCTTCACGATCTTGCCCGAGGGATCGATCAGAAAGGTGTTACGCGAGGCCATGCCGCGGGCGTTGAGCGACCCGTACATATCCACGACCTTCTTATCGGTGTCGGACAGCAGGCGAAATGTCAGACTTTCTTTGGTACAGAACTGTTGATGGCTGTCGGTTGAATCCACGCTTACGCCCAGGATCACGGCGTTGCGCTGATCGAACTTAGGTAAGTCCTGCTGGAAATTGTGGGCTTCGATGGTGCAGCCCTGGGTCATATCTTTCGGGTAGAAGTACAGCACCACCCACTTGCCCTGAAACTGGTGTAAATCGATGGAAGTTCCATCCTGCGACGGCAGGACGAAGGTTGGGGCAGTCTGGCCCGCTTGCGGCACTCCCGCCGCACTCAAACAAAAGCCGGCCAAACACACCAGCAGAATCGTAATTGTAACGTTGCGCATGAATTCCCTCCTGATGAGGCCAGCATAGCACGAGCGGAAAGCTACCCGCGCACGAACCTGCCGCAAGGCGCGATGCCTGTTGCGGACGCATAGATCCAGCGGACTTATGGCTGCGAGGCTTCGCGGCGCATCCCGTCGATGACCCACATCCGGACCAGGGTCGAGACCTCAAGTGTCTTGCGTTTTGCCAGGTGCTCGATCATGCTCTTCGCGGCGGGAGGAATTCGGATATTGAGTTGCCTGGTGTTCGGCTGATTCCAGTACTCCTTCAGCATCCGCTCGAGATCTTGATGGTCGGGATCGGCTTCGACAATCCCGCGATCCAGCAGGTCGAATCCCTCGTGGCGATCGAAAAAATCGGACAGTTCGGCGTCGCCGGCATCCTTTCGAGGCAGGCGGATCTTAGCGCCGCGTCCTCTTTTTCCCGCTTTCACAGCCGTTTGGATTGGACCGAAGCCGTGGCGCGGCGACGGTCTCCATGTCAGGTGTTCTCCTGGGCCTATTTAGGGGAATTTCCCCGAGTGTGGTGACGGGTGAGCGGCGCCATCGGGCTAGAATAATGTACTCATGCGCCTCGCCGTTTCCCTCCTCTTCGCGGTTGCGCTTTGGCCGCAGCCGCAGCCTTTCTCCGGCGCGCCGGATCTGGAACACTCGCTGCGCGGCCTGAATGAACTGGGCAGTATGATGATGATCGCCGCGCACCCGGACGACGAGCGCACCGGCGTGCTGGCGTATTTCGCCCGCGGCCGCAACATGCGCACGGCATATCTTTCTTTAACGCGCGGCGAAGGCGGGCAGAACCTGATCGGTTCCGAGCAGGGCGCGGCGCTGGGCGTCATCCGCACCCAGGAGCTATTGGCGGCGCGGAAGATCGACGGCGCCGAGCAGTTCTTCACCCGCGCCATCGATTTCGGTTTCAGCCGAACGGCCGCGGAAACGTTCGAAAAATGGGGGCACGAGCGAATCCTGGGCGACGTGGTGTGGAACATCCGCCGCTATCGTCCGGACGTGCTGGTGCTGGTCTTCAGCGGAACTCCGCGCGACGGCCACGGCCAGCACCAGGTCTCCGCCATGGTGGGCAAGGAAGCGTTTGCGGCCGCGGCCGACCGGAAGCGTTTCCCTGAGCAGCTCCAATGGGTCCAGCCGTGGCAGGCCAAGCGGATCGTGCGGGCGGAGTTCCCCACCAATTTCGTGTTTCCGCCGGGCGCATTTCCGCCAGCCGCCGCGGCGGGACGCGGAGGCCGCGGTGCACAGCCGGCCGCGCCGTTCTTCCCGCCGCTGCCCATAGCCGGTTCGGTGGAAACCGGCGATTTCAACCCGGTACTGGGCTATTCCTACGAGGAGCTGGCCGTCTTGAGCCGTTCCATGCACCACAGCCAGGGAACCGGCGCCATGCGGCGTCCCGGTCCGGTGCGCACGGATTTCGGCCTGGTGGGCGGCGCGCCGGCCTCGGGCGACCCCTTCGACGGCATCGACACTTCCTGGAATCGCATTCCAGGCGGAGCGGCGATCGGTGCGATTCTGACCGAAGCTATCCACACGTTCGAGGTGACGCACCCCGCCAAGACAATTCCGCTTCTGGCCAAGGCGCGGCCTCTGATCGCAGCCCTCTCCGATCCTCTCGCCAAACTGAAGCTCGCCGAGCTCGACGAAACCATCGGCCAATGCGCCGGCCTTTTTCTGGAAGCTCAGGCCGGCAGCCCCGATGTAGTTCCGGGCGGTCCCTTCTCGCTCACCGCCACGGTGCTGAACCGCTCCACCGAGCCGGTCCGCGTGATATCGGCCAACATCGAAGGCACCTGGAACCAGCCCCTCAATGGGAAGCCCGCCACGTTGGGCTATAACCAGGAATCCCAGATTCAGTTCAAGAGCACGGTGCCGCCGGGCCAGGAATACTCCCAGCCCTACTGGCTGCGCGACCCGGCCGAGCACGACCTTTATCGGGTCAAGGACCAACGCCTGGTCGGGCTGGCCGATACGCCGCCGGTCGCGAGCGTGCGATGGCGCCTGGAGGTCGCCGGTGTCGAAATCGAACTGGTGCGTCCGGTGCATTATCGCTATGCGGAGCGCTCCGAAGGGGAGCGTGTCCGTCCGCTGGCGGTTGTGCCCACGGTCGCGGTGAATCTCACCGAAAGCGTGGCCGTTTTCCCGGATTCCGCGCCGCGGGCCGTACACGTCGTGCTCCAAGCCAATGCCGCCAAAACCGCCGGCACGGTTCGCATGCTTGCGCCCGCAGGCTGGAAAGTTACCCCGCCGGACGTGCCCGTTCAACTCGACGACACCGGAGAAGAGCGCGAAGCCGTGTTTCAGGTTACGCCTCCGGCGGGCGAAAGCGTTGCCGATTTACAAGCAGTGGCGAACGTCAACGGCCGTGACATTCCGGACGGCATGCAGGTGATCTCTTATCCCCATATCCCGGTCGAGACGTTGTTCCCGCCGGCGCGGATCAAGCTGGTGCGCGCCAGCATCGAGGTTTCGGTCCACCGGGTCGGATACATCATGGGCGCCGGCGATGAAATGCCGGGCGCGCTGCGCCAAATGGGGTTGGAAGTCACTCTGCTCTCGCCGGTGGATTTGGCGCAAGGCGATTTGAGCCGTTTCGAAGCCATCGTGGCCGGCGTGCGAGCTT
>JBEKYD010000147.1:0-18533 GCA_049511335.1 Bryobacteraceae bacterium | reverse complement strand
GTGGCGATTTCACGCACTCACAGCCCCTGACAGCAATTGGGGCTCCAAAAAATCGTCGCCCCGGACGGAATACGAACAGTGCGGAAGGTTTCTGTTGCGAGTTCTGCAAGTGGGTCACACAATTTCCGGAAAAATCGCCTCAATCCTCCCAAGCACTTGCGAGGTTTCCCACAGAATTCCCGCTTGACGCCGTGCTACCAATATGGCCGAAAGGATTACCGGTGCATCCCGAAACGACATAGCCCGAAACCAAACCGCGCGATCCGCGCGCCCTCAACGCCTATCGCCATGGCCTCACCGGCCAGGTCCACGTCCTCACCCCCGAAGACCAGGTCGCCTACGACAAACATTGCCGCAACACACAGGAGTACTTCAACCCCGCCGGCGATTTCGAAGCCTCCCTCGTCCAGTCCATCGCCGATGGCCGCTGGCAACTGCAGCGCGCCGTCGCCATCGAAGATGCCATCTTCGCGCTCGACAACTTAACCCTCCAAGCCGATCCCGAATACTATGAAGCCATCGTCGCCCTCACCCAGGGCCGCACCTGGCTCGCCCACGACAAAAGCATCGAGCGCATCGCCCTTTACGCCTCCCGCATCCAGCGCCGCGTGGAAAAGGACATCGCCATGCTCCGCCAACTCCAGGCCGACCGCAAAGCCGCCCTCGAGCAAGCCATCGGCGAAGCCGAAGCGCTCACCCAACTTGCTGTAAAAGCGGGAGAAACCTACAACCCCGCCACCGATTTCCCGCGCGAGTTCCTACCCCCGCAATTTGATTTTTCAAATCCGCAAATCCTCCGCTTGATCGTCCACCATAGCCGCCTCAAAGCGGCCCAGTGCTCGATCCCCAACCCCGAAAAACGCCTCAAAACCGCCGCCTGACCTATGCCGAAGACCCCCTAAATCACGATCCGCGCCTCAAAGCCGCACCGCCCTTGATCGCGCCCACAACAGGTGTGCCCGAAGCCGCAACCGGCTTTCTTGGGCGGGTGGGACAGCCTCCTCCCTGCCCCCAGTCCGCATGTATTTACAACGTGCGCACAGACTGGTACAGTGGGTGTATACACAGGAAGAACAGCATGCCGATCGCAAGAACCGGGGCGAATGCGCAGCGGGGAGAGACCATCAACCTCCGCGCCAGCCAAAGGCAAAAGCTGCTCATCGACCGCGCCGCTCAAGCACTCGGCCGGAGCCGGTCGGATTTCATGCTCGATACGGCTTGCCGGGAAGCGGAATCCATATTGCTCGACCGGCGCTACTTCTTCCTCTCTGAGGATGAATTCAAGAAATTCGCCGCCATGCTCGACCGTCCGCCCAGGGATAATCCAAAGCTGCGCCGGCTCCTCCAGACCCGGGCGCCCTGGGATCGATGACGGCGGATACCAGCCAGATCGGTCCACCGGAGAGACTCTCCGCTGAGCACGATGTCTCCGGGTTCGATTGCGGAGAGACTGCCCTCGACGATTGGCTCCGCCGCCGCGCGCTGCGCAATGAGGCCAGCGGCGCCTCGCGGACATACGTAGTCTGTGCCGGCCGGAGAGTGATCGGCTATTATGGTCTCTCGGCGGGCGCGGTCGCTCACATCCACGCGCCGGGGCGAATCAAGCGCAATATGCCGGACCCGATTCCGGTGGTCGTTTTGGGAAGGCTCGCCGTGGACAAGGCCTGTCATGGAAACGGCGTGGGAACAGGCCTCCTGCGAGACGCGGTCCTGCGTACTCTCCAGGCGGCCGAAATTGCGGGCATCCGAGCGATTCTGGTGCATGCGATTTCTGAAGCCGCCAAACGATTCTATGAAAAGTATGGATTCGTCGCCTCCCCGGTCGATCCAATGACCGTCATGATCGGCACCGCGGAAGCAGCGAGAATCGTTGGTGCGAAGGCTTAACAGGGCCGATCTTACCCGCCGCGCCGAAACTGCTTTTTGTAGGGCGGACCGCCACGTCTGCGGTCGACGGAACTGAGGGGCGGCCGGCCGACTACGCCTTACGATGCATCTCCGATAAGATAAAGAGATCGGAATGCGAATCGGGTTGCTGATTCTGGTCCTGGCCGGTGCGGCGTCTGGGCAGGCACCGCCGGAAAAGAGCTTGGTCGAGCAGGGATACGACCACTTCTATAACCTGGAGTACCCGGAAGCCATCGCGGATTTCGAGACCGCCATCGCGGCCAACCCTAACGACCCGGAACTGCACAACCACCTGGCCCAGACATTGGTGTTCCAGGAGATGTACCGCAACGGGGCGCTCGAAAGCGAACTGGTTTCGGGCACCAACTCGTTCCTGCGGCGTCCCAAGATGAATCCCGACCCGGCCACGGAGCGCCGCTTCCTGGCCGAAGTAGCGCGTGCCATGGCGCTGGCGCAGGCGCGGCTCAACGGCCATCCCGACGATACCCATGCGCTCTATTCGCTGGGCATCTCTTATGGCTTGCGCTCCAACTACTACTGGGTGGTGAAAAAATCCTGGCGCGATTCGCTGCGGGACGCCACCCAGGCGCGAAAAATGCATAACCGCGTGACCGAGCTCGATCCCCAGGACGTCGACGCGCGCCTGGTGGAGGGGCTCCACGATTACATCATCGGCAGCTTGCCTTGGAACTGGCGGATGTTGGGTTTTCTGGTGGGTATCCGTGGCGATAAGCAACAAGGCATTCGCATTGTCCAGAACGTAGCCCAGAACGGCCGCGACAACCGCATCGATGCCGAAATCTTCATGGGCGCGCTCTACCGGCGCGAGAACCAGACTCGCCGGGCGGTCCCGATTGTGCAGGACCTGATTGGCCGTTTTCCGCGCAACTATCTGCTGCGGCTGGAATTATCGCAGATGTACAGCATGGCCGGCGATGAGGCGGACGCGCTCGAAGCGGTGGCGGAGGTGGAGCGGCTCAAGAACCAGCATGCTCCGGGTTACGACCGCGTTCCTTGGGAGAAGATCTACTTTCAGGAAGGGACGGTGGAGTTCTGGTATCGCGATCTGGACCGGGCACTCGACCACCTCCAACGGGTTGTGGCCAAAGCCAACGAGATCGACCT
This sequence comes from Bryobacteraceae bacterium, assembly GCA_049511335.1. Lineage (GTDB taxonomy): Bacteria > Acidobacteriota > Terriglobia > Bryobacterales > Bryobacteraceae > JBEKYD01. Next base: position 15,500 of record JBEKYD010000147.1, on the reverse strand, counting down.
GAATACCGGGGTGTATGCCTACTTGCGGATCGGGCAGATCTACGATCTGACCCACCGCCGCCAACTGGCTATGGAAGCCTACAAGAAAGCGATTGCCTACGCTCCCGAAGCGGATGCCGCCCAAGAAGCCAAAAAATATTTAGGCGAACCTTACCGGCGCAGTTAGCCGCGCCTGGTTTCCTCTAGCTAGTGCGGATCGGTTTTCGCGTCCGGTTCGTCGATGGTAACTTTAACGGGCTGTTCGATATACTTGGCATCCTTGCCGGTGGTCAATACCATGACGGTGAGCCGTCCCGGAGCAGCCTTCACGGGAATCTTGAACTTGATTGTGGTCCCGGTCTGTTCGGTCACTTCGACTGGGGTATCATTTTTACCGTCAGTAAGAAATACCTTGGCAACGGCATCTTTCTGCAGGTTTTCGCCCGTCACGACGATTACATCGCCGACCTTGCCATTCATCGGGTCTACCGAGGTCATTCGTGGCATAGACTGCTGGCCATAGGCAACCACTCCGGTGCCAAGCAGCAGACATGCAATTAAAGACAGTCGCATCTGTTTATCCGTTCCCTGCTTCAATCGTATTCCCCTTGCACTGCGAATTCAAGGGGGAGTGTTGAAGATTTCACCAAATTGCCGGGACAGGCTACGCCTGAGCAACCCTGACAACGGCATAACTTCAGAAACCGTTGAAGTTACGCTGTTTTGGGGGGCAAACCGGCCCCGGCGATGCGCGACCGGGGGGTCGCGCGCGGACCAGGGGGTCCGCCCTACGAATACGGCCGAAGCCCGGCCGGCCGATTGCCAGTCCCGCAGCTTCGCCGAATTTTACAACACCTCGAAATCCACCACCCTGGTCACGGCGCGGCCGGTACTGTCAAACGCTTTCAGTTCGGCGCGATACGTGCCGGCTTCGAGCTTATCCACCGGCAGGTTGAAGCCGATCGGCACCACCGGGTTCCCTGGGCGTGCCTGACTGGTGACTTCCACCGGCCCGGTATCGGCCTTCGTCGCGCCGCTCTTGCGGTCGAGCACGCGCAATTGAAGACTGATCCTGGGGCCCTGAGGAGCGGGCGGGCCTTCGGCTTTGGCCGCGGCGGAATCGCCCGGCTTGGAGCCGCCGGCGGCAGCCTCCTCTTTGGGACGCGGAGCGCTCACCGTGGCCATCAGCGGTTCGTAAATCTCCAGATAGCAGATGGCGCGGTCGGTTTTGGCGAAGCCACTGGTTCCCGCCGGAACGATCTCATTATTCTGGGCGATCAGAGGAGCGCGGCCCTCCAGCAGCACCGTATCCAGTTCGGCGTTCTGTGCAGTCACCCGATGGAACTCCTTGCTCAGCGCCACGCTGCTGAGGAACAGCGCCTTGCCGTCGTAGGGTTCGATCGCGAGCGGCGCTTCCAATTTGCCGAACTCCTCGCCGCCGGAACTGAAAACCACCTTCAATGTGTACGCGCCCGGCGCCACGTCGAACTGGTTGTCGTAGTGGTAGGGGTGTTCGGTGAAAGCTTCCAGGTCCTTCTTGTCCGCGAGCTCAATTTTGACGTTATCGCTGAACCGCGCCCCCACGCCGCCATCGCCCCGGTAAGCCACCGCCAGAATATTCATCTCGGCGCGCATCTTGCCCTTTACCTTCTCGAACTTGATGGATTGGGAAGGAACTTCCAAGGCCAGATCCACGCGAGCGGCGTTGTTGGAGGCATAGAAGAAAGGCGCCTGCATGGACGCTTTGATAGTGCCCGGTATGTTGGCCGCCGCGCGGGTTTCCAGGTCCTTCTCGGCGGGCTTGCCGGCCAGCAGATCCACTTGCTTGACGTTGCAATACCCGGTTCGGGCGCGCACCGTGAAGCTGTGCGGCACCTTCACTTTCAGGGCGTGGCAACTCCCTTCTTCCGTGTCGGGTGGCGCATAGCCGATCAGGTAGTATTCGTTCTGCTCCTTGCCGATCTTGTCCAGGCCGCTCAATAAATCGTTGGTGTTGACAATGACGAATCCGCCGGTGCCGTCGGCCAGGGCGTAAAGCACTTGCTGGTTGCCGACAACCGTCTGCGGAATGGTGGGCATGATGTTGCGCGGCTGGCGCATGGGGTTGAAGTTGGGATTGACGGGAGCAGTGCCGCCGGCATTTCTGGTGCCGCCCGGATTGCCCGTCGAGGCTGGGGGGCGGCTGGGGCTGCCCGGATTGCCGGTGGTAGTACGGCCGCCGCCGGGTGGGGCGCCGGGCGAGCTTGGACGGCCCGGGCTAGGCGACGGGCTGGGCGATCCGGGGGAACCACCTTTGGTTTGTGGTACGAAGCCGTCCGAAAAAACTCCGCCGAAGGAAAGCGGCGGACGCAATTCCATACGCATGCCGGGCCGCGCGCCGGGACTCAACGACGGATCCGCCACCAGCCCCCGCACGTCGATCGGGTACACGGCGACGTTCGACTTGTTGCACATATCGATGGCCGCGGTCAGCTCGGATTGCGCCTCGATGGTGAGCGGAAATCCCGCGCTGAACAGAATCAGAGATTTCCGGCCCGGCACATCGGCCAGGTTCTTGGCCAGCGCGCGCACGCCCAGCAGCATGGTGTAGGCGCCGTATTCGGATGCGGCGCGATTGAGCCCGCCCATGCCCACGCCGCCGGCGGCGCCGACCGAGGAGAACTTCACGCCCTTCACCGCCTGTTGCAGGCGATCGGCGTCGGCGGTGAAATTCTGGGCGAGCTGGATGCTGCCGCCGAAATTCACGATCGCCATCAGCCGGTTGGGCCCGGCATTCTTTTCGATGAATTTCGAGGCCGCCTCGCGGGCGCGCGCCTGGTCGCCGAAATTCATGGTGGAATCGTCGAAGAACAGCACCAGGTAGCGCTGCTGCCGGTTCAACGGCGAGGCGGGATCGGCCTCGTAGGAGAAGCTTTGGATGTTCTGCTCCTTGTTGTCCTCGAGCACCTTGAAGTCTTTGATCGTCAGGTCGCGAACGTAGTTGTTCTTCTTGTCCGTCACGACCGCGTCCACCAGCACCTGCTTGGTTTCGGTGCGAATCACGGTGCCGGTGTTGATGGGCGGCTGCTGAGGCGTGTCCTGCGCTCCCAGCGCCAGAACCAAAGCCTCCACCAGCACCGCCAGCGTTACCGTCTTCAGCATTTCCGATCCTTCCTAGGGGATGAAAACCGAGCCGTTCTCGGCCGCCATCTGTTGCCCTTCCGCGTCCCTCACCACCAAACGCACCATGTACGTACCTGGCTTCACGTCGAAGTTGGAGCGTACCGTGATGCCTTGCGCCAGCCGATTCTGGAGGGTTTGATCGAGCAGGTGAAACTCGATCTGCTTGGTCAAACCGGTTACAAAGTTGCCATTGCGATCGAACAGCCCGGCCACCACAGTCAGCTTGTCGACGTTGCGGCCGTCCGCCTTGCGAAATTTGATGTGCCGCAGGTCCAGGTGCGCCAGCACGGCAACGTTGGCGGTTTGTTCGGTGGGCTTGGAGAACTGCGTGCGCAGCTCCACCGGCATATCGCTCAGCTCTTCGCGCGAAAAAAGCGCCTCTTCGATTTCGCGCTTGGCATTTTCCTCGGCGCTCTCGAGCTTCCGCGGCGCGTAGTAACCCTTGCGCGCCACCAGGCTCGTATCCTTGGCATTTTTCAGCGTCACCCGCAGGGTGTGGAAGCTGCCGTCCAGCTTCAGGTTTTGGGGCGAAAAGCCCAGCAGGTAGTAAACCTCGGGCGCGGACGCCGCCCGGCGCAGGCCTTCGCCCAGATCGTTGTTATTATGAAAAAACGTGCCGCCGGTGCCCGCAGCGAGCTCCACCAGCACGTCTTCGTCGGCGATCGCGCTGAACCTTTGGTATTGATCCTTCACCCGCTGAGAGGCCATGGAAATCACGCGCTGACTGGCATCGAAGCCCGGAATCGCCAGGCCCAAAAGGTTAATGGCATTGACGATCACGTTGGCGCGGATGGCGCGCTCGATCAAATCGGTCTTCTCCTGCTGGTGCTCGATCAGGGTCAGAAAGCCGGGCGAAACCAGCACCAGCACGCGTTCTCCGGGCATGCTGGCCATGCGCCGCACCACGTCGCGCAGCACCGAAAGCGCTACCCTGGTTTCCTGATCGCCTTCCGCCAGACGCTGGTTGGCGTACTGGGTCGCCATCTCCTGCGAAGCCTGTGGCGAACTGCCGCCGCCCGAGCATGCGTTCACTTCCGCCACGGCCGCCTGGATGGCCGTCGGGTCGTGCTTGTTCACGATCATGTCGGCCATGTAATAGGAAATGTCGGGGCACTGCTGGGTGGCGGGGCGGGCGATGGGCCGCGGCTGGAGGCGGGCCAGCGCGGCACGGACTTTTTCCAGCTCGTCGGTGAATTCCTGCTCCACCTGGCCCGAGGTAGTGAATACCGCCACGCGGTCGCCGGTCTGCAACTGGTCGGTCATGTGGCGAAGCGCGGCATCGCGCGCCCGCGCCAGGTCGCCGAACTGGGCGTGGATATCGTCGAACAAGTAGGCTACGAAGCGGTCAGCCATGCCGGCGGGTGCGCCGTTTTCGGCCTGTTTGGGCGAGGTACCCGTGGCCATTACTTCGAGCGCGCCGGAGGCCGGACGCTTCTCGACCGAAAACCGGGTGATCTCCTGCGGCTTGCCCTTGTCGAAAAGCTGGAAATCCTGCTGCACCAACCCGCCGACCGCCCGCCCCTGCCGGTCGCGGACCACCACCGGAACCATCACCAGATTGACGTGGGCTTGAAACGTGGCCGGCTCATCGCGCTGGCTCATTTCGGCCTGATTTTGAGGGGCCTGATCTTGAGGAGATGCGCCAGGCGAAGCCTGCCGTGCGCCGGCTAGCACCGGCAAGAAACATAGACCCGCCGCGAAAACCGGAAATCGGGGAAGCATTTGGTGCTGGCTCCGTCCTTGTCATCATAGGACAAAGAGGGCGCCAGGTGGGACGGGCATCGCCCTGCGGTCGGCCATGCCTTGGCGCACCCAGCCCCGTGCCGGAGCCGGACGTGGCTGCCTCTCCGGCGAGGTGGTCAATCTTGTTCGAGAGGCGCTCGAAGCCCAGGGCCATTTCGGCGCGCAGCGTTTCCTTCGCCTCAGAGATGCGGCTGTTGGAGTAGATCGGCATCGACAGCGGGAAAACGATGGCGATGGCGACCGTTAGGACCTGTTGGTCATTCACTTGTTTTCTCCTGCCCGATGGAATCCGGCTCAACCATCATTTATCGTTGTCGCGCGATACGCTTTTCGTCAAGAGGATCCCATAGATGCGCGACCGGCCGCCAAAGCCGCCTACTTGGGCTGCTTGGCGGCCATCTTCCGCTCCAGCGCCTGCATCAAACGGGCTTCCACGTCGGCCGGAATGGGATAGGGATCCATCCCTTTATAGACCCGAATCGTCTTCTTCGTGGTGTCGGCGATCACCCAACAGTTTGGACACGCCGCAATGTGCTGCTCCAACTGGGTGCGGGCCTCGGCCCCTAGGTTCTCGTCCAGATAATCGCTCAATTCACGCAAAAAGTCTTTACAGGTAAGCAAAGGCGTTGTCTCCCTTGCGCTTGAAGTGACGGGTCAGCTTCTCGCGCAGTTGCAAGCGGGCCCGCAACAGCCTGCTCTTCACGGCTGGAATGGATAGGTCGAGGGACTGGGCGGTTTCTTCGGTGGAAAAATCTTCGATATCCCGCAGCACGAATACGGAGCGGTAGGGAGGCTCCAGGCTTTGAATCGCCGATTCCAGAATCTCGCCCAGTTCTTCGCGCGAAAACTGCTGCTCGGGATTCTCGTCCCAGGCGGCGATTTCGCGCACCAGCGTATCCTCGCCGGTATCGAACTGTTCGTCGAGCGAAACCGATTTATCGGTCTTGCGGCGCCGCAATTTCATCAGCGCCTGGTTCACCGCGATGCGCACGATCCAGGTGTAGAACTTCGAATTCCCCTGAAACTGGTCGAGATGCTCGTAGGCCTTCAGGAATGATTCCTGCAGCACATCTTCGGCATCCTCACGGTTCTGGGTAATGTGCAGCGCCAGGCGGAAGATCTTGTTTTCGTAGCGGCGCACCAACTCCGAGAACGCCAGGGCGTCGTTCTGACGCGCCTGCGCTACCAGAACGCTTTCGTCGCTACCGGTGAGTCCCGAGGCAGTCATCTACTTGGTTCCATGATACCAGCCGCGACGATATTCCCAGAGCTCGGGCGACCGCCGTCGGACGGACCGGTCGCGGGGTTTTCCCCACAATGCGGCCAGGGCGCGGACAGAGGCTGACAACCGCTCGCTTCGAGACTGTGAAAAATTCAAATTAGCCACGGATGAACACGGATAACTCCTCTGGTCCTTTTATATGTGTTCATCTGTGCTCATCCGTGGCTATATTTTTTCAGCTTCTTACGGCGGTTGCGGCCCGGTTGGTTTCATTTGAGCGCCTTGTCCAACCAGGCGAGGATTGCTTGCCACTCGAGGACACGGTCTTCGGGGTTCGGGCCGGGGTTTAGGGTCAAAACGGCGGAATCCACCTGGCGGGCGGTGAGCGCAGCCCGGAGGGCGGTGGCGGCGGTATCTCCGGGACGGGCGATCACCAGGGCCGGGGTCTTGAAGTCCGGCGCCGCCGATAGGGGCGACTGTTTGGCATAGAGTTGCGGATTCTCCCATGGCGGCGCGCCCAGCAATGCGGTCATGCGGCGCAAGCTCGGGAGGCTCCGCCACGCCTGGGCGGCGAGATCGGCCACCGGCTCGGTCACCACCACGGCCTGCAGCCGGCCGGTATGGCCCAGCGCCCAACTTGCCAGCAGACCGCCGGCCATGGCAATGTGCTTGGAATCGGCCAAGCCTTTGCCCAAGACTGCGTCCACGCCGCGCATGACGTCTGCGAAGGCATCGGCGGGATAGCCGGTGCTGAGCAGATTGGCGAAGTCCTCTCCGTAACCGGGCGTGCCGCGCGGATTTACCGTCAACACCAGCCAACCGCGCGCCGCCAGCAACTGGGTTTCGAGCCGTGTATCGACTCCGTGCATTGCTCCGGGCTGATGTTCGACGTCCACTACCAGGGGATAGGTGCGAGCCGGATCGAAGCGAGCGGGGCGGGTCAGCCATGCCTGGATGCTGTGGCCGGCGGAATCGTAACGGAACTCTTCGGCGGGCGCGATGTCGCGCGTGGCTAGCAGTTCGTCATTGGGTGCGGCCAGGGCGGTCACGCCGCCGGGCAGGTCCACGGCGAAGGAAACCACCGTGCCCACCTCCACGGCGCCTTCGGAGGCGGACCAGCGTATGGCAGCGGCGCGGCCGTTATCGGCCAGGGAGAAGCCGGTCAGACGGTCGTGCCGGCGGGTTACCTGGCGGGCGGTGCCATCGGCGCGAGCGGCGTAGACCTGGGTGGCGCCGCCGTCGTCGGCCAGAAAATAGACGGTCCGTCCGTCCGAGCTCCAGTGCGGGGCGGCGGCATCGCGATCGAGAGAGCCGGCCAACGCTTTGTCGCGGCTGCCATCGGCACTCATGACGCAGAGTTTTCGCAAGGCATTGCCGGGCCGGGGATCGACTGCGATCCAGGCGATCTTGTCGCCCTCGGGCGAGGGGAGAGGGTTGAAATTGGTCCCGGGCCGGTGGGTGAGGGCACGGGGCGATTGAAGGTTCGATCCATCGCTCGCGGCATTGCTTGCGAGTGGCGCAACGTCGACGGCGTAGATCTGGCTGTCGCCGAGGGGCGCACCGCGGGCCGAGATCAGCACCGTCTTGCCATCTAATTCCCAGGCCGGCTCGCCCTCGGCGTGAAGATCGCCGGTCGAGAGCTCACGCGGGACGCCTCCTTGCGGCACGCCTTCCCCGACGGGCGCCACCAGGAGTTTAGACTTGGCCCAAGCGGCGAGGACGCTCGGGTTCAGTCGCGAGAGCAACTCATCCGGCGCCCAGGGAGCGGCGGCGGCGGTAGCGCGCGCGGTGAAGGCAATCCAGTTGCTATCGGCTGACCAGGCAAACGCTTTCGGCTCCAGTCCGCCGAGCTTGAGTTCCTCGGCATCGCCGCCGGAGGCGCGCGCGACGTAAAATTTGGTTTTCCCGCTTCGGTCGCTCAGCCAGGCGATGCGCTCGCTATTGGGCGACCAGCGCGGCGAACGGTCGCGCCAAGCGCCGCGGCCGGAGGCCCCCAATTGGCGCCGCTCCCGCCCGTCTACCGACACCAGCCAGAGGTTGGAACAAACGCTGCGGCTGGCGCGGTCGTTCCAGCGCTCCAAAAACACCACGCGCCGCCCGTCCGGCGAAATCCGCGGGTCTTGGGTGGTACGCCAAGCCCAAATATCCGCGGGCGTAAAGGGTTCCCGCGCATCCGCCCATAGGCAAGCCATGAGCGAGCCCAGGACGATTAGGATGAGCCGGCGCACCGAAACAGTCTCGCATAAACGCGACTGTTCGGCGGAGGCTGCGGCGGCATGGGGTGTGCGGTTCATAACTTCAGTTAATGGTTCTATATCGACCGAGATTATCTATTTGATGTTGACATTAAGCCTACCTTTTTTTAAACTGCCGGCCTATATAATCGGTGGGAGTTAACACATACCGAGGGCACGCTTGGGCTGCTTATACTGCGGGAAAGAGATCGGGCCGCTTCGACACCTTCGGGACCGCGAATTTTGCACGGACGCTCACCGGACCCATTACCACGAGCGGCTGGGAAAAGCGCTGTTCCAGATGTCGCGGCCGGACCCTGCCCCGGCGCCGCCCACCGCGTTTCTGCGTTGCTGGCCGGTTCAGACGGGACGAACCCGGCCGAGCCTGAGCGGCTGGGTGGAGCCGTCGGGAGTGGGCCTTCGCCCGATTACCACGGAATTTCCATTTTCGTTTGCGGCGATCCAGGCAAACCATCCCGTGAGCTATTCGGCTCCGGCCGCCGAGGTTTTGCCGGCATTCGAAGCCATGCCGGTTTCGGATCCCCAGCCATTCGATTTCGACGGCCGGGGCTCCGACAATGGGAGGGCATGGCTACCGCCATTGCCCGAAGCTGGCGAAGCCGTACTACCGCTGGGAGCGGCGCTGCTGGCTCTAGCGCCGGTCTCGATTGCCGCGGCGGGTTCCCATCCAACCGTCAAGCTAACGCTTATCGCGGCCCATCGGGTGGCGCACGTGCCCGCCGTGCCCCGTTTCGCCGGTATGTTGGAACGGGCCGCAGCGCCGTGTCTCGCCACCGCGCGGCCGGCGGAATACGAACATCCGGTGGAGGAACGGCTAGTGGAGCCGGCGGTAGCGGGTTGTGCGCGCACGTCGAGCGCGCCGCAGCTTCCGCGGGTGGCGGCGGCCATCGCCACGGCGGGAGTCGCATGGCCCGGTTTCCGAGCCCCATTGCAGCCGGGCGTGGCCGAACCGCCGGCCCGGCCGCGAGCTGGGCTGGAGGCGGCACGGTACCCGCGGCACGGCACTGCCATGCCCGCCTTCCGCGTGGAGGGCCGCGACGAAGGCGCCGAAGGCGCCGAAGACGCGGCCCTGCTGGAACGCATTCCGCCTCCCGGCCGGAATCTGCTGGCATTTCCAGAGGCGGAAGCCGTCGAGCGGTGGGTCGCCGTGCGCGGCACGATCGAGGCGCCTTTGCCGGCCGCTCCGCCGGTTAGCCTTCCGGCGCTGAAACTGAAGAGCGTGAACCCGCTAGGGATCGAGCGGGAGCGGGCTGAGTGGGCTGAGCCGCTCGAGCCCGAAGGGGTGGAGATTGAGGTCCACGCCCTAACCAAGCTGAGCCATCTGGCTCTGCCCACGCCGGTACTGGGCCTGCCGAGAGTTGCCGTGGCCGCTTCGGTGGCCACCGCGATGCCGGGGCAGGAGAACTGGCAGGCGATGGACGAAGCCGAGCCGGTCGAAATGTTCCTGCGGCCGGCCATGGCGGAGGCTCTGCCTCGACAGCAGGCGGCGCTGAAGCTGCCGCCGTTCGTCTCGGTTCCCCGCACCATTGCGGGGCAAGTGGCGCCGCCGGCGGCCAGTGGGGATCGGGTGGGCATGCCTGCGGCGGCGGCAGCTTGGGAGGCGGTGAAGGCGCAAGACTCGGCATCGGTTGCGGCTTCGCTGGCGGCGAACCAGCTAAAGTGGAGGACCGAGGCGCACCTGCCGGGCTTCGGGCTCAAAGCGGCGGCGCTGGGGCCGATGGCTGGCTTCGGCGCCGCCGGGCCCGCGGCACTCCGGCCGGCGGAGGGCGCGGCCTTCCAGCCGCCGCTCGAACCCGCCGCTACACGGATACCAGCGGCGCCCGATTGGCGGCCGGCGCCTCCGAGCGCGGCGCTGGCGGTGGCCGAGCCCATCCCGCTGGAGTTCTTTTTCCGCGCCCCCATGGGCACGCTTCGCAAGCGTGTCTCGTGGATCCCCACCGTGCCTGAGCCCATGCTGCCGGCGTGGAGCTTGCAGCCGGTCACCGATCGCGGGAGGGAAGCGCGCGGCGACGGGCGCAATTCGCAAGCGGCCCTGGCCACAGTCTTGCAGATGCCCGAGGTCCGCAAGCGCCAACAGAAGCCCGTCCCCGCGGGAGCAATCAAGGCGCTGGCGGCGAGCCTGCTGGTAGGCAGCCTGCTTTGGTACGGCGTGCCGCAAATCCGCCAGGCACACCGTCAGGTGCTGATCAACCACGGCGGGGATTCCGCGGCCGATTCTGTTACCGTCGATGCGGAAGCGCCATCTCGGACGGGGCCAGACTCGGGCGCGTCCGGGGCAGCTCCGCCTTCCCCAGGTTGGGGGCAGCGCATTCGCGGCGCCATAGCGTCCCGCGCCACTACCGAGATCACCGATAGCTTCCACGGCAGCATGAGCGCGTGGGGCACGGGGGCCAAATCGCTGGCGACGGGCTGGTCGCGCAGCCCGGAGGGGTTCGTGCGGCCGGGCCAATTGGCGCTGTTGAGCCCGACGCTGGGCTTCTCCGATTACCGGATGGAGTTTCTGGGCGAAATCGAAAACAAGAGCATGGATTGGGTGGTGCGCGCCGCCGATTCGAAGAATTATTACGCCATGAAGTTCACCGTGATCGATCCCGGCCCGCGGCCGGTGATCGCCATGGTCCATTACCCGGTGCAGGGCGGTAAAGCCGGGCACCGGGTCGAGATCCCGCTCAACGTCATGGTGCACAACAACAGTCCTTACCGGGTCTCGGTGAATGTCTCCGGCAGCCGGATTGTGACCTCGATCGAGGGTGAGGAAGTGGATTCGTGGACCGACGACACGCTTCCCAAGGGCGGCGTCGGCTTTTTTGCCGATGCCGGGGAACGAGCCCGATTGTATTGGGTGAAAGTGGCGCATAACGACGACTGGATTGGCCGCATTTGCGCCTACTTCGCCGGCGACGGCACGTCGGCGAGCGCCGAGCTCTGGCCCTCGTCTACGCCGTCGCCCGAGCGCCCGCACGGCCCCGCCGGAGCCGGCCAGGAACCGCTGGTGGCCGCCGCCGCGCTGGCTTTCGAGCGGCGCAGGCGTGTCCGGTTTTCCCGTATTTCCGAACTGGAGTTTTCCGAACCGCAACACCAAGACCATAGGAGATTCTCTTTATGCCATCCTTCCTGACGAGCGAGAGCGCAGCCAAAACCCCGATCCCGCCCGGAATTTTGCCCATCGACGAGGGCATGCAATCCAAGCGGGCCAACAAGACGCTGGCCAGGGCGGTCTCGCTGCACCTGGAGGGCAAACGCGACAGCGCGGCCAGGATGTTGGTCAAAGCCATCGAAGGCGGGGAACGCGAACCCGGGCTCTATTCGGCGCTGGGTCATATTCAGTGCGAGATGGGGGAGTTTGAAGCCGCGTCGGAGACTTACCGGAAACTGGTGGCGGTTGAATCGAAGCACCGGATCGGCCACTTCAACCTGGGGGTTTGCTACGGCAACCTGAAGAACTGGAAAGCGGCGGCGGAGAGTTTTCGCAAAGCTTTGGAAGTGGATGGCACGCGCTCGGACGCGTTGCTGGGCCTGGGGCTGTCGTTGATTCACGGAGGCAGCCCGGGGCCGGCGGCCGAGGCGCTGGAGAAGTATCTGGAGCTGTTCCCGGACAACGAGTCGGCCCTGTTCGGCCGCGCCGTGGCGATGCAGCAGACCGGGCGCTACGCGGAAGCCGCCGAGCAGTACCGCAAGGTGCTGTCGCGCAATCCCCGGTCCGAGGAAGCGCTTTCGAACCTGGTGGCCATGTTTCTCGACCGCAAGGACTATGCCTCGGTGCATCGCTACGCGGCGATGCTGGTGGAGACGAGCCCGGATTCGGTGGTAGCTACCGAGGCGCTGGCTACGCTGGCTTTCGCCGAGCAGGATTTCGAGCAGGCCGCGCTTTACTGCTCGAAGCTGGTGGAGGCGGCGCCGGACCGGTTCGAAAACTGGTTCAACCTGGGGGTGGCGCAGCATAAGAACGGCAACTTTGAAAAGGCGGTCGAAGCCTACCGGCAGGCGGCGATGGTGAATCCGAAGTCGGCGCAGGCTCACCTGAACCTGGGGGTAGCCAGCCAGGAGCTGGCCGACCTGGAAGGGGCGCGGCGATGCTACGAACGCACGCTCGAAATCGACTCCAACCAGCCGGGCGCCATGTGGAACCTGGCCCTGGTGCTGGAACAGCTCAACGACCGCGCGCAAGCCGAAACTTTGTACGCGCGCATTCCGGAAGGCTCGCAGGAATGGAGCGACGCCTGTTTCCGGCTGGGCTATTTGAAGTTGCTGCGGGGCGATTACGCCGATAGCGCCAGGGTATTCCTGAACTGCGTGGCAGCGCGTCCGGATTGGCCGGAAGCGTGCCTCAACGCGGGTATCGCGCTGGCCCGCTCCGGCCAGCCGGAGGAGGCGCGCCGATGCTTCCGGGACACGCTTTCGATCCGGCCGGATTCCTCCGACGCGGTGCGCGGCCTGGCGGCGCTGGCCCTGGAGCAGGAAGATTACGAGGACGCGCTGCAGCTTCACCAGCGGCTGATCGAGTTGGGCGAACATAGCCCCGAGCTTTTCTATAACGCCGCCCTGATCTGTCAGAAACGCGGGCAGACGGAGGAGGCGGTGGCCTACTACCAAAAGGCGCTGGGCGAAGATCCGCAATTCGCCGAAGCGCTGCTGAACCTCGGCCATGCGTTGATGGAGATGGGCCAGGAGGAGGAAGCTCGCACCCACTGGCGCAAAGCCATCCGGGAAAAACCGGAGTTGGCGCAGACGTACTTCGAGCCGCCCAGCGCGTAGGTGGGACAGACCACACAAGACGATGGTCTGCTCCACCACAGCTCGTGCGGAGGTTGCCTGCCCGCGGCCAGCGAAGGCGCCTGCCTGTGTGCCTCACTGGGGGCGTGTTATTATTGTAATGATTAGCTTATAGGAGGCACTCTAGATGGGAACACTGGGCACGCCGGAGATGATCTTCATCTTCATCCTGGCGTTAGTCCTTTTCGGACCCAAGAAACTGCCGGAGATCGGACGGACCGTGGGCAAGGCGCTCTCCGAGTTCCGCCGGGCCTCGAGTGAATTGAAGGCGACGTTCGATCGTGAAATGAACAATCTGGAAGCGGAATCGGGTTTCAAGGATGTGAACAAGCATCCGTACGACAGCTACAACTACGATTACTCATCGTACGAGCCCACCGGGGAGTTGCCGTATTCCTCGGATACCTACGACGCCGCTCCTGTCCAACCCTCCACCACCAGCGAATCCGCAACAGAGGACGCTCGGTCAGCCGTAGCCGTTTTACCGGAAGGCGCCATCGCCCACGGCGCGTCGCCTGAGACGCCGTCCGTTTCGGGCGAAGCAACGATCCACGGCGCCGAACCGGCCGGCGAGCAGAACGCGTAACTGGCACGACGCGCAAATACGACGAATGGATTCAAGCGAAGGTAACAAAGGGCAGGAGAGCCCCGGCGGGGGTTCTCTGATTCCGTCCCCGAAAAACGCCATTGACAGGGCAAAGCGACGCTTCGGAGGCGGTGGACGCGGCGTTCCTCCCTCCAGACCCGGGTTGAATTCCGGAGACGACGAAGAAGAGCACATGCTGCGGATGTCGTTTCTCGAGCATCTCGAGGAACTGCGGACGCGGCTGATTCGCGCGCTGATCGGCGTGGCCGTAGCTTTCTTCGCGAGCCTGATCTTCAGCAACCAGTTGTGGAATTTCGTACGCCAGCCGGCGGTGCAAGCGCTCACGACCCTTCACATCGACCCGCCGGAGCTGGTGCAGATCTCGCCCATGGAGGGGTTCAACATCATCTGGTTCAAGCTGCCGGTGGTGTGCGCGATATTCCTCTCGTTTCCATGGATTCTGTACCAGGTGTGGGCGTTTATTTCGCCCGGCTTGTATAAAAGAGAGCGGCGTTTCGCCGTGCCCTTCATCCTCTGTTCCGCCAGCTTGTTTCTGATGGGCGGCTTCTTCGCCTACTTTGTAATCTTCCGTTACGGGTTGACGTTCCTGCTGGGGATTGGGCGTAGCGAAGGCGTGCGGCCGATGGTTTCGATCACGGAGTATTTCGATCTGTTCGTGAACGTGATGCTGGGCGTGGCGGTTGTATTTGAGTTGCCGATCATCATCTTTTTCCTCACCCTGTTGCGAATCGTGACGCCCGGCTTCCTCATGAACCACAGCCGCTATGCGATTTTGATTATTTTCATCATCGCGGCGGTAGTGACGCCCACGCCTGACGTCTTTAACATGATGCTATTCGCGCTGCCCATGTGTCTGTTATTCTATGTGGGCATTTTCGCAGGTTATTTACTGGTTTTGCGACGCGAAGGTCGGAAATTCCCGTGGCGGAGACTCTTCACAATTGGTGTGGTTGTACTATTTGTACTGGGAGTGTGCTTATATCTTGGTATTACTAGACACGCGGTTCATTTAGTACCACACTGGCCTTTTCTTTTGCGCTAGGGACTATTCCCACTAGAAATATCAAATAATTCCGATGTAACATTGCCTATAGGTCGACGAAAAGAGCCACCAGCAACCTGGGAACTCAATGGATCTCTATAGAGCACTGCAAGACCTCTACGCAGAGAAAGAGAAACTAGAGCGCGCAATTGAATCGCTTGAACAGTTGCAGCGAGCCGAACGGGGCGGTCCGGCGGCAAATCCTACCAGCAAACGGCGCGGTAGAAAATCGATGAGCCCGGAAGAACGCGAGGAAGTCTCCGAGCGGATGAAGCGCTATTGGGCTGCTCGTCGAAATGCGAAGCGTGAGCAGCGGCAGCCCGCTGGCAAGGATGGCTCGATGGACCAAGTAGAATAGGTGAAACCGACTTTTGAGGGTTGGCTCGTCTCTCAGGTGAAGACTCCAAGGACTGTCTGATGCTACTAGTCCGTATTCGGACCGAAGAGGTCCTCGAGACTCTGATCCGGGAAGATCTTCGGCGCCTGCAGGTCTTGGTTAGATCCCGGTAAACTCGTCTACTTGAATCCCGCCCACGGCAGGCGAGTTACATCGATCCAACTGTCATTAGCAATTCATTTATTCTAAGGTTTGTATAAAGGGCTCTGCGCAGGAATCCGACAACCTGCCCGAAAGGCCAGCTTTCTCAGAGGGGTGGCCGTTGGCTAGCCTGAGAGGGTGAGGGAACACGACTGGACAAGGGTTCTAGGATGGCCGGG
>JBEKYD010000146.1:0-18614 GCA_049511335.1 Bryobacteraceae bacterium | reverse complement strand
ACCGCCACCGCGACCGTGACCAAGCCCATGTTCCATGGCGTGCTTTTCCAGGCGACAAACAGAAACGAGCCGACCGACGTGCCCAACACGATCGCCACGAACGTGCTCATCTCGAGCAGCGCATTGGCGCGGGAGAGATCTTCGTCGCCCAGCATCTCGGGCACGATGCCGTACTTGGCGGGGCTGAAAACCGTGGAGTGAAGCGCCATCAGGAACAGCACGGCGAGCATCAGTTCGATGCGCGTGGAGAAGAAAGCCGCCAGGCCCAGCAGCATCACCGCAACCTCGAAGACCTTGACCGAGATCAGCACACTGCGTTTGCTGACGGCATCGGCCAGGTGGCCGGAGTAGCCGGAAAAGAGCAGGAACGGGGCGACGAACACGGCCCCGGCCAGCGAAAGATACTCGCTGCCGCTTCCCGTAGTTGCGGCTACGTGGACGGCGCGCATCGAAACGGCGATTTTGTAGATGTTGTCGTTCAGCGCGCCGAGGAACTGTGTCCAGAGGAACGCCTGGAATCCCCGCTTTTTCAGAAGCTCGCCGAAACCGCCTTGGGCCATCGTCTGTGCCATTGGATCACCAATCGTTGCGAAATGAGTAGTACACGCGGGGCTCCAGTGCGGCCATTCTTTAGATTCATGGGGTTGGCTGACGCATTCTCAGCGATCGGGCGGCCGGATGTACATTTCATGTCTAGTCGCTGTACAATCAATGCACATATGGCGTTTTTGTCTTCCTCGGAGCGCGCCTTCCTCCGCGCTGCGTCGGAGCTGTCGTTCTCGAATCCGTTCCTGCCCGAACGCATTCTGCATGAACGCGCGGCGCTCGGTGACGAATTCGTGGACGACGAGCCGGTGTGGAGCTTTTCGGTGGACGAACCGGAGCGGCGGCGCTCGAATGTTTGGCGAATCGCGGCGCGGCTCGAGAAACTTTGCCCCAGTCTGCGGCAGAAGCTCGCCGCCGGCGCCGCGGCGCAACCGCAAGACCTGGTGCTGTATGAGGACGCGGTCTTGAATCTGCTGTATCAGCGCTACTATCCGCGCTTTTTCGAGGCCGGATTCGGCGCCCAAGTCGGGGAGGGCCCGGCGAAATGGCGCTTTTACGGCGAATTTCTCGCGGATTGGCGGCACTTTCTCGAGATCGGCCAGCCGCTACCGACCAGTTACGACCCGGTTCACACCTTCGCCTGTTTCCGGCAGATTCAGTGCGCTTTCGAGCGAATCTTCCTGAACATCATCGGCAATTCGGTGCCGGCGGCGCGGCTGCGGGCGGCGGTGTGGCAATCGATCTTCACTCACGATATGCGGCGCTACCGCCGGACGCTATTCGAGCGCATGAGCGAATTCGCCACCCTCATCACGGGTCCATCCGGCACCGGCAAGGAGCTGGTGGCGAGGGCCATCGCGCAGTCGCGGTATCTCCGGTTTGACGACCGCCGCATGGCATTTCCCGACGACGACGCGGCCCCGTTCTTCCCGATCAACATCTCGGCGCTGTCGCCGACGCTGGTGGAATCGGAGCTTTTCGGCCATCGGCGCGGCGCGTTCACCGGGGCGGTGGGAGACCGGAAGGGATGGCTGGAAGCTTGCTCGGAGCTGGGCTCCGTGTTCCTGGACGAACTGGGGGACTTGGATCTCGCGATTCAGGTGAAGCTGCTCCGGGTGATTGAGACGCGCACCTTCCATCCGGTGGGCGATACCGGCAGCCGCCGGTTTGAAGGAAAGTTGATTGCCGCCACCAACCGCGACCTCGCGGCCGGCATTCGCCAAGGCCGATTCCGCGAAGACCTGTACTACCGCCTCTGTTCCGACCAGATCGCGACGCCTTCGCTGGCGCAGCAACTCGCGGATTCCCCACAAGTGCTGCGCGAGCTGGTCGTTTACATGGCGCGAAAGGTTGCCGGGGCCGAAGCGGAACAGTTCGCGTCCGAGGCGGTGGGCTGGGTGGAGCGGAACCTGGGGGCGGGTTACGCCTGGCCTGGCAACTATCGCGAGCTGGAACAGTGCGTGAGGAACGTCCTGATCCGCCGCGACTACAAACCTTCCGCCCCGCCGGCTCAGACGGCCGAGGACGAACTGGCGAAGCAGTTTCGTTCCGGCCAATTCACCGCCGAGCAACTGCTGTGCCGCTACTGCGCGCACATCTACAGCCAGACCGGCAGCTATGAGGAGACCGCCAGGCGCCTGGAGTTGGACCGGCGCACGGTGAAAGCCAAAGTCGAACGCGCCAATTCGAGTCCGACAGAAGCGCTCCCGAACCGCGTGTTGGCACGGTAGACTGTGGGTATGCCGCTTTCTGAGCGCATCGCCGTCGATCCCGAAGTTCTCGCCGGCAAACCAGTGATCCGAGGGACGCGTCTCGCCGTCGAGTTCATTCTGGAACTCCTCGCAGCCGGCCAGTCCGAGAACGACCTGCTGACAAATTATCCCGGACTGACGCGAGAGGACATTCTCGCCTGCTTATCGTACGCCAGCTATTTGGCCCACGAATACAAGGCCTATCCGATTCCAGCGTAGATGCGCCTCCTCGCCGATGAGAACTTTCCGAAGCCGATCGTCGAGGCACTCCGCTCCGGCGGCCACGACGTTCTTTGGGCCCGGACTGATTGCGCTGGATGGAAGGACGTTGTTCTTTTAGACTTGGCCGAATCGTAGCTGGCAGCCGTGAGGGTTGTCCTCGATACGAATATCCTGGTCCGCGCCAACCCCAAGGAAACCGCGAGAGATTCACGAAGCCCCGGTAAGGGGCGAAAGACCGCGGGGGGGCGATCTTCCGCCCCCTTTGGGGGCTCGTTCACGCCCATCCCATTCCGACGCCTCGCGGCGTGGGCTATTGTCTTGGGCCCTGCGGGCTGGCGATATCGCCCCAGCATGCACACGTGTGTGGCGGATTCTGGGGCCGGGTGGCGCGGCCTTCGAAAGCGCCTGAGGGCAACTCCATTTTATCCCTTGACGCCATTGCTTTGGTCGGGCTACGATCGGATTGCACACGTATTCATTAAGGGATTCGGCCAGAACCGCGGGCTCTGGCGGATCCGGCCGTTGGCTTCAGCCAGCTTGCACCCAAAACGAGGAAACAAGATTCCGGCCGTCAGAAACCGGAACTTAGAGGCGCCGGCCATAGGAGGCAAGAGCATGATACGAAACAAACTTCGATTCGGCGTTCTGGGCGTCGGACGCATCGGCAAAATCCATATCGCAAACCTGTCGACCCGTATTCCCGGCGCCGAGCTTGTGGCGGCGTCCGACGTGGCTACAGCCGATCTCCAGGCCGTGGCCGGACAGTACGAAATTTCGAGAACCTTTGCCGACTACCGCGACTTGCTGAACCTTCCCGAAGTGGACGCGGTGGTCATCTGCACCCCGACCGACACGCACTACCGGATGATCCTCGACGCGGCCGCGCGGGGGAAGCAGATCTTCTGCGAAAAGCCGATCGATCTCTCCCTCGCAAAAGTGCAGGCCGTTAACGAAGAGGTCGCCCGGCGCGGAGTTCGGATGATGGTGGGCTTCAACCGCCGCTTCGATCCGAATTTCCTGCGCGTCCGGGAAACCATCGCCGCGGGCCAAGTGGGCCAACCGCACGTTCTGCGCATCACCAGCCGCGATCCCGGCCCGCCGCCCGAGGCCTACATCCGCGCGTCCGGCGGGATCTTCCTGGATATGACCATCCACGATTTCGACATGGCGCGCTACCTGATGGCGAGCGAAGTCACCGAGGTGTACACCAGGGCCGCCGTGTTGGTCGATCCGATGTTCGCCGCGGCCGGCGACTGGGATACGGCGGTGGTCACGCTGACCTTTGAAAACGGCGCGTTTGCGGTGATCGATAACAGCCGCCAGGCCGTCTACGGCTACGACCAGCGGGTGGAGATGTTCGGTTCCGACGGCATGGTGACGGTGACCAACAACGCGCCCGATACGCATATCCTGAGCGATCGCGCCGGCGTCCACACCGCCCTGCCGCTGCATTTTTTCCTGGAGCGGTACATGGAATCGTATCTTCGCGAGATGCGCGCGTTCGTGGAGGCCGTCTCGAACGACAAGCCGGTTCCGGTGAACGGAGAAGATGGATTCAAAGCGGCGGCCATCGCTCTGGCGGCCGCCAAATCGGCGCGTGAAAATCGGCCGGTAAAGACCCAGGAAATCTACGAAGGAGTGGCTTCCATATGCCCGGTCTCCTGAATGTGGGCGTAATTGGATTGGGAAGGATGGGAAGCGTCTATGCGCACAACCTGGCGCAACGCGTTCCCCACGCGAGGTTGGTCGCCGTGGCCGACCAGAAACCGGATCTCCGCGAACAGTTCGCGGCCGAGCTGGGCGGCGTCAGAATCTACCATCATCATCTGGAGCTGCTCCAGGATAAGGACGTAGAGGCGGTCGTCATCGTCACCTCCACCAGCACGCATAAAGAGGTGGTGATGGACGCCGCTCGGGCGGGTAAGGCCATCTTTTGCGAAAAGCCCATGTCTTTGTCGTTGCCGGACGCCTACGAAATGCTCCACGCCGTGGAAAAGGCCGGGGTGTTCTTCCATATGGCATTCCAGCGCCGTTTCGACGCCGGGTATCTCGCGGCCAAGAAGAAAGTGGACGACGGCGTCATCGGGACGCCCGTGGTGATGATTTCCATTTCCCGCGATCCGTTCCGGCCGCCACTCGAATTCTGCGATCCCAACGTCAGCGGCGGCCTGATTGCCGACATGGGCGTACACGACTTCGATTTGGGCCGCATGTTCATGGGCGAGGTGGCAACCGTCCAGGCCGTGGGCGGCGCCTTGGCGTACCCGGAAATGAAATCCGTGGGCGACATCGACAACGCCCTGGTGAACATGGTGTTCGAGAGCGGCACCCTGGGCGCGGTGCAGTTGAGCCGCAACGCGGTGTTCGGCTACGATATCCGCACCGAAATCTGGGGCACCAAGGGTTCGCTTCAAATCGGCTATTTCCGGCACACGCCGATTCTGGTGATGACCGAGCAAGGCATCACCCACGATGTGGTGCCGCACTTCATGCAGCGTTTCGAGGGCGCTTACCTCACCCAGATCCAGGATTTCGTAAATCGCGCGATCGCCGGCCAACCGCCCTCGCTGACCGGGGCCGACGCCATCGCGGCGATGCGGATCAGCCTGGCCGCTACGCTGTCCTGTCGCGAGGGACGGCCCGTGCAGGTGAGCGAGGTAGATGCTACCCTGCAAAAGATCGCCTGTTAGCAGGTGGCGCGAGACCGGCGCAAGGGTGTCCCTGCCGGTTTGAAAATTCGGCCGCCAGGAGTTCCAAGACGAACATGCCCAATTCGAAGCAGTCGCGCATGCATGCCATTGCCACCGATCCACATTTGTGGCTGCCGATCATCGTTCTGATCATCGGCATCGGCGTACTGGTGATCGTGAAATGAGCGCCTCGACAGTCAAGGCCAAGCTCCCGGCGATGTCTCTCCACGTGCTGGGCGTGTTCTGCGGGTTAGCGGCCGCCACTTGGCTGGCCGCCGCCGAGGCCCCCACCAAACTGGTAACGGCCGGCTTTTCCCCCTTCCTCATCTCGCTCGGCATGGTGGCCGGCGTGTTCGTCGCCCGTTGGACCGTGCCCGTGGCCCTGAAAGGCACCGGCTACGTCTTCATGGATCTTCGCGAAAAGCCGCATCTGATCGTCTGGGCGGTGATCGCGGGCATGTTGTGGGCGGTGGCCAATACGCTGACGGTTTTCGGGGTTCGCAATGTCGGGTTGTCGATCGCCTTCCCACTCTGGAATATCAACAGCCTGGTCGGTTTGTTTTGGGGCTGGCTACTGTTCAATGAATTGCGCGGGACCGGCTGGGGGCGGGTCGTGGGAGGCGCCGTGGCCATCGTGGGCGGCGCTGCCGTGCTGGCGTACGCCACCTCGCAGCAAACCGGCCATACCGCGCCCGGCGGCGCGGCGCTCGGCATCGTGGCCGCCCTCAGCGCCGGGTTGCTGCTGGGCACCATGTACATTCCGTACCGGAAGGCTTACATCAGCGGCATGAACCCGCTCTCTTTCGTCACCGTGTTCACGGTCGGTGAATTGGGCACGGTCTGGAGCCTGGCCGTGGCTTTTGACGGAGGAGTGCACGGCGTCATTGCCGAACTGGTTCGAGCCCGGCCCGCGCTGTTCTGGCTGTTTCTGGGCGGGTTCTGCTGGGTGGTGGGCGACCTGTTTCAAAACTACGCCGCCAAGTATATCGGCATCGCCCGCGGGATTCCCCTGTCGAATACCAACCAGCTTTGGGGCCTCGCGTGGGGAGTCCTGGTTTTCGGCGAGCTCGCCGGGCAAGGCGTGCTGGCTCACGTGCTGGTATTCACCGGCTCGGTAATCATGATCGCCGGAGCGGGCGCCATCTGCTCGGCTGAAGCATCCGCATCCGAGCACGTATCGTGGAAGTCGGCCGTGGAGCGCGAGTGTGTCCGTTACGGGCTCGACCGCGCGAGGGTCGCTTCGAGCCTGCTCGGGGAAGATCCCTTGGCACGCGACAAGCCGGTTCGTCACTGGTGGGAATGGGGGATTATGGCCGCCGCGGTTGCAATTTTTGTGTGGTTGGCCGCCGGCGCCACGCATCAACCCGTCGCCGTAAATCTCTTCTGGATGGCGGCGTTGGTGATTACGACGCTGGTGTGCCTGGTAGTGTGCGGTTTTCTGTTGTGGAAGCGTACGCGGTTTTCGTGAGCGGGTATAGAAAATATGGCCACAGATGAACGCAGATGAACACAGATGAAGAACCAGGAGAAAGAGAATCTATCTGCGTTTATCTGTGTTCATCTGTGGCTTGAACTTATGGTCCCCTGATGAACGCTATCGGGCAGCTTCGCCACAGGCCGGCGTCGATCAAAGACATTGCTCGCGCCGCTGGCGTCTCTCATTCGACGGTTTCGCGAGCCCTGCGGGACAGCCCGCTCGTCAACCGGAAAACCACCGAGGAAATCCAGCGGGTCGCCAGAGACTTAGGCTATCGCGCCAGCGCCGTGGCGCGTGGTTTGGTGACGCGGCAGACGCGCACGATTGGGGTCGTCGTGACCACCATTTCCGACCCTTTTGTGAGCGAGGTGGTCAGCGGCATCGAGCTGGCCGCCAACGATAACGGCTACTCGGTTTTTCTGGCCGATTCCAATGCGGATCCGACCCGCGAAAAAAACGTCGTGCACTCGTTTGCCGAACGGCGGGTGGATGGCATCGTGGTCACCTCCTCCCGCGTGGGAGCCCTGTACACGCCCATGCTGTCGGAAATGATGGTGCCGATCGTTCTGATCAACAACCAGCATCCCGGCCAGTTCGTGCATTCGGTAATGATCGACAACCTCGAAGGCGCCAGGCAAGCGGTCAGTTATCTGATCGGTCTCGGCCATCGCCGCATCGCTTACGTGGGCGACCGTTACGGTCACCAGTCGGACACGGAACGATTCGCCGGGTACCGCGAGGCCCTGGAGCGGGCCGCCCTGCCGTTCCTGCCGGAACTGGTGGTGCACGGCGACGGGAGACCCGAAGGCGGCTCGTCGGCGCTCGAAACGTTGCTGGGCCTATCCCATCCGCCCACCGCGATTTTCTGCTACAACGACCTGACGGCGCTGGGGGTGCTCCGCTCCATCCAGACTCGCAAGCTGCGCGTTCCCGCGGATATTTCCCTGGTCGGTTTCGACGACCTGTTTTTTTCTTCCTATACCCAACCCCGGCTGACCACGGTGCGCCAGCCCATGCGGCAAATGGGGCTGATGGCCATGGAATGCCTCTTGAAATTAATGTCCGGGAAACAATCGGCGGAAGCCATTAAAGTTCCCGCCGAATTGATCGTTCGGGAGTCGACGGGAGCGCCGAAAGTGGATGCGGTGTAGCATGGCGGCGCCCTGTGGAGTTTGGGTGACCCAGAGGTGGGACAGACCTTGGACAGACCATCGTTTTTCGTGGTCTGTCAGTCTTCCGGGCCGCAGCGCACGACAGACGACAGAAAACGATCGTCTGTCCCACCTGGCTTCCCAAGCCGATTCCCCGTCAATTGGGTCAGCTTATTTTCGTTGCTGGCTGGAAAATGACCGGCGACATCAGGAGTTCGGAGTCCCGGCTCAGCAGCCTTGACAGGCCGCGCCACGGCCCTCAACCAGATAGTTCCGAGCCGTCTCGTGGAAGCTTCGCAGTTGTTCGGCCTGCCACTCCGGGCTCTGTTGCATCTCCCGCGCCATCAATGCCACCGTCCGCGGCGCCATGCGGATGGCCGCTTGCGCGTTGAGGAACAGGGCCCGCGTGCGCCGCGCCAGAACGTCCTCGAGGGTACGCGCCATTTCCTGACGCACCGCCCAGACGACCTCCGCGCCGGTGTAAGGAAGCGCGCCATCGAGCGGCGCCGCCCAGTCCGACTCGCTCTCCTCAAGCTGCCGCACCATGGGCGCGTCCGATCCATAGACCCGCAGATGGCCGAACTTCTCGGAAGCTGTTTGGAACCCGTGGACATTCAAATGAGCGGTGACGCACGGCCGTTCCGGCAGCCGGGCGAGCGTGGCTGCCTGGTCGACACAATCTTCCGCCATGTGGCGATAGGTGGTCCACTTGCCTCCACAGATCGTGATCATGCCGGAATTCTCGATGCGGATGGTATGGTCCCGCGAGAGCGCCGCGGTGTTCCCGCTCTCGCCGGAACGCACTAGCGGGCGAATCCCGGCGAATACGCTGAGGACGTCGCCGCGCGTGGGCCTTTTCTCCAAATACAACGAGGCCGTCTGCAAAATGAACTCAATCTCTTGTTCCAGGGCCACCGGCTCGAGCGTGGCCTCGGAAATCGGCGTATCGGTAGTCCCCACCACGGTATGGCCGTGCCAGGGTATGGCGAACATCACCCGTCCGTCGCTGGTATGCGGCACCATGATGGCGGTATCGCCGGCCAGGAACGAGCGGTCGAACACCAGGTGAATGCCCTGGCTGGGAGCGATCATCGGCTGGGCCGACGGGTCCGCGCGGCGCCGTAGCGCGTCGGCGAAAGGTCCGGTGGCATTGACGACCACTTTGCCCCGCGCTTCGAATTCCTCCCCGCTCTCGCCGTCGCGGAATCGGACGCCGTCCACGAAGCCCTCGCCATCCTGGGTGAGCTCCCCTACCGCGGCGTAGTTGAGCAGAGTGGCGCCCTGTTCGAAGGCGGTCGCTACCAGGTTGATGAGCAGCCGCGAATCGTCGAATTGGCCGTCAAAGTATATGACCCCGCCCTTGAGCCCTTCGGTCTTGATGGTGGGCAGACGCTCCAGCGTTTCTTCCCGGCAGAGGATCTTCGAAGCTCCGAAGCCGTATTTCCCCGCGAGCAGGTTGTACAGCTTCAGCCCGATACCGTAGAACGGCGCTTCCCACCAATCGTAGTTGGGCACCACGAAGCCCAAATTGCTTACCAGGTGCGGCGCATTCTGCAGCAGCAGGCCGCGCTCCTTGAGCGCCTCCATGACCAGCGACACGTTGCCTTGTTCCAGGTAGCGCACGCCTCCGTGGACCAGCTTGGTGCTGCGGCTCGACGTTCCTTTGCCGAAATCGCTCTGTTCCAGCAGCAGCGTATCGTAGCCGCGGGTGGCGGCGTCGATCGCCACGCCAACGCCGGTGGCGCCTCCGCCAACGATAATCACGTCCCAGCGCCCCGCATGCCCGCGGAAGCGCCGGTACATCTCGGACCTAGTCATTTAATCAAATTGTAATGAAAGTCAGGCAGCCGCTGGGCTCGGAAGGCCTGAAGCATTAAGGCCACGGATGGACACAGATAAACACGGATCACCAAGACGACAGGTGCTTCAGTCTTCTATCCGTGTCCATCCGCGTTCATCCGTGGCTCAAACCGTGTTCTAGAAAAGCAGTTTCAGCGCGAACTGGATCTGCCTCGACGGGAAGGTGGTGCGGATGGTGCCGAAGGCGGCGCTGGTCGTTTGCGGGGTCGGTATCCCAAAATTGGTATGGTTCAGCACGTTGAAGAACTCCGACCGGAATTGCACGCGGGCCTTTTCGCGGATCCGGAAGCTCTTGTCAACGGAACAGTCCCACTGGTCGAAGTTGGGAGCCCAGAACGAATTGCGGCCCACATCCCCAAATGGCGCGTTGGCGGGAGGAGTGGAGAAGGTGAACCCGGCGAAATACGTGTTCAGCATGGCCGAACGGCTCTGGCTGACGGCTTGGCCGCTTACATTGGGCCGCAGGTACGGCTGGCCGCGGTAATCGTTGGAAAGCGAGCTGACAATGTTGTTCCCGCTCGCCGCGTAGGTCACGTCGATCGGCTGGCCCGTATGAGCGGTGTTGATCGTCGTGACCTCCCATCCGCCCAGAAACGCATCCACCACGGGATTCATGTTGGCGCCGTGCTGGAGGCCTTTGCCGAAGGGAAGCTGGTAGACGACGGTGGTGACGTTATTGAACTTCACGTCAAAGCTGGAGGGACCTTTTTCCGCCACCAGGTTGTGAATGTTTTGCGGATTGGCCTGGTAGTAGCCCGCAAAGTACTCGAGCGCCTGCTCGGAATCGCCCATCGCAAGGCCCCAAGTGAACGAGTTTTGAAGGTACAAACCCTTCGACAAACGGTGCTCGATACGGGCCGAGAGACCATTGTAGTGATTGTCGCCCGCTGGATCGAGCCAGGTGATCGGCCCGAAAGTTGGGATCGGAACGCGCGCGGTGTATGCCAACGGGTTGCTCGGGTTGTACGGGGCCGCCTCGTTGTAATCGGCGATGATCGGCAGCCGCAGGCTGTGGTTTCCGTTGTAGGACACCGCGAGAAGCGTGTCCTTAGGGAGTTCCCGCTGCACCTGAATGAACCAGTTCTGGACGTACGGCCATTTGCTATCCGGCGGTGTGTAGACGACGTTGGAGTTGACCGGATTAAAGGCCGCCGGGCTGGCGATGTTGGTGGTAAAGCTGTTCAGGGTGGTGAGGAAGGTCGGCGACGTGGGGCTCGACTGGCTGAGGACGCCGAACAGGGCCTGGGGAGCATTGATTCCTTCCTGCGCGCTGCCCGGCCGGTTGAAGAACGTGTAGCTGATGCCGTACCCGCCGCGCACCACTGTTTTCGAGTCAATGCTGTACGCCATGCCGATCCGCGGCCCCCAGTCGCCATAGTCGGGATGAACCAGACCGCGCGCGAAGAGGCTGCCGCCGGTGGCCTTGATCATGGTATTGGTGGTGGGGTCGAAGTTCGAGTAATTGTTATCGCGCTCATAAAGCGGCGACGCGAACTCCCACCGCATTCCCACGTTCAGCGTGAGCTTCGAGCTTATCCGGTAGTCGTCCTGAAAATACAGCGAGTGCACGTATTGGCGCAGATTGACCACCGTATAGCTTCCGAGGTTGATTTGGGCGGGGAGCCCGAAATAGAAATCCGCCAGGCTGTAACTGGTCGAGTCGCTGGTGATGGTGCAAGTGGAGGGCTGGCCCAGTTGCGCACAGGTGGGCTTACTGAATGCCCCGTTGTAGGTGTCTTGGCCATAAAGCGGATTGGTGTCCAGGATCTCGGTGTGGATCTGCAGATATTCATAGCCCATCTTGAAGGAATGGCGGTTCCACTGCTTGGAATAGTTGAGTTTCGGGTCCCAGGAAGTGGGGTTTTGGAACTGCGGATTGCTGGTTTGCCGGCCCATGGCAGTGAGTCCGGTGATGGTTTGGGTGTCGAGTCCGCCGGTAAGATTGGGTGTCGTGGGCAAGCCTTGAAAACCGCCGTACAGAGAGTTCATGCTGGGGCCACCCACATACGGCGGCGTCTTGCCGCCAAGCAAGTGGGAGAAACCCAGGCGCGCTTCGAATAGGGATGTCGGCGTTATCGTCCAGGTGTAGCCAAATGAAGCGTTCTGGTCGACGATGTGAATATGGCCGTTGCCGTCGCCGCCCGAGGGGCCGGTCAGGTCGGGCGCGTAATACTGCAAGTCCTTGCGCTGGCTCCAGCGGAGGAACGCCGTCATGCGATCGTTGATCTGGCCGTCGATCTTAGCGTCGTATTTGTCGCCGTAATCCCGGATCAGCAGCAGCGCCTCGTCGTTGTTGGAGCGTCCCGGACCGTTGGTCGGGGGTAACTGGCTGAGCACGGTGGCGGCAAACGGATTGATCTGCGAGATCGGGATTTGCGTGTTCGCCGGATAAACGGTGTTGGTGAGCGGGTTTATTACGCTCACGGGCAGAACTCCTACGCGGTCGGTGGCGTCCGCAATCGAATCGAAGTTGAGATATCTCTGCAACTGCCGGTAGCCTTCGTAATCCGCGAAAAAGAACAGCTTGTTCTTGACGAGCGGTCCGCCCACCGTCGCTCCGAACTGGTTCCGCTGCAAGGTTGGTTTCACGAAAACGGCGGGACTGAACAGGAAGCCGGTGGCGTTGAGGTCGGTGTTGCGCAGGAACTCGTAGGCCGAGCCGTGAAACTGGTTGGTTCCGGATTTCATCACCGCGTTCACCACCGCGCCGCCCACGCGCCCATATTCGGCGCTGTAGTTGCCGGTGATGATTTTGAACTCGGCCAGCGCGTCCGGCGACAACTGCACCAACTGGGCCGAGTAGCCCTGGTTGCTGGTTCCATAGGAGTTGTTGTCCAGGCCGTCGAGCAGAAAATTGTTATACGTGCTGCGCATGCCGTTTACGTTGAAGGCGCCTTCCCGGGGTGTCCCGGTGGCCGAGAAGGTGGCCGACATCGGCGATTTGACGGCGTTGGCGTCTAACAGCGCCAGATCGGCATAATTGCGGCCGTTGAGCGGAAGTTCGGCAACTTCCGCCGTGTTCACCACCTGTCCGTGGTCGCTGGAGTCGGTCTCGAGCGCGGCCGCCGCGGTGGTCACCTCGATGGATTCCGTAATCGCGCCCATCTGCATCGCGACGTCCACGCGTTGGCGGGCGCCCACGCTCACGGACACGGCCGGGTCGGTAAACTTCGAAAACCCGGCGTGCTCGACGGTGACCGAGTAGCGGCCCACCTTAACGTTGAAAAAATCATAGCTGCCGTTTTCGTCGGTTGCAGTCTTGGCTTGAATACCTGTATCCAGGTTGGTAAGCGTGACGTCCGCCTTCAGGATTGGGCTACCGCTAGGATCGCGAACCGTGCCCACGACCTCGGCGGTTTCAAACTGGGCGAAAAGTAACGTTGCGGTCAATAAGCACCCGATCAACAACGGGATTCTTCGAAAACTGTTCATCTTCTAACCTCCAACGAGTTGAAAACGCATATTACTACGCGCACTTTACGGGGATGTGACAAAAATCCTCGCAGCGCGATTCTCCCGGCGACCCCGAGCTTGCCGTTTGGCCTTGTGGAAATCATTCGGCGTCCCTGCCGGCACCCACCTCGGATCCAACCGCGGCCGGCTGCCGCTCCCCGGCCGTGCGCGGCTTCAGCTTCCAGGTCCAGGACAAGATTCCAATTCCCAGCAACGTGGAAGCCAGAATGGCATAGAACGAAGCGTTCCACCCGTATCGTTCCGCCAGCGTACCAAGAACCTTGCCTTGTACCGTGCGGCCGAGATAGCCAAACAGCCCGATGAAGCCGGCCGCCGTGCCAATGGCCTTCTTCGAGGTGAAATCGAGGCCCATCACCGGCAGCAGCATGACGGGCGGATAAATGAAGAATCCGACGATCCCGAACAGCGTCAGATTCAGCCACAGCATTCCCGCGGGAGCATACAGAATGCCGGCGAATGCCAGGAAAACCGGAACCATGCAAAGCACGCTGATCATGCCGCGCCGGCCCCCGGCCTTGTCCGAAAGCCAGCCCATCAGCACCGTGCTGAAAATGCCCCCTAGCTCATAAATCGCGGTGCTGAATCCGCCCTGCTCGAGGGTGGCGTGCTTGACCTCTTTCAAATACGTCGGGCCCCAATCGAGCATGCTGTAGCGGCTGAGATAGACAAAGAAATTGGCGGCCGCAAACAGCCACAAATAGCGATTCTTCAAAACGTACTGGACCAGCAGCTCGCGGGTCCCCAATTCGGCTTCGCGATTGCGCCCACCATCCGCCGGATAGTCGTTCCGGTATTCTTCAATGGGCGGCAGGCCGACCGATTGCGGTGTATCCCGAAGCCGCACCACCAGGTAAATCGCGCAGAGCACAGCCAGAATTCCCGGTACGTAGAAGGCGGACCGCCATCCCATCCACGCCGTGCTGTAGGCGGCGATGAGACCGGTGAGACCACCCCCGACGTTGACCGCCAGGTTCCAGAAGGCGAACACCGTTCCCCGCTCGCGCACGCTGTACCAATGGCCCAGGGAACGGCCGCAGGGCGCCCATCCCATCCCCTGCGCCAGCCCGTTCAGGGTCCAAAGCGCAAGGTGCATGGGGTAGCTGCTGACGGCGCCGAAGGCGAAGTTACACGCCGCCGTTACCAGCAACCCGGCCGGCATGAAATAGCGCGGGTTGCTGCGGTCGCTCCAGGCGCCCAGCACGAACTTGCCGATCCCGTAGGCGATCGCGGTGAGCGCGAGCAAATCGCCAATCTGGCTCTTGGAGTAGTGGAGAGCCTGCCCCATCTCCTTCGAGACCACCGGCAAGTTATTGCGAACAAAGTAAAAAGTTGCGTAGCCGATGAAGGTGGCTTCGAGGATTCGCCAGCGGAATTTGGGATAAAGCCGCCGCACCTGCTGGTCCGGAAGTCTGACAACGTGTGCAGCAGGCCGGAATAGGCTGACGAGACGCCTCAATTCAATTTGCCCCTTTAATCACTGCTTCAGCTAAATATTATGATGATCGGGTTACAACGTCAAGACGTCCGCCGAATTAATGTTCACGTGTGCAATCGGCTCATTTGGCTAAAACCACCGGCTTCAACTCGGCGGACGGAAAGGGGAAACCCAAATATGCCGCCGCCGTCGGAGCTATGCGGCGCATGTCCAACTCACCCAGAGTCAGGCCTTTCGCCACGTCCGGCCCGGCCATGAAAAACGAGGCGAGCATTTCCGCGTGCGACGGCGCATAGCCGTGCGTTCCCCCTTTGGCCGTGGTTACAAGCTCCCCCATCGTGTTCACAGCGGAAAAGTCCGGTTGCATGTCCACCCAGAACGCGGCGTTCGGATTTCCACCCATCGCCGCAATTTCCGTCCGGTCCAAAATCCGGGCGATGCCATTCGCCGGATCGGCGGCCAGGCGCTGCAGCAGTTGCTCCACTTTGGTGCGGGTCGCCTCGTCTTTGGGATCTTTTAGCAGAATGGCCGCCGAGCCGCCATCCACCTTCGGAAACGCCTTCCAATCCAATACCAGCGGCGCTCCCCGGAAACCGCTTCCCGGTCCCAGTTTGACCAGCCCTTCGCCGGCGAAAGCGTTCATCAGGTTCAGACTATGGTCGATGCCGGAAAAACCATGATCGGAGACCACGCAAAACGCGTAGTCCGGACGAGCGGAGCGCGCCGCATCCTCCAATTGCCCCAGCATTTCGTCGATCTGTTCCAGCGCGCGATTGGATTCCGGGCTGAACGGGCCGGTGGCGTGCTGGAGGTGATCGAGCGCCGCCAAATGGAGGGTCATGAACTGAGGCCGCCCGTGCCGCAGAATCCAAGCCGCGTATCGCGTCCGCGCCCAATCGCCGGGAACGGCGTTGTCCAGGTCTAGGACGTATGGCCCGGCCTCTTTGGCAATCTCCGCTACCAGTCCCGGTGTGCTCACCACGCGCAACAGTTTCAGATCGTCGGCCGATTTTGCCGCCCGCCAGAATTCGGGAATGTTGTAGCGGATTCCCTTGGCGCCGACGGTGACCGGCCAGGAGACGCTCCCCACCGTCAGGCCGGCTTTCGCCGCGGCTTCCCATAGCGTGGGTACGGCGATGTCTTCGCTGTACCAATACCAACCTTCGAAATTGATCCCCAGCGGGTCGAACGTAATGTTGGTATAGATTCCATGCCGGGCCGGCCAAACTCCGGTCATGATCGTGGTATGGCTCGGATACGTCACCGTGGGCAACACACCGCGCACGCCGGACGCATGGGCGCCGTCACCGAGGATGCCGCGCAAATGAGGAATCTTCAGCCCATGCGCATCCGCCTGGAGCAGGTAGTCCGGCCGCATGCCGTCGATCGAAATGAGCAGCAGCGCCCGCCCGCAAAGCCATGCAGGCGCCACAATCGACAGGAAGATCAGAAACAGGCTGCGACGCATGGGAGCCATGGTAACTCCTGGCCGCCCGGCCTGGGGGCCACCTTTTCAACTTCCTTTGCAACTCGCCCAAGGGATTGTCAAACGGAGCGAGGGGGCTTAAAGTAAGTTACCGAAGAACTGGCCGCTCCGAACCAAACCGTGGGCGGCCCGCCAACGAACAGGCATATATCTATGAGACTCGCAACATCCATGAGCCGGCTGGGCGTCGAATCGGCATTTGACGTCCTGTTGCGTGCACGCGCACTGGAAGCGCAAGGCCGCAACGTGATTCATCTGGAGCTCGGGGAACCCGACTTTCCGACACCGGCGCATATTATCGAAGCTGCCAAGCGGGCCTTGGACGAAGGTTGGACCCACTACGGGCCGACCCCCGGGCTGCCGGAATTGCGCGAGGCGATCGCCGCCACGGTGTCGCGCACGCGTGGCATCTCGGTCGGCCCGCGCAACATTTCGGTTGTGCCGGGCGGCAAGCCGATCATGTTCTTCACCCTGATGGCGCTATTGGAACCGGGCGACGAAGTAATCTACCCGAATCCGGGTTTTCCCATATATGAATCCATGATCCGGTACCTTGGCGCCAAGCCGGTGCCGCTGCCTTTGGAGGAGAAGCGCGGGTTCTCTTTCGACCTCGACTTGTTCCGCGATTGCCTCACGCCGAAGACCAAAATCGTGATTCTGAACTCTCCGCAGAATCCTACCGGTGGAATGATCCCGCCCGAAGACGTGGCCCGGATTGCCGAAATGCTGCGCGACCGCGACCTGATGGTGTTGAGCGACGAAATCTATTCGCAGACTGTTTATACCGCCGAACCTCCGGTCTCCATCTCGAGATTCCCTGGAATGCTGGAGAAAACCATTATTCTGGACGGTTTCTCCAAGACCTACGCCATGACGGGCTGGCGCATCGGATATGGAGTTATGCCTACCTGGCTGGTGGACGCGGTGACGAAACTGATGGTGAATTCGAATTCGTGCACCGCCAGTTTCACTCAGCGCGCCGGCATT
Organism: Bryobacteraceae bacterium; assembly: GCA_049511335.1. Classification (GTDB taxonomy): domain Bacteria; phylum Acidobacteriota; class Terriglobia; order Bryobacterales; family Bryobacteraceae; genus JBEKYD01. The sequence continues at coordinate 1,535 of JBEKYD010000146.1, read as the reverse complement.
GCGGCCCTCACCGGCCCCCAGGATTCGGTGGCCGCCATGGTCGCCGAATTCCGCCGCCGCCGCGATGCCATTTGCAAAGAGCTGAACGAAATCCCCGGTTTCCGCTGCGCGGTTCCCCTGGGCGCGTTCTACGCCTTTGCCAACGTGACCGGAACCGGAATGGCGTCGAAGGAACTCGCCGACCTGTTACTTCAGGAAACCGGTGTGGCAGGCGTGGATGGTGGATGCTTCGGCGAATATGGAAACGGCTACATCCGTTTCAGCTATGCAACCGCGCTCCCCAACATTCTGGAGGCCATGGCCCGCATCAAGCGCGCCTCGGTTGGTTGGGAAAAACTCGCGCCCGTGAAGTAGCCTTTCGCCCGCACGCCGGACCGAAGCTACGCTTGACACCAAGTACTTTAATATGTAAAGTACTTCCATGATCTCGATACGCCCGCTCGCCGTGCCATCGCCAAGGCGACGATGGCGTCCGGCTGACATGACCCGGCCGCCGCTTCTCGATGCCGCGATTCCCGCTGGGCCGACCCAGGCGCGGTATGCGCTCTTGATCAATCCGTTCTATGCGAAGGATCCAAACGCGAGCTTCGGCAAGCACGTGCTTACGCCGACGCTGGCCTTGACCAGTTTCGCGGCGGCGACGCCCCCACACTGGGAGGTTCGCTATTGGGACGAGAACCTGCTGGACGGGCGGCCGCCTTTTGCGCCCATGCCCGAGGTGGTGGGGATCACGGTCCACCTGACGTTCGCGAAGCGGGCGTTCGAGCTGGCCGAATGGTACCGCAGCCGCGGCAGCAAAGCCGTGCTGGGCGGACTGCACGTGCTGTCGTGCCCGGCGGAGTGCGCGCCCCATGCGGACGCGCTTGCGGTGGGCGATGGCGTGCAACTTTGGCCGCGGATCCTAGCGGACGTGGAGGCGGGCTGCCTGCGGCCGCAATACACGGCAACCTACGAGAGCGATTATCGCCAGGACCCCGCGCCAAGACGGTCGCTTCTGCCGCGCAAAAGCTTTCTCACTACCACGAGTTTGATTGCCACCCGCGGTTGTCACAACCGCTGCGGGTTCTGCTATCTGGCAACCGATGGTTTGCGGATGCCGTATCGCATGCGAGATCCCGCGCAGCTCGCCGCGGAGTTCGCTGCCGATGAGCAACCGTACGCGGTCTTCGTCGATGACAATCTGGGATCGAACCGCGCGTACCTGCGCGAACTGTGCGAGGCGCTACGGCCTCTCAACAAGATTTGGAGCGCGGCAGTATCCATCGACGTCACCGACGATCCGGCTTTGATCCGTGCCATGGCCCTGGCCGGATGTACGGGCGTATTCGTGGGATTCGAGTCGCTCACGGATGAGAACCTGGCCGATGCTAGAAAGAAGACGCCCAAGGCTGGCGATTATGCGCGGCGGGTCCGCATGCTGCACGAGAACGGCATCCAGGTGAACGGCTCGTTCGTGCTGGGATTCGATCGCGACCGGAAAGACGTTTTCGCGCGGACCGCCGAATGGACGGAGGAGAACCGCCTGGAGTGCGCCA
>JBEKYD010000145.1:0-18641 GCA_049511335.1 Bryobacteraceae bacterium | reverse complement strand
TTATGCGCGCTCGTATAGATTCAGCGCGGGTAAACGTCCATCGTGATGGGCGCACACGTTCCGGCGATAGTTCCGGCGGCGGACATTACACGGTACTGGTTCTTGCCGTCTTGTGCAATCCCTTGGCCTGTTAATAAGTGCCACGTCACCCAGCATACTCGCGATATGTCGTTAGTGATCGGCGAATTCGTTCATGGTGCCGTTGGTGCAGTTCTCAAGTCACGGGCAACCGAACAACCGATCTGGACGACCTGCCGAGTGCGTGGCCAGACCTGGAGCGCGCGGCGATGCTTTGGCTTCGTGAAGTGCTCCGCAGCGCGAACGAGCTGCTCCCCGTCACGAATCGGTGATCCGCCTGTACTGACTTCTCGGGGTGGTTCATGATCGAACGTCGAGGAGTGCAGCGGTTGTGGAATTATTCAGTGATCGTAAACAAACTTTTCAAATTGGTACTTGACAGGACATTCGGTACGGCTCTATGTTTATCAAACAGATAAATAAATTCGCTTGGTTTAGTTGGGCTACGGCTAAGCTCCTACGGTAGTCGAGATGTGGAGGTTGTCGTGTTATTTCGCACCTATATGCCTCGGCGATTGCCGTCGTGGTCGCGCCAGCTCTATAACGGTCAGCGTCGTCTGGTTATGGGCGATGCTTAACAAGCAGAATAGAGGAGGCTCACCTTGAATCTTATTCGCGCGCAAATACCCGCGTTGGTAGTTACCTGTCTCGCGTTGGCGCTCGTGAGTTGCACTACTCCTGACGCGGTATCCAAGTTCTGCGGCTCTGCTGCTACTACACTGACCTCGGCTATTCCCATTTTTGACGATATGCAGGCATCGTGCCTGAGGGAGGTGAATTCCAGGGAAGAGTTCGGAACGTTCAAGCTTCCGTCACAAAGCGATACAAATTGCACTGCGATTGGCACCGAGGCCGACGGTGCGAAGGCCGCTGCCCAACTGCTCTCGGACTACTTCAGCGCGATCAATTCGCTGGCGTCGTTTGGAACAGCGAAGGCTGGAACCGACGCGCAAAATCTAGTCACAAAGACCGGCACCGCGGTCGGGGCAAGCTCGGCAGCGCAAACGGCCTTGGGATCCATTACACAATTCCTCGTGTCCGCTGCCACGTCGGGATATCAGCAAAGGCAGTTGGAAAAGGACCTTACGAAGGTAAGTGGAAACATATCCGCGGTGGTGAGTGCGCTGGTCACCATCGTCCATGATGACTACATCGGGCGGCAACTCGCAAGCGAGGAGCAGAAGCTTGCGGACCGATACCGGGAATTCGCGAAGGACAAATCGCCTGAGGTCAAACTGTTGCTGGATGATAAGTGGCAGGCCGACGAGCAGACCCTTCAAGCCAAACGGGCGTCCGCCCAAAGCCTTATTACCGCCCTGCAGGCACTTTCCAAGGGATTTGCGGACCTGGCGGCGAATGCGCATCAGCTCAAAGCCAAAGGAGTACCCGGCCTGCTTGGGCCATATGTGACCCAACTCCAGGCGCTCATACCACAGATTCAGAAGGCGGTTTAGTTTCTAACAACTTTGGAGGTTCACAATGGCACCAGCCTTTCCGATAGACCAGACCGTCGAAGCCGGCAATTTGGCCGATCTCTTCAATAGTCTGTCTCAGGCCCTTGACGATTTCCGGCTCGCCGATCATGTTCCCCCTATACCGACCGACCAGTTGGGGCGCCTCAAGGACGAAGCCCAGGCATTGGAAGATCGCGCGCACTACTTCACCGCTCAAGCGATTGGGGCAACCTTGCAATCGATTCAGTCAGATCTAGCGAACATAAAAACCGTGACGGCGCAGGCAAAGGCGCAAGTGGGTGTATTGAATGACGTGTCGAAAGTGATTTCGATTGCGACCTCCGCATTAAGCCTGGGAACCGCAATTGCGGCTGGAAACCCCGCTTCCGTCGTGAGTGCTGCCACAGCATTGGCCCAGACATTGACTGCGTAAGAATGCTCTCCCGCCCCTCACGTTAACGTTCGCCGGGGAAGCCAGTTGCTGGGACATGCACAAGCTGAGAGGGAAGCTGGATCTGAGCTCGACGTGAGGCGGCTCGGGGAGGGAAGGTACATCTTGTAGCGGCTAGTACCTCGCTAGGTGCTGTATTGCTGCCATATTATCAACCGAGGAGAAAAGACGATGAACGTTCTCGGACTGGAAAGTCTCCCACAAATCATCACGGCCATCGGAGCTTTGGGCACCGCGTCCTTTGGCTTCGTCGATGCCACGAAAGTGCTCGGCGGCGGAGCGAACAACATCGGCTTCAGTGGAATCAGGAAGGCAGTCACCGCACTGACACCTGCCGGTTCCGTTGAAGGACAGCCGGCCAATGCGCTGTCCCAGCCGAAAATCCTTGCGACGCTGCAGGCGAACTGGTTTAACGGGACGGACCTCGGCAGCCAGAAGTCCATTGCCAAGTCATTGATCAAGCTAAACCTCAACGCCGACAACGCCGGTGGTCTGGCGACCGCTACTGGGGTGGATTCCGCCCTGCTCAAAGCCGTTGCCACCAGCATAGCGGCTGGAAGCGCACTGACTGCCGCCCAGTCGGATGTCTTCGCCCGTTTCGATCTCATCGTGACCGCGCTGCTCGACGAGGCCTACCAGCGTAGCGACCAGGTGTACCGCAACGGAACTAGGGCCTTGGCGATGCTGGTATCTCTCGCGCTCGCAATCACCGCCGGAGTCATACTCCATACGGCCACAGGAAACTGGCGGCACGATATTGCTGAGGCTGTCCTTGTGGGTCTGTTGGCAACGCCCCTCGCCCCCATCGCCAAGGACCTCTCCAGCGCCCTGGCAACGGCTGTGAACACAATGCAGCTGGTAAAGAAGTAGCTGAAAATTATGACACGATTTCTCGACGTTCGCCTTTCGCCGACTGGTGGCAATCTGGCTGCCTCCGTGGCGATCAACGAGGGCACAAACATCGACAACTACCAAGGTTTGGACGAGGCGCAGTTGCTCAGTGAGATTCAGGGCCGACACGTTTTAATCGGAACGCATGGGTTCAATGTGAACCGCGCGGACGGCATTGAGTGCCTGTCCAACTGGGAGGGCCTGCTTCAGCTCGGGCCGACGTCCATTTTTGTGGGGTTGCTTTGGCCGGGGGACTCCATTTGGGCACACGGCCTCGACTATCCAGACGAGCCCCGCATCGCCAACGAAGCGGGCCAACTAATTGCTCCGTTTCTCGATGCCAGTTTCGAAAGCGCTGCTAGCGTTTCGTTTGTCTCGCACAGCCTCGGAGCCCGTGTGGCACTGGAGACGGTTTCCCAAATGAGTCGATCGGTCCGACGCACAATCCTGATGGCTGGCGCGATCGACGACGATTGCCTGAACACAGAGTTCACGGCGGCTGGCGCCAGGATCGGAGAAATGTCCGTGCTTGCATCCAAGAAAGATGAGGTGCTGTCAACGCTGTTTCCGTTAGGCAACTTGTTGGGCGGAATCATTGCGGCAGGGCATCCATGGTGGCGCGGAGCGCTGGGCCGTAGTGGTCCCTCCAACCCCCGGCCAGAAAATTTCCAAGCTCCATTCGAGATTCCTGACAACTGGGATTTTGGTCACGGGGATTATCTCCATATCGACCCTCCGCCTACGCCTATTATCCTCATACCAGTAGACGTTCCGCCAAATACAGCGGCCCCGCCCGCGAATGGTGCTAGCGGTTGGCAGGAAGCTTGGTCCGCCGCATTTTGCTCCACGCGCTTCCGTTGAATCGCCTGCGGCAACAACCCGGACGGGCAGTGGGTCAATCAGTAGAGACCACAAAGCGGGTGGAAGTTGTGTTTATGAAATGCTCGGAAATCGGAACCCATTATTGTCTCGGTCTCTCAACAATATTTGAATTTCAGACCGAGGCTTGATGGGGCAGATCGGGACACTTGTTAAGCCACACGGTTGGGCTGATCAACGATCAACCATGGCGAGCTAAGGGATGCCACCGACTCGGATTATCTTCCGCCTCCGATGGCCGGACCGGAGTCGCCTAGGCCGCGGACCAGGCGACGCCGCCATTTTCGTCGTAAAATGTTTCATTCAGAGTGGCGCCGTCCAGTTGCAGATAGGTGAAGCCGTTCAGCCCGCTTGTTGCAAGGCGCCGGCAGGTTCATGCGCCATGTGAAGCTGAGACCGGGAACGGCCACAAACGCCGCAGCCCTAAACAGGCTCATCGATATGGCGTATTCGGATATAAAGGCGCGCGTCGAAAACGGCTAACCCGCATTTCTCACAGGCTATCGAAGGCGACCGCGTGGCGCATGCACTCTTGCGTGCCGCGTCGGCACTTCTGCCGACGCCTTGTTTCGACGCTGTGTCGCTGCTCCAAACACGTGTCGAGAAGAGTCTCGACACGGCACGCAAGAGTGCGTGCGCCACGTCCGCGAGCCGCCTGTGAGAAATGTGGGCTAACGATTTTTCACACTACGTGCGCCTCGGGCAGCGAACCTCTTTCGCTGAAGCCGGAAATGGCGAGACCGTAGCGGCCGCGGATTCCGGTTTTTTCGAAAATATGTTTGACGTGAATCTTGACGGTGCCGATGCGAATGCCGAGTTCGGAGGCAATGTCGCGGTTTCGGCAGCCGTGTTCCAGCCTTTCCATAATCTCCGCCTCGCGGGGCGTGAGCGTCACTTGACCAGCAACCACGGCGCGGTTGGGACCTCGCCGAAAACCTTCCTCCGTCCAGGAGTCGCCGCCGGCGACGGACCGAAAGCAGGACAGGATTTCCACCAGGGCGGCGGTTTTGCGGACTACCCCGCCGGCACCAGCCTGGAGGAAGCGCAGCGATTCAGCCGGAGATAACGGATCGCCCCAGACCACCACGGCGGGGCGCCCTTCCAAGTCCCGGAGGGCCTCCAGACACTCCAGAACCAGCCGAACGCCGAACGACTTGTCCATGGCCCAAAGGGACGGCCGCAACGAGCGAACCAGTTCCATGCCTTCCGTCAGGCTGGCGCCGGCGGCAACCACGCGATACCCCGCGGCACTCTGCAAGATACTACACAGCCCTTCCACGGCAACGGGCTGAGAGTCGCAAACCACAACCGTATAGAGCGGCATCATCCGATCTAAAATCATGCCTCCTGCAAGATAGATCGTCGGAAACGCCGATCGAGATTAGTCGGAATTGAGGATAATCGTCTTACGGCTTGGCCGCGAGCCGGCCCAGCCAAAGGGTGGCCAAATCGACCCACCGATTCCCGTTCAGGTTTTGCACGAAAACGGCGCGGTTGGCGAGAAAACGGTGCGGACCGGGGAAGTCCTGCCAGCGGCGCATCGCCAGTTGGTGCAACTCCTCGACGCGTTCCGGCGTAACCCCTTGGGCCAGAGTGGAATGAGGATAGTACGGAAACGGCTCGGCGAAAGCCACCGCGCCCATATTGAGGGACTGGTGGAGGCGCAGCAAGGTTTCGTGGCCGGCGCCAACCTCGAGATAGATCACGCCAGTGACGGGAAATATGGCGGGACGCGTGAACTCGATCTCGAAAGGCTCGGATTGCTCCAGCAGGGAGCGCGCGTGTTCGGATGCGGCGTGCCAGTCCGCATCGAGGGGACGGGGCGGCAACAGACTGACGTGCGCGTGCGGTTGGCAGCCGGGCATCAATTCGATCCGTAAGCCGTCGAGAAACTTCCCCAGAGGCTCGGGAATGTAGGTGACCAGTGCATACACGCTACGCTGTTCCTCAGGCCCGATGCCCCACAGCGACCCGTTACTAGTGGAACCCATCCGCTTACATGGTAACCGGATTTCGTGGCGTTACGCACAAGGCGCGGTTAAATTCCGCTACCCCGCCGGGAGGCTCCGAGAAGGCGGGCGCCGCGAATAGTGTAATCGAGGCCGCTTCCGAAGGCCAGCGCGGCGGCGCACCACATCAGAAGATCGGCGGCGGCGCGAAGGAACGCGGTATTGTAGGCATCCCGCACCAGCCAGGCGACGACGGTCGAAATCTGAATGAAGGTCGAAGCTTTTCCCCACACGCTGGGGGGGAACTTGCGCAGCGGCGTCCACAACAGGCAGGCGGACGCTGCGAGCACAATATAGAGGTCGCGGCCGAGCACGATAGCCACGATCCAGCGCGGCGCCAGGCGCGACCAGCCCAAGGCCAGAAAGACGCCGCTGAGCAGGCATTTGTCGGCAATGGGATCGAAATACGCCCCGCTGGCGGTGGGCCGGCCCAAACGGCGCGCCAGAGCCCCGTCGATAACGTCGGTTGTGGCCGCGAAAATAAACAATCCCAGCGCCAGCGCGTGACGCGCCTGAAGGATGGCCGCGATCACCACCGGCGCCAGCAGTATCCGTAAGGCGGTGAAGGCATTGGGGAGATTGAGCCAGCGCGGAACCGAAGGCATGTCACCAGAAAGTGTAACCCGGCGTCGCCGGCTGGCGAAGGAAGGACCCTGGGGCAGACAACGCGTTGTCTGCCCCGTAGAGGAGGACACTTGCTACCTTTGCTAACGCTATCTGACCATTAGTCGCGTGGGCCGCCGAATTATCTCAGGTCTTTTTCAATTTTTCCGCCTGGCGGGCGGTGAACCTGGCTACGTTGACGATGGCGCGCTCGTGGGTGCCCTCGCCGATTTTTTCGTTCTCGGCCCAGGCTTCCACGCGAAAGCGCACGCGGCGGTCGTCGATGCCGATGATTTCAGCTAGGAATCGCACCGTCACGCCCAGCGGCGCGGCGGCCAGGTGCTTGACGTCGACGTGCGCACCCACCGTGTCGTAGCCGGTTTCGAGCAAGGGCAGCGCGATATTGCGGCAAGTGAACTCCATATAACCGATCATGTGGGGAGTGGAGAGCACGCGAGCGCCCTCCGGCCCCAGAAAACCGATCGCATTTTCGCCGGTCACCAGAACCTGACTTTCGCCTTTGACTCCCAAAGAGAGATGGTGCATGGGGAATCAGGCAGAAGCCAGGCCAGCCAGCACGCCGCGCATGTAGCTCAGAGAGCGCTGCACCCCGGGCATGGGGTTGTCGGGGTGAATCTCGTACTCCAGATTCACACAGCCCTGGAAGTCTATTTTATGGAGCTGGCGGAAGATTTGAGGGATCGGAATGATGCCGTCGCCGACGTCCACCTGGGACTCCCTGCTTTCGAAGTTGGCAAGGTCCTTGCTGTGCATTTCGAACAGCCGGTCGCCCGCTTCCGGGATCGCCTTCACGGGGTCCGCACCAGCGCGCTCGGTGTGGCCGATGTCCATACAAAGGCCGCAGCGGGGATCGAGAGGCCGCACCGCTTCGAGCACCGATTGCGGGGTGGGAAAGTGCTTGTCCTCCGGCCCGTGGTTGTGGATGGCGATGCGAATGTTGTATTCCTTGACCATCGCTTCGACGGCACGAATATTGTCGTGAGTGGGGGCGCAAACCAACATGGGCAGGCGCGCGGTTTTGGCCCACTCGAAGATGGGGCGCAGATCTTCCACGGTTTTGGCCTTGGTCATATCGATGTTGCCGGCGCTCGACACCTTGAAGCCGGCATCGTCGAATTGCTTGCGCGCGGCGGCGGTTTCCGCGGGCGACGCGTTGAGGGGAAGCTGCTGTGGAGTATTCTTGATGCTGATCCAGGTGACGTGGAGCTCCTTCAGCATCTCAATCACCTTGGCGCGATCGAAATTGCGGAACGTGTAAGTGGCGATGCCCAGCTTGATTCCGTAGGGCGCGGGCTCAATGGCGGCGGACGCCGGAGATAAGGCCAGAGTGCCCAGACCGGCGGCTCCGGCAGATTCGAGAAACGAACGGCGCGTGGTTCGTAGATTCATACCTCCCTATTCTATACAGGAAGCGGAGACGGGAAGCCGGGAGTGCTTGACCGATCTGGGGAAATCCGCTCCCGACAACCGCTCCCTTACGGTCGCGGCTCGATTAGTGACTGCAAACGCGCGGCGCCCGTAACCGAGCCGCGACCGTTAGGGAGCGGTTGTCGGGAGCGTCAATTGGGAAATCCCCAGGTCAGAAGGAACCCGGCGCCAGCGGGCCCTCGGCTTCGGATTCGACCACTACCGGGCCGAGCAGGCCGGAGGGCAGCAGCGGAGAATCGGCGTGAAATTTGGCGATGTTAGTGTGCGTGAGGCGTTTTTCCGGAGGCAGGGATTGGTCGCCGATGATTCGATTCGGCCAGAGATTGGTGACGGCCACTTCCAATTCGTTCCAGCCGGCCTTGATGGTGCCGTCCTCGATGGCGCCGGTGAGGTCAACCGTGAACGGACGCTTCCAGACGACCCCCAGATCGCGGCCATTCACCCAGACCTGTGCGATCTCGCGGACCTCTCCCAGATCGAGGCGCAAGGGCCCGGCATCCGCGGCATTCGCATCCACGCGGAATCGCGCCCTGTATTTCGCCGTGCCGGAATAGAAACGGATGCCGGGGTCGCTGTGCTCGGTCCAGGAGATCAGTTTTGGGAGGCTGGCCTGGGCGGGAGCGCCCCAGCCGGGCGTAAAGCTTACCGCCCAGGGACCCTCTACTCGACGCGGGGCGAATCGCGGCGCGATCGCGGCTTGAAAACTCCTGCCATCGGAGGTTTCGAGCGTATAGCTGCCAGCATCTTCGGAACGGATCGTGAAACCGCCGGCATCGGCGCGGATTGCGGTTGCGGCCAGAATGCCGCGCCCGGAAACACTATTTCCCGGTTGCGAGTTACCTTCACGAAATGCGGCTCCCGCGCATCTTCCGCAAGGCGCCGACCTAACGCGGCCAACACTTCGCGCGCCGGCAGGTCGCGGTACACCGTCCCGTTACCATAAGCATGCGGGCCTCGGGCTTGTCCCCACATCTTGGCGGCGATGGCGCGTACTTCGGCGTCGCCCGCGAGGCCGGCGCTTCCATCCGGCATCGGCCCCAGCACGGCGGCGCCCTCCGATACTAATTGCTTTACCCCGCGCAAAGCTTCGAGCGAAATGTGCTTGCGATCCGGCAGCACCAGCAAGCGATAGCTCGCGGCCGGCGCTGTGCCGGACGACGCAACTACAATGCGCCCATCGCGCACTGTCAATCCGTGCGCCAGCACTTCTTCGCTGGCAACGTCGTAGTCATAGCCGGGGAGGACGTGAGCCGGGTCCGCCGCCTTCAGCCGCACGAAGTTCGGCACCTGGTCGCCGTAGTAGTAAAGCACGTCGGAAACCGGGCGGCCCCGCTGCAGCAGAAACTGAACGCGGTTAGTGTAGCTCAGGAACGCGCCGGCCAGAGGCCACCAGGTCACGTTGGGATTCAGATGCGTGCCGGCGAAGTATTCCTGGCCGGGCAATCCCTCGGATTTAGGCGACGAAGTGAACGTGTGCCAGACCAGCCGGTTCATTCCCTCGCAGGCGGCCTGGTCGAAGCTCGGCTTCAAATCGTTCCAGATGGATTCTTCCCACTGGGGACCGATCGACGTCATGCCTTCGGCGGCGGCCAGCGTCTTGCCGTAGATGTGCGCCGCGCTGGCGGCTTCCTTGACGAAGAAACGCTCGTCGTCGCGGGTGCGGTGCTGGTTGGATCGCGCCCAAAATTCGGTTTGCGGAAACGTGCCGCGACCCAGCGATTCCAGAGCGTCGATGGGCGCGCCGTGCGGGCCGCCCGATTCGGGATGAATGCCCAACCGGTCGCGGGCCGCGAGCTCGGCGAAAGCGCGGTAATGTTCGTCGGCAACGAGGTCGCCTACTGTGCGCCGGAAATCGTTGAGGAAGCGGTTGCTGATGGCGCAATCGTCCAAAATGCGGCCGGTTACGATGGGAAGGTACGGCAGCGGATCGTAGCCGCGGCGGCGGTGAAACTCGTCGCGAAATCTGGCGGTCCAGTTGACGCCGCCCACCTCCCAGCTATCCGTCACCATGTATTTCAAGCTGCGGCCCAGGTAGGGGCGCACGTCGTCGATGAGCGGCGCCAGCACCCGACGCCAGTAGGTTTCGAGGGCGCCGCGATCCAGGTAATCGATGGCCAGGCCTTTCCAGGTGTCGCTGGAAGTGGAGACCATGGCGCCGGAGCTGGTATACCCCACGCGAAGGATTTCCCGGCGGCCGTCCGGCACGCGCCATTCGAAGCGACCGCTCGAAGTCATGCGCGCGCTCAGGTCTTCGACTTCCGCCACGCGCGCGTCCTCTTCATTGGGTTCGGCGGAGCTGTCTTCGAGCAGCGGTTCGGTGGGCGGCATGGACATGCCGAGCTCCCGCGACGCGTTCTTGAATGCCAGCATCTTTATCGGCCGACGATGGCCGGGATTATGCAGCGGATAGGCCAGCACGGCGATATCGCGATAGAAGCCCAGCTTCGAAGGCGGCGTTTCGAGCGCAGCCGAATAGTCCGCCGGACCGGTCACTTCCACCTTCGACCAGGTCAGCAGTTTGGCGCTCTGTTCCGGCGTCACCATGGGCCCGCCCAGGTTCCAGCCACTTTGAATGTTGAGGCTGATTTCGAGACCGAGCCGCGCCGCCTCGGCGATGGCATGGCGATAGAGCGCGCGCCAGGCCGGACTCGCGAACATCGGGCCCGCCGGCACGGCGTGGTTGCCCTGCTGATCGGCGCCGCCGGCGTCTACCAGCAGCGCGCCGCCGTAGCCTTTGGCCTTCATCTCCTCCAGGTCGCGAGTGATGGTGTCGGCCGTCGTGTTTCCGTTCAGCCACCACCAATAGCAGCGCAGCCGCGCTTCAGGCGGCGGATTTTGGAAACCGTCGGCTAACCAGTCGCGGCCGGGGGCGCTGGCGAGATGCGCGGCCAAGCCGCCGAGGAGCAGGGCCACGGCGAGTAACTTGATACCCGGCCCCGTGACGCGGGCACTCGTGCCTGCCGCCTCCAGGAAACGTGTCGGGATGAGTCCCGACACGGCAGGCACGAGTGCCCGCGCCACGTCACTCCAGTTCCGGAAATTCAGTGACGTATTCCAGGGCAACCGCTCCTTGACAGTCGCGGCTCTGACTCGCGGCTCTTTCGCAAACTCGAGCATCTTGGCATCAGGATCGAATGTTCGGGTCAGAGCCGCGACTGTCAAGGAGCGGTTGCTGAATACGTGACCGTAATTGCGAAACCGAATACTTAGTAGCCTTGTGCGAGGCCTCATAGCGTTCCCTCGATCCGAAGCCTCAAGGTTGAGACAAACCAGGAGCCCAGCGCATTCAGAAGTTTAGCTTCAGAGCCAGCTCCACGATGCGCGCGTTGACGTTTGCAAACCGTTTGGAAGCGGTATAATCAGGTTGTCTTTATTTAGATGGTTAGCTCAGCTCCGCCGATTACCCACGACGAGAAGCGGCAGGCGCTTGATGCAGTTCTGAACGGCACTACCTTCGCCCGTTCCGCTCAGCTTAGGGCCTTCCTTCGCTATATCTGTGAGCACGAACTGGCGGGCCACACCGAAGATCTCAACGAGTACCAGATCGCCGTGGATTGGCTACACCGCCAACGACCGCTTCGCCTTGATCGACCAGCGCAAACCTGCCGGACAAAACGAGCTGCTGGTGACTCAGGCCATCGGCGACCCCGTTCCCGCGGCCTCCTACGGCTTGCTCAGCATCATTACCACCACCGGTCCCTCCGGAACACCCAAGCGCACGCTGGTAGTTTCCGGGGCTGTTTCTGCGGGCGTGCAGGCCGCCGTCGAGTTCTTCTGTTCGCCAGTGCACCTGGCGGAATTGAAGAAGCGCTTTCAGGCAGCCGGCATCCACGGTTTTCCGGCTACCTACCAGGTCGTGGTGCGCTGCAGGACTTTCGGTGTGCGCCTGGTTTCGTATGAATACGCCACCCACGAAGTGGTGCAAAAAACACTTTGACTGCGCGGCCGGATCATTTCTCCGGCTCCAGCATCCAACCGGACATGGCCATACAACTACGACATTCCGTTAAACTGCGCCCGCTGGGGTCGGGCGGCCTCGAAGTTTCGCCGCTCTGCCTGGGCGGAAACGTCTTCGGCTGGACCATCGACGAAACCGCTTCCTTTGCCGTGCTTGACGCCTTTGTGGCGGCCGGCCTCAACTTTATCGACACCGCCGACCTCTACTCCAAATGGGTCCCCGGCAATCGCGGCGGCGAATCGGAGACGATCATCGGCAAATGGCTGAAGCGAACCGGCAATCGCCAGCGCGTCGTCATCGCCACCAAGGTTGGCATGGAATTGGCCCCGGACAAGAAAGGCCTCTCCAAGGCTTACATCCTGCGCGCCGCCGAGGACTCTCTTGCCCGCCTCCAGACCGATTACATCGATCTCTATCAGTCCCACATCGACGATTCCTCGACGCCGCTCGAAGAAACTCTGGAAGCGTACCAGCAGCTCATCCGGCAAGGCAAAGTGCGGGCCATCGGGGCTTCCAATTACACCGGCGCACGCCTACGCGAAGCTTTGGACGCGAGCCAATCGCACCACCTGCCGCGCTACGAGAGTTTGCAGCCTCACTACAACCTGTACGAACGCGAAGGATACGAAACCGATCTGGAGCCGGTGGTGAAAGCGGCGGGCATAGGCGTAATTCCCTACTTTTCCCTGGCCAGCGGATTTCTGACCGGGAAGTACCGCTCCGAGGACGATTTGTCCAAGAGCGTCCGGGGGCAGGGGCTGAAAAAGTATTTGACCCCGCGCGGCGCCCGCATTTTGGAGGCGCTTGACGAAATCTCCGCGCTTCACTTGACCACCCCCGCGACGGTCGCTCTGGCGTGGTTGATGGCGCGTCCCACCGTCACCGCTCCCATTTCGAGCGCCACCACCCCGGAACAACTCGAGCAACTCGTCGCCGCCATCGAGCTCAAACTCGACGCCGCATCGATCGAACTGCTGAACGAAGCCAGCCGGTACTGAGGCGAGCAGCGCCGGCCCGCTATTTGCCGGTCGCGCGCTGCAGCCGCTTCGCGTCCTCGAGCGCATCGCGCGCTCCTGGCAGATTCGGGTCGATCTTGATCGCCTCCGATAATTGCTCGATGGACTCACGCGTGCGGCCAACCCGCCCAAGAGTAATTCCGAGGTTGTAATGCGCGGAGGCGTCGTTCGGACTCAATCTGACGGCAGCGGCGAACTCGCTGACGGCCTCCGCGTTCTTTCCCTGGTCGGCCAGCGAGATGCCCAGATCATAGTGAGCGTTGGCGTTGCCGGGATCGAGCCGCACCGTCTCCAGGAACTCGGCCGCGGCCTCGGTTTCCCGTCCCGTCGCTCCCAACACGCTACCCCGGCGGTAATGGACAGTGGCATCGGAAGGGTCCAGACGAACGGCCGCATCGAGTTGCAGCAGGGCTTCTTGAAGCTGGCCCTGCTTGGCCAGCAATTGGCCTAACTCCGCCCGCGCCGGCGCGGAATTCGGCCGAATCCGGACAGCCTCCGCAAGTTGCCTGGCGGCTTCGGCAGTCTCGCCTTGCGTATCCAATGCGAAAGCCAGATTGAATCGGGCCACGTAGTTGTCCGCGGTTACATCGATTGCGTGGCGGAACAGCGTCACTCCATCCTGCCAGTAGCGCACCTGCGCCCGGGTCAAAACGATACACGCCACCGCGACGGAGCAGGCTAATACGGCCCGTGCTCGCGGCCAAGGTTGCAGAATTTCCGCCGCGCCCCAGACCAACATGATGGACAAACCGATCGTCGGGATGTACGTGTAGCGGTCTGCTCGCGCTTGCCCGCCCACCTGGATGACACCGATCACCGGCGCAAGCGTCACCAGATACCAGCCCCACCCGACGATCAGGTATGGCCGCCGCGAGGCCATTCGGATCGCGAGAAAGGTGACCGCCGCCAGCGCAACCGCGGCAAGCGTCGCCGGAATTGTTAGGGAACCCCGGGGATATGGATAGAATACCGCCAGGTTGCTGGGCGAGAACATTTTGACGGCGTAGATGGCATAGGAAACCAGAGCGTTTTCCAACCGGACCGCGATGGGAAGGATATCGACGGAGGCGGTCGCTCCCGCTTCGCCGTGCACGATAAACGTCACCACCGAGGCTACTGCCGACAGTGCCAGGAACGGGAGTTTCTCAAGCAGGCGCAAACCCCGCGCCAGTGGCCAATAGTCCAGCAGGACGAGCACCAGGGGCAGCGTCACGAGCATGGGCTTGGCCATCAGCCCGAAGCAAAATGCGAGCAGGGTTAACGCATAGCGAGCGGGACCGGGGCGGGCGGCATAGGCGGCATAAGCGTATAACGCCAGCATCCAGAAGAACGCGCTCAACACGTCTTTCCGCTCGGCAATCCACGCCACGCTTTCGACGTGCAAAGGGTGCAATGCGAACAGTGCCGCAACCATGGCGCTGGGCCAGCGCGCGCCGGTGATGCGGCGCAAGAGAACGAATAGCAGCACGGCGGCGAGCGCGTGGATCGAGACGCCGGTGAGATGGTGGAGTCCGCCGTCGAGGCCGAAAAGCGCGACATCCAGCATGTGGGAAATCCACGTGAGAGGGAACCAGTTGCCGGCGAAAGAGTGACGGAATGCCCAGGCGACGCTGTCCGCGGTGATTCCGGCCCGAACGTGAATATTGCCGGTGACGTAATCGGGATCGTCGAAGTTGACGAAGCCGAAGTGCAGCGTCTGCCCGTAGGCCAGGAAGACTCCGGCCACCAGCAGAACTACGACCGCGAAATCGATTGCCCGTCCGCTAGCCCGAGCGGCGCTTTTGGCCTTGACCGCAGCCGGTCCGCGGCGTTCGCTGGTTCTTGCCGATTGCTTTCTGTCTGTGGCGCGGCTCATCTTGAGCAGGAACTTGGGGCAGCACTATCAGTATGCCTCGGCGGCGGCCCACGGCTCCAGTGGAGTAGGCCTTTTGGCCTGCCACCGGCTCCCGGACAAACAAAAAAGGGCAGGCCGGGGTCGCCGGGCTGCCCTTTCTGGTAAGACTTGGTTCGCCGTTTAGAAGTGCACGCGGAAACCAAACTCCATGTTGCGCGGAGTGTTGGCCTGGGAGTTCGTCCGGCCAAAGGTGGTCAAGCTGGTCAGAGAGAGCGAGCTCCCGCCCTCCACACCGTTGGGGGTGGTCATCTGCACGTGGTTCAGGAGATTCGTGAACTGGAAAGAGAGCGTGGCGCCCACGCGGTTTTCTTTCCAAAGGCTGAAATCCTTGTTCAACGCGGCATCGAGGTTCCAGGTCGGCATACCCCGAATGCCGCCGTAGCCGCCGCAGTTGGTGTCGAAGCCAAGGACGCAGGGCCGGAACTCCGCGGCCACAGCGGCCGGGTTGGTGAACATGTTCACCCCGGTCGAATTGTTGCCGCCCACCACCGTGCCGGTGGGAACATAGGGGTTGCTCGATCTGCTGGTCGAGCCGCTGGTCAGGTTGTAGTTAGCCGAAGTGCCGCCCGTGAACTTGGAGAGCAGCACGGCTTGGTCGCCGTAAGCTTCGATGCCGGTCGATGACGATTCGCCGAACGTCATGCAACTGGAGCACGTGCCTTGCGAGTAACCGACGGCGTTGGGCACGCCGCTCTGGGCCGTGAAGATCGGCCCGAGCGTCCACCCGCCCACGATCTTCGATAACAGGCTGTTGCTGTGCTGGAAGAGCGCCGGCCGGTAGAACATCGCCGTGTTGAATACCGCCTTGTAGTCGAAGCTGTTCGGTCCGTAGTTGGCGGCAACATCGAACGGATTGACGAGGGTGTTCGAGCTGGTGGCCTGATATTGAGCGGCCGTGCCGAGCGCACGGCTCCAGGTGAAGTTGGACAGGATGGTCATCCCATGGTAATCGCGGGCGCGCATGGTCAGGTACACGCCGTTGTAGTTGCCCCAGCCAAGGCTGGCGTTCAGAGCCGCCGAACTGGCCTGGCCGGCGCCGCTGATCATGGTTGGACCCGGCCCCCAGGACGAAGCTTTGTTCATTGCCGCCCACAGGGTGGAAGTCTCCACATACTTGAAATCGCTGATGGAGTTCTTCGATACCACCGCTTGTGTGCAGCTCGAATAGCCGGCGCAATACGAGGAGCCTGCCCCGCCCAGGGCGCTTTCGAAGAACGGCTGTCCGGTGACGGTAGCGTTGGAGGCGAAGCCCTGGTTGTAGAGCTGCCAGTAGGTTTGCGCAAACGCGCTGGCGAAGCTCTGCCCGCCGAGAGTCATCATGGTGGGAACCGCGTCGAGGTTCACTTCCGTGTATTCGTTGCGGATGATGCGTCCGATATAGCCAATCTCGAGGGTGGTCTTGGAGTTGATTTCGCGCTGGATGGCGACGTTGAAGTTGTCGGTGCGCTCGGGCTTGTAATTGGGGTCGAGCGTATCCACGTCACCCGCCTCTGCGCCATTGACGCCGGGGAAAAACGGCTGAGGCAGCGTGGCCGACGGGGCAGGCAGCGGAGCGGTGAGCCCGTCCGGGCCGATGCGGAACGCGTTCGCCGGAGTCACGCCGGTGGTACCGAGACACCCGCCATTGCTGGTGGCGCCGACGCATTCTACCGCCTGCAACACGCCAGGACCGAGCAGTGGCACCAGAACCAGATCGACGCCGTTCAGCCGGCCCCAAATGCGGCCGTAGCCGGCGCGAATCACGGTCTTGCCGTTGCCAAATACCTTGCCCAGCACGCCGTCCGAATAGCGCGGGTTCCAAGCCATCGATACGCGCGGGCTGAAACCGCCATAGAACGGGTTGTAGGGGTACTTGAGACCGCTGCCCACGTTGCCGGTCAAGGCGTAGCCGATGGTCGGGTTGTAGACCTGACCGTTGAGCGCCGCCTTCTCGCGCGCTGCCATGAAACTAGCGGTATTGACGGGGTTGTCCGAAGTATCGACAAGTTCCACCTGATTTTGTGTCGTCGAGTAAGGCGGCATTTCCAGGCCATACGAAATGCCGTAGTTGATGGTTACCGTCGGCTTGATGTGCCAGGAATCGGCGAAGTAGAAGTTGTATGTGGGAATGACGCTCTTGTCCGCGGCGGGAGTGCCCACCGGCTGCAGATTCAGGGCGGAACCGGCGCGGGTGTAAACCACCTGCGGCTGGTCCACGATGCCCCACACTTCAGCGGCCAGGTTCTCGTAAGTAGTGGCGTACGAACTGCCGACGGCGCTGGGAATGTAGGAGCCGGCCCCGGTTCCCCAATTAATGTTGATGCTGCCCGCGACCTGGTACACGATCTGGTTGTTGATGCCGCCGCCGTTGTCGGTCCGCATGTGGTAATCGTAATTCCGTTGGTACATACCACCGTACGTCAGCAGGTGATTGCCGTGGATCTGGGTGATGTCGTCGCGAATAATCTTATCCTGTCCGTCCCAGAATCGTTGGCGGGTGCTCTGCGTGTTGACGTTATAGGGAATCAGCGCGTTGGTGCTTTCCGCGGTGCCGCCCGAGCCGGCGCCGATTTCGATGGCGCCGCCCAGACCGGGCAATTGCGCCGGTGCGTTGGAATCGGCCCACTGCCACCAGTTGCGGGTGTAGTTGAAGCGGACGTCGTTGGTAATCGTCGGCGTGATGTTGCTGGTAAAGGCGAAAACCATCAGGTCCGGCTTCTGCGGGCGGGGAGCCCTGGCTGCCGGGTTTCCGAGCGTATCGCCGGGGAGCCCGCCGCCGATGTCGACCTGATTGGTCGTCAAGCTTACCAGGTCGTAGTAGCGGTAGGTCGCCATCAGGCGGTTCTTGTCGCCAAAGTCGTGATCGATGCGCACAACATCGGTATTCGTGGTGAGCGGAGCACCGATTTGCGAAAGATAGCCGATCGTGTTGTAGGTATCTCCGCTGCTGTAGGCCGGGTCGTTGCCGAGCGGCATATACTTGTTCCAGATCTGGCTGACCAGCGGATTCATGCCGAGGCCGCGCGGATCGCACGCGCCGGCCGGGCACGTGGCGGGAGCCAGCGTGGTGCCATTCACCGTGATGGGCGAGTTGGTCAGATTGTACGGCTGGTAGGCGCCGGCGGAATTGGGAACGTAAATCACGCCTTCGCGCATGGTGGCCGAGGGGACCAGGCGCTCATAACTGCCGTTATTGGGGAAGCGCATGCCTTCATAGTTGAAAAAGAAGTAAGTCTTGCCGCCGGCAAACCTGGGCGTCATCGGGCCGCCGATCGAACCGCCGAAGCGATCGCGGTGGTTGGGAACGATCGCCGTGTAGGGGAGGCCGCCCGTCGGTGTGTGGTCGTTCGTCCAGGAATTGGCCGCGCCCACGTCCGTCGCGAAGTAGTACATGTACGCCGATCCGTGCCATTGGTTGGTGCCGCGCTTGGTCACCATCTGCACCTAGCTGCCGATCGAGCTGTTGAAGTCCGAGGTCTGGCCAAAAGTGTTGACCTTGAATTCCTCTACCGATTCCACCGACGTGGGCACAAGACCCGAGGGCATACCGTTGGTCTGGGTCCCGCCGAATCCGGTAGTGTTGGTCTGGTAGGTGACGGTATCGCCGCCCATGTCGTCGGAGTTGTTGCCGCCGTCGAGCAGAAAAGTGGACTGATCGCGCAGCGAGCCGGCCACATACCCGTTTGGCGTCACGCCCGGCTGAAGCACCGTTAAGGTGGTGACGTCGCGGCCGAGGTTCGGCAGGTCGATGATCGACTGGCCGCTCATGGTCTGCCCGACCGACGCATTGGCGGTCTGCAATTCGGCGCCGGCGGTAGCGCTGACCTCAATCGTGGTCGCCGTAGTCCCGATCCTCAACCTAGCCTGAATTTTCGCCGTAATTAGTGAGCTAACGTTTTGGGGCACTGTCTACCGGAACCGCAAGGCCAGGGGGCGTCCGTCCCACCAGGGGATTGGCGTGGAGCCCTGAGCGAAGCCGG
>JBEKYD010000144.1:0-18747 GCA_049511335.1 Bryobacteraceae bacterium | reverse complement strand
CGCGATAGCCGGCATTTCCTTGGGTGTGATCCCAGTGGAAATGCGTGTCCACCAGATAGCGCACGGGCTTGGCCGTGATCTGTTGCTTGATCTGCGCGATCAGGGCCGCTGCCGCCGAGGGCTTCGAATGGGCGTCCACCACCAACACGTCGGCCGAGTTCACAAAGATAGCGGCATTGCAATTGGTCACCGCCTGCGGCCGGGCGAAGGCGAAGTAGACGCCCTCGGCGACGTTCTGAATGTCAAACAGGCCCGTGGCGGCGCCAGGGGCCATGGCCTGCGCCCAGGCGGCGCGGCGGCGGGCCAGTTCCAGAATCGAAGCTCCCGCCACCGAACCGAGGGCCATGCGCGCAAAGAAGCCGCGTCGCGAGACAGCGTGCTGGCACATTTCGAGAATTCTCCTGAGGATCAGGATACACGCAAAAAAAGCCGAGAGGGGACTCGGCTCAGCAGACCTGACGGCCCGCGCCACGAAAATCGGCTCTAAAAGTCCGAAAATACGCTAAAGTGCAAATATGCGGAATTTCAGGTGGAGCGAGAACAACGAGGTTTTCCTGCCGCAGGTGGATGCGGAGCATCGCGACCTGTTTCGGATTGCCGATGAAATGCAACAGGCCATCGCCGCGCAGGCCGCGGCCGAAGTAAAGGGGCGTCTGGACGCTCTGGCCGCTCACGCGGAGGATCACTTCTCGCATGAAGAGTGGCTGATGCAGTCGGTCAAGTATCCCTCCTACGCTTGGCACAGGCAGCAGCACAATACCGCCCGAAAGCGGTTAAAGCTGCTCGCGCCTCTGGTAGCAAGCGGCGAAGCGGAGGCCGCGGAGCTGCTTTTGGAATTCCTGGAAGGATGGCTGCAGGACCATACCACCGTCACCGACCGCATGATGGCCGCGTACGTACGAAATTACGAGCGCGCCAACGCCACCGGTGCGTTGGAACGATGGGGCACGCCATCGGCCTCGTGCGCCTCACGCGGATCGACGACAGCCGCCGCGCGCCACAGCTAAGCGACCTTGCTTTCAGCCGGCACGCTCATCGCCATGCCGGGCGCGGCGAACTTCGCGTGCCGGTCCTGCCAATGCAGCCAGGCCCAAGTCACGGCGCGGACCACTTCCATGGCGTCAAAGGGCTTGGCCACCAGGTCGAACGCCCCCCGATTCAGAACTTCGGCCCACAGCGGGGCGTCCGCCGACCGGGAGCAAACGATCATGCACGGAGGCTCGGGCAACAGGTCCAGCCGATCGAGCATATCGATCCATGTTCCCGACGGCAAACGGTGCTCCGAGATCAGGATGGGAATTCGGCTCCGCTGGAGTGTGGCTAACGCGGAATCGATCGTTTCACTCCGTTGCAGACGCCATCGGCAGTCCGAGTAGATGTCCCAGGCGGGACATTCGAAGATCCACTTCAGCGTTTCATGGTCGTCTTCGAGCGGACTGACCACGAGGACGTCCACAACGTCCATTTCGACTTCTGGCTTGTTCATCGCGGCGTTCTTTCAAGAACGAGAGCAGGTGATAACTTCAGGTCAACGCCGGCGGCGGAAGACACGGGCGACGCATTCCTTCGCTCCATGTCCGTAAGGCGGCGACTACTCCTCTGCCTCATATTAATTAGGTATTATATAAGACAAGTCTTATATCAACAATTCTCGTTTGTCAAGGGAAATAATAGGGATAAATATCGAGTTGCGCGGGATTGTGCGTGGGCAAAAGCGGGCGCGGCGCAACTGGTGGGAGCGGACCCACTGGTCCGAGCGGGACGCCCAGTTCTTCCCAAAAATACAGTATTCATATGTCGGCGAAGAGCCGGCCAGGGGGCCGGCTGCGGACCAGGGGGTCCGCCCTACTATGGGTGTCTTTGGTCGCTATTTCCGTGATATCTTTCGAAAAATCGGAGAAATGCATAGATTTCGTGCGGCAAAGCGCTCCAAGTGGCCAGATTTATCTGACCTACCTTAGAACCTACCCTAGCTTGCGCAACTGCTTCTGCGCCAGCCGGCTCCATCTGGCGATGAACCGCCGCCGATACCGCGGCGCCATGCGGGCGGATTCCACGGCTCGCGCATACATTTCGCGCGCCGCGCTGGTTTCTCCAAGTCCTTCGAGCGCCTGCCCGTAGTAGAAAAGTCCCTCCGTATCGTAGGCATGCCGCTCCACGTACACGGCGAGCTCATGGCGCGCCTCGCGGTATTGCCGGTTGGCCAGATAGACCGCGCCCAGCTCGCGCAGGATCTCGCCCTGGCTGTGGTTTTCATCCTGATCCACAACCGTCTGGAAGTGGGTGAGCGCATCCTTGAGCCGCCCCTGCTCTCGGGCGATGCGGCCCAATTGAAAATGGGCGTCGGTTTCGGATGGGTCGATGGCCACGGCGTTCCGGAATCGCTCGATGGCTTCGGTGGTTTGGCGCCGTTCGCGGTAGATCAAGCCGAGCTGGTACTGGGCTTCGGCATCGTGCGGATTGATGGCCGCCGCTTCCAGCATGCGGCGAAAGTTCTGCCGGCTGCGCAGACCCGCGCCCACGTTGGCGAATTCGCCGCGCAGGTAATAAAACGCGAAGAAGAGGAAGAATGGGGACGCCAGCCAGCCGAAGAGGAATCGAATCGGTCCCCAAAACAAGAAAGCCGCGGCCACCGGAACCCACGAGAGCGAAACCGCGGCGGCCGCGACACCGTTTTCCACCCCGAACACGGTTCGGATGGCGAAGAACATCAGCACCGCGAAGTAGAGATACGCCAAGCCGGCAACCGCTCCCAGCACGGGGAACGGCGCTACCCAGCCCGCCAGCACCACCGGGATCTGCGCCGCCGTCCATGCCATCGCCGTACAGGTGAGCAGCGGCGAGTAGTCGCGCTGAAAGACCATGCCCAGCCCTCCCAGCCGGCCGATCAAACAGGCCACCGCCAGCGTGGCGGGAACGTAAATCGCCGCCAGAACCAGCAGCGGCGAGTAGAAGCTGAACGACCAACGCGCCTGTACGATGGGTACAGCTTCGCCCTGCTCCGGCCCCAACTGGGTAACCGCCGCGGGGGGTTGGGGAACCGGCGGCGGCACCGTGCTTTCGAACACCAGCGAGACCGCCAGCACGGCCAGGCTTGCGAAAAGCAGGCTGCCCCGGTCCAGAATTCCGCTCATCGCCGCCACCGGCCGCCACCACAATCGCAACAGCCGTTTGGTGTTTTCGAATACCATGGTCGGTTTCAGGATATCAGCCCGCCGGCGGCATTCAGAGTGGGGGATTTCCCTCCGCGCGCGGCGGAATCACGTTACCCTAACCGCAATGCCCCGCGATCGGTTTCTTGCCGCTGAGCGCGCCGTCTTCCGCCGACTCAACACGCCGGAAAAAATCCAGCACTTCCTGGATCACGAGGTGAACTACAACAAAGAAACGCGCGGGCCCACCTGCGGCTCGCCGCGGCGGGTGTTGCGCGAGCGGCAGGCGCACTGCATGGAAGGCGCACTATTTGGGGCGGCGGCGCTGCGCATGCTCGGCTATCCGCCGCTGCTGCTCGATCTGGAAGCCGTGCGGGACGACGATCATGTGCTGGCCGTTTTTCGCCGCGACGGCTGCTGGGGCGCCATCGCCAAGTCGAATTATTCCGGGCTGCGGTACCGGGAGCCGGTTTATCGGGGGTTGCGCGAGCTGGCGATGTCGTATTTCGAGCACTATTACAATCCGCGCCGGGAAAAGACGCTGCGCCGATATTCCCGCCCGGTGAACCTGCGCCGGTTCGATTCCATTCCCTGGATGACGACCGAGGAAGACGTGTGGGCGATACCGGAATACCTGACGACCATCCCGCATACGGCGCTGGTCGAGCCGCGCGCGGTGGGCCGCCTGGCCCGGGTAGACGACCGGCTGTTCGCGGCCGGGCTGGTGGGATTAGTGCGATAGGTTATGTGGCTGACCGAAGCGCAGGTCCGGGAACTGGATTCGCCCGACGGAAGGGCTGAACTTTCCCGCCGCGCCACTCGATTGGCGCGCGAGGCGTTGCCGGGCGCCGACATCGAAATTCTGTGGGACGGTATGTGGATC
Organism: Bryobacteraceae bacterium; assembly: GCA_049511335.1. Classification (GTDB taxonomy): domain Bacteria; phylum Acidobacteriota; class Terriglobia; order Bryobacterales; family Bryobacteraceae; genus JBEKYD01. The sequence goes on along the minus strand of JBEKYD010000144.1, from coordinate 14,712 downwards.
CGCCGCGTGGGCGAAGTCTGGTTCCCCGATCCCGACCTGTTCCGCGCGGCGGCGCCGAACTGGCAACGCTGGGCGGGATTGGCGGAAAAATACCTTCGCGATGCCGAGGATTATTGGTTTCATCTCTATAAGCCCCGGCCGGGCGACGCGATTGTGGACATCGGCGCGGGCCGGGGTGAGGACGTGTTCGCGTTCGCCAAAGCGGTGGGCGCCGAGGGCCGGGTCTTCGCCATCGAACCGCATCCGGTCTCCTTCCGCGTGCTGGAAAAGTTTTGTTCCCTGAACCGGCTGGCGCATGTGACGCCCTTGAATTACGCCTGCACGGACGAACCGGGTCAGTTGCAGATCGAGACGCTGCCAGTCTGGGAGTCGAACTATGTGCGCGGCGGCGAGCCTAGCCCCACCAGTTACCCGGTCCAGGGTCTGCCGTGCGACGAAGTGCTAGCCGGCCAGGTGGAGCGGATCGACTTTCTCAAAATGAACATCGAGGGAGCCGAGCGGCTGGCTCTGCCGGGCTGCCGGGCCACGCTCGCGCGGACACGGTTCGTCTGCATTGCGGCGCACGATTTCCGCGCGGATCGCGGCGAGGGGGAACAGTTCCGGACGCTCGAGTTGGTTTGCCGATTCTTGAAAGACGCCGGTTTCGACATCGTGAGACGCGCCGGCGACCCGCGGTATTACGTTCCCTACCATGTGCACGGTTTTCGCGGAGGAGGAGGGAAGGGGACCAATCCATAGGGGCCAATTCTTACGGATAAAACCAACGTAATATATGATATACTGTCCACCGTAATGCGACTCGCGGTGACTCCCCCACGGGAAGGCCATTAGATGCGACGCTGGAACGGATGGGGGGACGAAGCGGTCAGCTTCGCCCTTCCGCCATCGATCGTCCGATACCTCGAGAGTGTAATCGGCCCAGGCCATCCGGCCGCGGATGCGCCGTTCGACCGGGTAGTTGCCGCGATCGGCAATTCGCGGCTCGCTCCGGCCGACACCGTTTCTACCGATGCGGCCGAACGGCTGTGCCACGCGCGTGGCCAGAGTCTGCCGGACTGGGTGGCGATGCGGTCGGGGTGCATCGACTCATTTCCCGATGGGGTGGCCTATCCGTCGTCCGCCGAGGACGTGCAAACACTGTTTACCTACGCTCGTAACTCGGGAGCTCGAATAATCCCATTCGGTGGCGGCACCAGCGTGGTGGGACACATCAGCCCGCGCACGGAAGACGCACCGGTGTTGACCGCCTGTCTCAGCCGATTGAACCAACTGGTCACACTAGATGAGACCAGCCGGCTTGCCACGTTCGGAGCGGGTGTCAATGGGCCTGCTCTGGAAAGCCAGTTAGTGCGGCACGGGTACACCTTGGGTCACTATCCCCAGTCGTGGGAGTTATCGACTCTTGGGGGCTGGGTAGTGACTCGTTCGAGCGGCCAGCAATCGTACCACTACGGCCGCATTGAGGACTTATTCGCGGGTGGGCACATCGAAACGCCGGCCGGCCCGCTTGACTTGCCCGCGCTACCGGCGAGTGCGGCGGGCCCCGACCTGCGTCAGATGATTCTAGGATCGGAAGGCCGCTTTGGCATCTTGACCAGCGCGACCGTGCGCGTGCGGGAGCTGCCTGAAGTGGAGACATTCCACGGGATTTTCTTCCACGACTGGTTATCCGGCGCGGATGCCGTTCGCGAAATTGCGCAGGCCGGGATACCCGTTTCCATGCTGCGTCTGAGCGATGCCCAGGAAACGGAGACGACGCTGCATCTGTCGGGTAAAGACCGCCTGATCGGTTGGGCGAATCGCGGTCTCAACGCATTAGGGTACCGCGGTGATCGGAGCCTGCTCATTCTTGGTGTCACCGGCGATCGGGCGGGCGCGAAGTTCGCCTATCGCGCCGCCACGGCGATTGCGCGCCGGCACGGCGGAACGGTGGCCATCCCTACGATCGGAAAGACCTGGCAAAAGAATCGCTTTCGCGCCCCGTATCTGCGCAACACGCTATGGGATGCGGGCTACGCCATCGACACTCTGGAGACTGCGGTGCGGTGGTCGAAGGTGGCGCCGACTGCACTTGCAATCAAGGGCGCCATTCGCCAGGCATTCGAGGCGTTGAACCGACGAGTGCTGGTCTTTGCCCACCTGTCTCACGTTTACACCGACGGAGCGAGCATCTATGTCACTTATCTTTGGCCGCTCTCACCCGACCCCCAGCAGACTCTGGAGGAATGGCGCGCGGTGAAGAGCGCGGCGAGCAATGTGGTGGTGGCGCAAGGCGGAACGATCAGCCATCAGCATGGTGTCGGCATGGACCACGCGCCATACCTGAAGGCCGAGAAAGGCGTGATCGGGGTGCGGATGATCGAAGCCGTCCGCGCGGCGCTCGATCCCGATCGCATGATGAATCCCGGAAAGTTGATCGACTGAGATGTGGACCACCGGCTGGCGGGAAAGCGTCTGGAGCGGCATAAGAGGGCCATGGGACCTGATCGTCGTGGGCGGTGGTATCACTGGCGCGGGCATCCTCCGGGAATCGGCCAGGGCAGGGCTTCGGGCGCTGCTGGTCGAAGCCGATGACTTCGCCTCGGGCACTTCCAGCCGTTCGAGCAAGATGGTCCACGGCGGGTTGCGCTACCTCAGTAGTTTGAATATCAAACTCACGATGGAGTCGGTACGCGAGCGCGAATGCCTCCTCGCCGAGGGTGGCGGACTGATCGAGCCGCTCGAGAGCATCATTGCCAGCTATGCGGGCGACCGGATGCCGGCCTGGGTCGTGAGCGCGGCTTTGACGGTGTACGACCTGCTGGCGTTGCGATGGCGTCACCGGCATTACCCGCCGGCCCGCGTCAAAGATCTCTGTCCCTCGATCAACGCCGACGGGATGGTTGGCGGCTACGGCTTCTTCGATGCGTGGACGGACGACGCGCGCTTGGTGTTGCGGGTGATTCGGGAGGCGGTCCGCGCGGGCGGCACGGCGCTGAGCTACGCCCCCGTCGAGGGTCTGGTTCGCGACCGCGCCGGCCGCGTCTGCGGCGTTCAGCTCCGCGACAAAATCCGTGGCCGGGAAACTGAGGTTTTGGCGCCCGTGGTAATCAGCGCCACCGGTGCTTGGGCCGACACGCTGCGGGCACACCTGGACGCGAAGCCGCGGCTGCGTCCGCTGCGCGGCAGCCATCTCTTCTTTCCGCGGGAGAGACTCCCGCTGACCCAGTGGATTAGTTTCTTGCACCCCGCCGACGCCCGCCCCGTGTTCGCATACCCCTGGGAAGGCGTCACGCTTCTGGGCACGACCGACGTCGATCAGGGACCCGACGTTCCGAGAGACCCGCAACTCAGCTCGCGCGAAGTGGCTTACCTGATGCAGGCGGCAACCTATGCATTCAAGCCGCTGGACCTGACCGAGAGCGACGTCCAGTCGACGATGTCGGGGGTCCGTCCAGTGGTCGACTCAGGACAGGCGGACCCGTCGAAAGAGTCGCGTGAGTTTGTATTGTGGGATGAATCCGGTTTGCTCACCGTCACGGGAGGCAAGCTAACGACGTTCCGTGTCATGGCGGTCGAAGCCTTGCGTTCGGTACGGAGGAGGCTCCCCGGCGGAACCAAGTTCCGCCGGGGCGAACGCGTGCTGGATTCCGCCGCCGCGGAGATTTTGGGCGGTCTCGATCCGGTCACTCGGACACGCCTCGCCGGACGCTACGGAGTGGAAGCGGGCGAGTTAGTCGCGGCAGCGCGCGACGGCGAATTGACAACGATCGGAGCGACGCCCGCGCTGTGGGCGGAGTTACGTTGGGCAGCCCGGGCCGAAGGCGTCGTGCATCTGGACGATTTATTACTGCGGCGCGTACGATTGGGCATTCTGGCTCCGCAGGGCGGACTGCCCTTGGCGAATCAGATCCGGGCCGTCGTTCAACCGGAGCTCGGCTGGGATGACGCACGCTGGCAGGCGGAATGGGATATTTACTGGCGCTTGCGGCAACAGTGTTACTGTCTCGGTGGCCGGTGATGTCTCGCGACCATCTGCTGGCGATCGACAACGGCACCCAGAGCGTCCGCGCGCTCATCTTCGATCCGAAAGGGAACCTGATCGCCAAGGGCCGGGCGCCTATGCAGCCGTACTTTTCGGTCGCGCCGGGCCTGGCCGAGCAAGATCCGGAAGTGTACTGGCAAGCGGTGTGCACGGCGTGCCGGCAATTGTGGTCCCTGCCTGGCGTCTCGCGAGATGCGATTGCGGGCGTCGGTCTCACCACGCAGAGAGGTACGATGATCAACCTCGATGCGGGCGGAAAACCGCTGCGACCCGCCATCCTGTGGCTGGATCAGCGGCAAACGGAAGGATTGCCGCGTGTGGGCGGGCGATGGGGGTTCTTGTTCCGGTTGACTGGCGTGACATCGACCGTGGCCTACTTGCGCGCGGAAGCCGAGAGCAACTGGATTCGCACTTACCAGCCGGACATTTGGAAGCGAACTTATAAGTACCTGTTGCTTTCCGGCTATCTGACTTACCGGCTGACCGGCACTTATTCCGACTCGACCGGCTGCCAGGTCGGCTATCTGCCGTTCGACTACAAACGGAAGCGATGGGCGGAGGACCGCGATTGGAAATGGCAGGCGCTGTCTTTGAACCGGTCCCGGCTTCCCGATCTCGTCCCTCCGGCCCAACCCCTCGGCGAAATCACGCGCGTGGCGGCCGAGGCTACCGGCATCCCCGCTGGTTTGCCCGTCATTGCCGCCGCCGCTGATAAGGCTTGCGAGGCGATTGGGGCCGGAGCGCTCGGTCCCGAAATCGGATGTTTAAGCTACGGGACTACGGCCACGATCAATGTCACCCACCGCCGGTATCTCGAGGTGATCCCATTGATTCCGCCTTACCCATCGGCGGTGCCCGATGCCTATAACCTGGAGGTCAGGGTATCCAGAGGTTACTGGATGGTGAGCTGGTTCAAACAAGAGTTCGGGTTGCGCGAACAACAACTCGCCGCCGAGCGCGGTGTCACGCCCGAGCAGTTGTTCGACGAACTGGTGCGCTCTGTAAAACCGGGTTGCGACGGATTGTTCCTCCAGCCTTACTGGACGCCGGGAGTCAGGGTGCCGGGGCCCGAGGCGAGGGGCGCCATCATCGGGTTCAGCGATGTACACACGCGCGCCCACGTGTATCGGTCGATACTGGAAGGAATAGCCTATGCCTTGCGGGAAGGGTCGGAACGGATCGCGCGGCGCGGCGGCATGCCGATCGCGGAGCTGCGTGTGGCGGGCGGCGGCAGCCAGAGCGACGCGGCGATGCAGTTGACCGCGGATGTCTTCGGCCTACCGGCTTCACGGCCGCACCTGTACGAAGCGTCCGGACTGGGCGCCGCGATCGACACGGCCGTGGGGCTCGGGCTGCACCCCGACTTTGCGACCGCGGTAAGCGAAATGACCCGCCTGGGCGGAACGTTCGACCCAGATCGGCGGACGCACGCGCTCTACAACGAGTTATACAAGAATGTCTATCGGAAAATGTACCGGCGTCTGAAGCCACTCTACCAGGCGATTCAGCAGCTACAGCCCGCGGATGCGGCTGGGGCCGGACTGCCGGCGGCTTAGGGCAACCGCTCCCTGACGGTCGCGGCTCTGACTGGAACATTCGATCCTGATGCCAACCTGCTCGAGTTTGCGAAAGAGCCGCGAGTCAGAGCCGCGACCGTCAAGGAGCGGTTGCTGAATACGTCATCGTTTAGATTAGTACTCCGTGTCGCAATTAAGACTGCGGCCGGTTACTTCTAGGCGAGTACACTCACTAACCCGTAGCTCTCCGGTCTGAACACTCCAGGGTACGCGGTTTGCGCCCAATCCAGTAAAGCTTCTTCATCATCCGGAATCTCTGCCAGTTCCCTTTCGATCCGGTCGAGCCAAGTGGATTCCTTTGCCGACAGCCGGAGACCATCTTGCTTGTTGGCGCCGCGGATGATTTGCGTCGCTGTCTGCGCCGCGGCTACGGTCCGCCGGAGCGTCCCGGAGGTCTCGACAATCGCCTTGGCGATTTGAATCGTAGCGGAAGGCGTGAGCACCGCGGCCTGCGGGCTCAGGTCTGCATCCGAAGCCGACAGCCAGTCTCGCATCGACTTCGCCCCGCCGCGGGCGGCCGCGGTATTCATCAGCCGGCAGTCATAAGCCAGCAGTTCGGCGAAAGCTTCCGGCGCGTTGCCGGACAACAGGCGGACGTTTTGCACAGACTCATTGCTCCACAGATCGCAGACCGCGGCGGCAATGTTTCCTATCGGGCTGAAGTGCGCACAAGCGGCCGATTTGCCTTCCATGGAGATGGGGCAGCCGGTAATCGCCTTGATCACCGGGCCTTCGTAGGCGCAATCCTTGGATGGACCCACCGCGCCGTGCTCGAAAGCGGCGAGACTACGTACCGCACTGGCGGCGCGGATCACGGCGGCGAGCACTTCCGGCAACATTTTCTGATGGGCGAGCTGCATGGCCGTATTGGCGAACCCGCAAGCGCTGTCGCCGCCGGGGACACAGCGCGTGCCTTGGCACGACGCTGCCATTTGATCCCACAGCCATCCTGTGTCGGGAGGAGCCAGAACGCCCAGAGCGAAGATGCATCCCCGCACATCCCCGTACATCAGAGCCTGATCGTGAACCTCCTTGCCGCCGACGGATTCAATCGACAGAATGTCGGCGCCGGCGGCGATGCACAAGTCGCAGGACCGCCGCAGCCTGTCCCAAGCCGGGCCGCCGCGGAGCTCCGGCGGCTTCGCCTGGTCGCGTATGTCCGTGGGTGTAACCCGCAATGCCGATTTCAAGCCGTGGCGAGCGTGGGCCTTCTCCAGGTGGCGGCGCAGCAGCGCCGTGATCTCCGCGCCCCACTCCGGCCGATCGGTCATGGCCGGCAGCAGCTCAAATTCCAGCACGATGCCGGGAACCTGGAGCGACACGGCGCGCTTCAGGATTGCCGTCGCCATCTCTTCGTAGTGCTTCAGGATCTCCGGCCAGTTTGCCTGGGATATCGTAATGGCAGGAAGCGTAAAATTCACTTCCGGGAAAACGGCGCCACCGCCGATCACGAGGTCGAATCCGCAGGCCACGGGCCGGGGCGCGACGCCGTACAGCAACGCATCGGCGCACGTCACGCTCAGCGAGGAATACGTTCCGGGCGCCATAGTCAAAGCCTCGCCATCGGCACGGAGCGCGCAAGCGACACAGCGGCGCTGGCGCTTTCGCCATACCCGTCGGCGCCGATCTCTTCAGCAAAGTGACGCGTCACCGGGGCGCCGCCCACGAAGATGCGCACGTTCTGGCGCACCCCTGCCTCGCGAAATGCCTCGACCGTTGTCTTCATCGCCGGCATGGTCACGGTGAGCAGGGCCGACAGACAGACGATCCGCGCGCCGCTCGATCGCACGGCTTCCACGAACTTCTCCGCCGGCACGTCGGTGCCGAGATCGATCACCTTAAAGCCGCCGCCCTCCAGCATGGACGCCACTAAATTCTTGCCGATATCGTGCAGATCGCCCTTGACCGTGCCGATCACGACGCGCCCGGCGAGCTCCACCCCACTGCCTACCAGCAGAGGCCGCAAGATATTCAGCGACGCTTTCATCGCGCGCGCGGCCAACAGCAGTTCGGGAACGAAATACTCCTCCGATTCGAACAGCCGCCCGACCTCGTCCATGGCAGGCACCATATACTTTGTGATCAGGTCCATGGGTGCGAATCCCTCGGCCAGCGCCTGTTCGGTGACGGCGAGCGAAGTTTTTGCGTCACCGGCCAAAACCGCGTCATATAATTTGTGCAGGTCTGTCATAAAGTTACTTCCGTCCGTTGAATTCATGCACCGCGTCCAGCATGGCGACGATATTCTCCACCGGCGTCCCTGCCTGGACATTGTGAATAGTATTGAACACGAAGCCGCCGCCGGGCGCGAAAATCTCGCATCGCTGCAGCACCTCTTCGCGCACTTGGGCCGGGGTGGCGAACGGCAGCGTGTTTTGCGTATCCACACCTCCGCCCCAAAACACCAGGCGATCGCCGTATTTGGTTTTCAACTCCTTTGGATCCATTCCGGCGGCGGAGCATTGCACGGGATTAATGGCATCGATGCCCGCCTCGCTAAACGAGTCATAGAAGCGCGCCACAGACCCGCAGGAATGCTTGAGAACCTTCCAGCCGGTATGGCGATGGATCCAATCGTTCAGGCGCTTGTAATATGGGAACCACAATTCGCGGAACGTAGGCACGGAGCAGAAGCTCGATGTCTGCGTGCCGAAATCGGCGCCGCATGTGAACAAAACGTCCAGGTTTCCGTCCACCACGGGTGCGATGCGGCCGAGGTTCTCGATGGCGATATCGCACTGTTTGTCGAAAATCGCGTGGATATAACTCCGGCGGCTGCGGGTCGAGACATACCACTCGGTGATATCCCGAATGCCTTTGGGATGCTTGAGCCATGGCGCGGGTACCAGGGCGACATCACCGAACGCTGTGCCGCGAACCCCGGCGGTCACGGCGCGGCCAGTGGCGGCCGCGTCCGCGGTCGCCTTCGCGAAGTGACTCACATCGCCGTTCGACACAGGCTGAAACTCTTCCAGATTGTCTTCCGGATTGAGATGATCTTCGTCGAGCGGCGGCTGCCGGACAATCGCATCGAAAAAATATCCGTTGCTGGGCATGCGCCCGCTCGGCGGGACGCTGGTATCGCCATCCGGGTAAACCAGAATGGCGCCGTCCTCGCCAATCGAGGTTTGGAAATTGCCGGGAACCAACACTTCCAGACCGTCCGGCATGCGCCACGGCTTCCAGTTCTCGTTGGCGAACCCGAACAACGTCGCGCGCGGAAACATCGCCTGCACGTCGATGCCAAGCGCGTCTTTCAGATCGTTTTCAATCCACCCCAGCATCTGGTGCGGCTCATGCACTGTCACCGGGTGGCGTTCGAGCCCATAGTGCTCGCGCAGCGCGGCGACGCAGCTCACATGCATGCCGGTCACGTTGGTGCCGCCGAAATCGATCGGCACGCGGTCGGGCTCTTTGTGGTTCAGGGTCGTATATACGCGCTCTTGGCTTGTCAATTGCTACTCCAGGCGAAGATGCCGCATCCCACATCGGTCGAGTGCAGGTGGCGTGGAACCGAACTGCGGCGAGTTTCGATCTGCCGGGCGAATTATTCCGCGAGAATTTCTAGGACGGCAGATCTTTCAAGGTTACCGGACGGCCTTCGTCGATGCTCTTCTGCGCCAGCAGTCCGATTTTGATCGCTTCCTTGCCGACTTCTCCGGTGTTCATCGGAGTCTGCTGCTTCTGCAACGCCTCAACGAACGACGCCAGGCTGCGCAGGTTCGAGGGATTTTCGGGCGCGCCCGCCGGGTTGCCCCCGGTGCGCTGTTCGAAATCGTGGATTTCGATCTTCTCCGGCGCAGCCCCTTTCCTCTGGAGGACGATAGCGCCCTTGTCGGTTTTCAGGACCCCTTCGGTGCCGATCAGGTACATCTCCTCGTCGCGGCCCAAGCCGAACAGCGAATAGCCGAACTCCAGCTTCACGCCATTGGCGTAGTCGATGGCGATGGCGGCGTGGTCGATGGTCTCCCGGTTCTTATACACGTTGTTGCCGCCGGTGGCGTAGACGCGATCGGCCCGGCTGTCGATGGTCCAGTTGAGCACATCGAGCTCGTGGATGCCGTCTTCGATAATGCTGGAGCCGGTCCAGTTGCGCAGCATGCGCCAGACCGTCGGCGTGCCGTTCCTGTCCGGCGTTTTCCAACTCTCCGGATTCCAATCGTTGCGATACAAAAAGCCGCTGGCATATTGCAGCGTTCCGATGCGCCCCTCTTTCACAAGTTGGTGCAGCCGTCCGTAGACGGGATCGTAGCGCATCTGCAGATCGACCTGCAGAAGTTTGCCGGCCTTTTTGCCGGCGGCGATCATGCGGTTGGCGTCGTCCACGGTAGTGGCCATCGGCTTCTCGCAAAATACGTTGAGGCCGCGCCCGAATGCGGCGATAACCACGGGCGCATGCAGCAGGCCGGGAGTGATGACGACGGCGGCGTCCAGATCCTTTTCCGCGGCGAACAGTTTCTCGTGATCGGGGTACGTCCGAACCTCGCCACCGGCCATTCTGAGGCCCTGCGCGAGAAACTTGGGGGTGGGGTCGGCCAGCGCGACCACCTCGATATCCGGAATCTGCCGCATGACGTAGAGCAGAATCCAAGCGCGATGTCCGGTTCCGATAACGGCTACCTTCAACTTAGGACGAGATTGGGCGAGCATGAGCGACGCACCTCCAGCTAGCAGAAAAGCTCTTCGCGAATTCTCAATCATCTTCACACCTCACTTACAACCGTTACGCATCAATCCAACGCGAGTTTGTACAACCGTGGAACCATGATCCACAATACGCCGCACGCCGCCAAGGGCATAAAGCTGGCGAGCAAGAACACCGGCGCATAGGAGATCTTGTCGACCAGGTATCCGGTAAGCAACGGAAATAGCATTCCGGTGAGACCGTTGGCGATGCCGGTCAAGGCAGTGACCCGGCCCACGGCGTTTTCCGGATACAGATCGGATATGACGGCAAACATATTTGCCGCAAAACATGTGTGGCCCATGAGGACCACGCAGATCCACGCCATTGCGACAGCCCAGTGGCCGGCGGCGGATGCGGCCACGCTGCAAAGGCAGCAGACGGCTCCGGCGCCCATGGTAATGGCCCGTGTCTTGGTCACACTGACGCGACCGCGCAGAAGCCGCTTACTCCACCATCCACCGCCCACGCTGCCGATGGCGCCAAACAGGAAGGGCAACCAGGCGAACATACCGATCGAGGCCAGACTCAGGCCGCGTACCCGGTACAGATACTCAGGCAACCAGAATATATAGAACGCTACCACGGGTCCAGCGATGGCGCGGCACAGCATCAGGGCCCAGGTCGCCTTCAGCCTGAGCAGCTTCCGATTCGACGGCCGCGGCCCCGAATTCTGTTCGTGGTCGGACTCGATGTAGGCTTTCTCAGCCGCCGTCAGCCGCGGGTGTTTCTCCGGGGGGTAGTAGCCGGCGCGCCAAGCAAGCACCCACGCAAAACCCATGGCGCCGGGCAAAAGAAAGGCCGCGTGCCAGCCGAACTTGAGCGTAATGAAAACCAGCAGCGGCGGGGCGAGGATCGAGCCCAGCATGGAGCCGCCGTTGAAAACACCGACGGCCAGGGCGCGCTCGCGGACCGGGAACCATTGCGACACCACCTTGACGCCCCCGGAGAAGTTGCCGCATTCGCCGGACCCCAGGCAGAACCGCAATCCACAAAACTGACCGAAGGTACGGGCGAAGGTGTGTAGCGTCTCTGCTAGCGACCACCAGATAACCGAGAGAGACAGACCGAACCGAACTCCCATCCGGTCCATCAGCCAACCCACCGGAAACTCACCGCTCATCAGGCCGAACTGAAAGAACGCCACCATGGTGCCGTATTGCGTGTTGCTGAGATGAAACGACTCACGAAGAACCGGGGCGACTACCGACAGGCTCTGCCGGTCGACAAAATTAATGATGGTCGCCAGAAGGAGCAGGGCCAGCACCCACCATCTGACCTGGCGCCAGGGTGGCGGCATGCCGATGGAATCCGCTTTGTCCATTTGTGTCGCGGCTGCCATGAGATAAGTGCCCCGGGCTCGGCGAACGCGGCTCTATTGCGATGGGCTGCGCCGGTCTAAAAAGCTGGTATTGCCGGTAAGCAGCCGGCTGCCCGCCTGCAAAATCGCGTCGTCGGCAACCTTCGATAGCGGCGTGTAGCACGGGTGCTGGGATTCTTTATATGGATCGTTGCGGGCCGCGTTGTAACAGCAGATCAGCGACCAGCGCGGATTCGCGCTTGTGTTCGGGCCCGAGCAATGCAGTACGTTCGAGTGAAAAAACAGCCCGGTTCCGGGTTCCATCTCGCAGTACACCAGTTCCAGCCGTTTGAGGGCGGCTTCCACGCGTTCGGGATCCGCACAAGTCTGTCCGCCGAATTTTCCGTGTTCGATACGGCCCATATGGCGCGATCCTCTCACCACCTGCATGCACCCATTTTCCTTTGTCGCCCGGTCCAAAGCAATCCAACAACTTGCCATGTAAGGGAAGAGGCAGCCGTTGTTGTACCAATACCCGTAGTCCTGATGCCATTCCCAGGCGCCGCCCACGCGCGGTTCCTTCAGCATCATCTTGGAGTGGTAATGGTACACTTCACCGCCCAGATAGCGCTCCATCCGGTCCACGATGCGGCGAGAACGCGAAATCATTCCGTATATATCGTCGCCCGGATGATTCCAAACGGCCAGCTTCGTTTTCTTCCCACCGGCGTCGTCGATGGCGAAGGCGAATTCCTCGATTGCCGCATCCTGCTTGGCGGCTTGCATGATTACAGCAACCTCTTCCTTGCTCAGTAAGTTCGGCACGAAGACATATCCGTCTTCCAGAAACTGCCGCACATCTCGATCGTCGTTTAGCATTTTCTTTAGCCCGGTTGCAGGCAGTCCACTTCTGAGAAGGGGACTGCCTGCATACTAGTTATGAACCGGCCCGAGACCGAACCCGGAACATCGGTCTCGGACCGAACTGCGGTACTCAGAAGAACAACTTCAATGCGAACTGCAGTACGCGGGGATCGTAGGCGGCGGTGATCCTGCCAAAGGTGCCTGATGAGAGGTTCGCCGTTGGGTTTTGGAAATTCGGCCGGTTCTCGGTATTGAACGATTCCGCGCGAAACTGTATGTACCGCTTTTCCTTCAAGGGAAAGTTCTTGAAGATGGACATATCGACATCGAAAAACACGGGACCGCGCAGGTTGTTCCGTCCCCCGTTCCCGAATGTGCCAATGGCGTTGAGTTGATAAGCCGCGGTGTTGAAGTATTCCTGCAATTGATTTACTCCCGCGGGCCGGGCCGCATTGCCCACTTCGTCGGCGTAGTCGTTGCCGATGCCGGAGAAGGAGCGATCTTGTCCGCTGAGGATGGTGAAAGGCAGACCGCTGTCGAGGCTTGCGATGGTATTAATCTGCCAGTTGTTCAGCAGCACACTCTTGACGCCCTCGACCGCAATATGCGGAGTGTTATAGACGGCCGAGAGGGTGAACCGGTACTCTTGATCGAAGTCAGCCGGGCCTCGGGCGCTTCTGAAGTTGAACGGATCCGGCGGACCGATATCTCCGGCGTCGGAAGTCGAAGTATTGTCGATGGTCTTGGACCAGACAAAGTTGCTCAGCAGCGTGAGTCCCTTGTTAGTCCGTTTGGTGACGTTGACCTGAAGGGCGTTGTATTCGGCATACACGAACGAACTGGCTACCTCGACCGCTCCCAGCCCTGGATACAGCCGGTGACTGGTTTCCGCCGCAACCGTGGCGCCGGGATAGTACAAAGCCGGATTCATCTGCCGTGAGGCCATGATATCCACGCCGTGATTGCCCACATAGGCAACCGAGATGGCCAGGTCTTTCCGCAGTTGACGCTCTAGCGTAAGGTTCCAATTCTGCGTGTACCCGACCTTGGACGAAGGATCGAGGACGCCGCCGGAGAGCGGAAGAATGAATTGGTAGTTTGCGAACTGGCTGGGTAGCATGTGCGGACGGGGGAACGGGTCACCGCCGGAAAAGCCCTGGTAAGGATTGTCGAAGCTGGGCGGTCCCGGAATGCTCAGGTAAAGATCCGTAGGTTGGGTGGCATCCGTGCGCTGGTACAGGAGTCCGCCGGGGAAGCTATAGAAGATTCCATAGGCGCCGCGAATCACGGTTGCGGAGCCTACGTTGTAGGCAAAGCCGACGCGCGGCGCGAAGTCCTTCCAGTCGTGCTTGAAAACCGAACTTTGGACGCCAGAGTCGCCGGGAAAGAGCAGCCCCAAAGGCGCGTTGGGAGCAATCTTGGATTGGGCTCCCGGCACATAGGCCACCAGTGCGTTGTTGAGATCGTCGGGCGCCAACCAAGGTTCCCAGCGCAGGCCGAGGTTGAGAGTGAACCGGTGGCTCACCTTCCAGTCGTCCTGCACGAACAGATCGGGCCGGTCCTCCCGAAGACTGAGCCGCCGCCCATTATCTTGGTAAAACTGATATTCGGCGCCGAGATAGAAATCCGAAATCACGTTTCCGCTAAACTGTCCCACGAATGTGTTGTCGCCGGGGGTATAGGAATAATCGTTCACGTCGATGCGCGACCGTTCGAACTCGACCCCGGCACTAATTGTGTGTTGTCCCCAAATCTTCGCAACCGAAGCCTTATAATAGAACGACGTTGGATCCTGCCTGAGAGCTCCGCCGGAAAAGATGTTGACATCGCCGTAAATGTTGCAGCGGATGCCCGGGAAAATCGGGACGGAGGTGCCCAACGGAACCTGTTGGCCGAAGTCCTGTAGAGATTGCATCCCCGGGGCTTCCGGCACCTGCGTGCGCGCGTTGCGGTTGAAGCTCGCGTAAAACGCCGCCGTTAAGGTGGGGCTGAATATCTGCGTGTCTTCCACCGTCGCGGTCTGGTTGAGATAGGAGTTTTCGGCGAAAAAACCCGAAGGGGCGCTCATCGGCCGCTGAAAATCGTCTTCATCGTAGTAATATCGGGCGCTGAAGTGATTGTTACCGCCAAATAACTGGTCGAGTTTGCCCAGGTATTGGTGGTCATCCAGGTTCTGAGGCGCGTTGCCCACCCATTGAGTTCCGCTGTTGGGCAATGGCAAGTCGGCATTAGCAACCTTCACCGAGACCGGGTCGAGCCGCGC
>JBEKYD010000143.1:0-18786 GCA_049511335.1 Bryobacteraceae bacterium | reverse complement strand
AGGCCTCAAATAGGGTAATACAACAAGTGAACCGCAAGAGCGGTGACAAGTGGTGACTTTTCAGTAGGTTATCCGGAGGTGCGGGCTACGAATCTGGAGTTGGCAGTAAACTCCCGCTAGCCTTGACCTCCAACTGAAAGAGTGTTATTTTTGTTCGAGACCTGTACTAATTTGCCGGCGGCTGCGCGCCAGCGGCCCCAGGCAGATCCTGAGTCTTGGCGCAGGAGATTTTGTGGCGCAATCCGTGGCTGCCACCGCGTGGACTAAACATCCTCTTCGCAATCTTCTCGAGTGCGGCCAGACCTTCGTCACCATCGCCGAGCTCACCACCTCCCGCGGCCTGATTACCGACCTTAGCGGCAGTAAGATCCTGGTACTGGCCCGTTCCCTTGCGGAACATCCCCGTTTCCACGCGATCAGCATCACCGACAATCCGGGCGGCCACCCCATGCTGAGCGCGGACACGATGGGAACCGATCTCATGTACCGTGGCCAGGAAGTCATTATCCATTTGTCATGTAAGGACTGGAACCGGAATGCGATCATGAGCCGGTGCCTGATGCTCGCCAGCGAGGGCTTTCGCAATGTCCTGGCCCTCACCGGCGATTATCCCGCCGCCGGTTATAAAGGCCAGGCGTCGCCGGTGTTCGATACCGATTCGGTGGGGCTGCTGAAGCTTCTCTCCGAAATCCCGGGCGGCAATTTTTTCCCCGGCGCCGTGGTCTCAAATTATAAGCGGCTGGAATCCGAGGTCATGCCGCAATATTTCAAGCTGGCCAAGAAGATTCAAACCGGCGCCCGGTTCGTCATCAATCAGATCGGCTACGACTCCCGGAAGATGGACGAGTTGCTCCAGTACATGGCGTCGAACGGTCTTCACGTCCCGGTGATAGCCAATGTTTTTATCCTAAGCGCACCGGCGGCGCGCCACTTCCACGCGGGAAAAATCCCGGGTGTCACCGTCACGGACGAACTGCTGGCCCAGGCGGAAAAGCGTGCCGCTTCTCCAGACCGCGGCCGCAGCTTTTTTCTGGAATTTGCCGCCAAGCAGTGCGCCATCGCGCGCGGCCTCGGGTATCGCGGCATCTACTTGGGAGGCCATCTCGGTTTGGAAGACTACGAAAAGCTCTTTCATGTCCTGGATTCCTTCGCACCGGACGATTGGCGCGATTTCGCGCGCGAGTTTCACTTTTTCCAGCCTGGCGAGTTTTACTATTTCGAGGCCGATCCGGCGACCGGCTTGTGCTCGCCGGAGGTCAATCGCGAGTACCTCCGGTCGAAGGCGCATCCTCCAGGCGCTCCTCTTTCTTACCGAGCCAACCGGCTCATCCATCGTCTTGCATTCGAGGAGGGCCGGGCCGGCTTTCGCGCGGGGCGAGCCCTTTACCAGATCGTCGAGCGCTCCCCCAACCTGGCGCGTGCTCTTCATGGCGCGGAGCACGCTCTGAAGATGCTCTCGTTCGACTGCCGCGATTGCGGCGATTGTTCTTTGCCTGAAATCGCTTATCTGTGCCCTGAATCCCAGTGCGCCAAGAACCAGCGCAATGGCCCTTGCGGCGGCACACACCAGGGCCGTTGCGAGGTGGGCGACAAGGAATGCATCTGGGCGCGAGCTTACAATCGCCTCAAAGCTTACGGAGAGGAAGAGCAGATGCTCGAGGGGCCGGTGGTTTACAAAGACGGCGCGCTCCAAGGAACCAGCGGCTGGGCGAACGCTTTTCTGGGCCGGGATCATCGCGGCAAGAATTCGAGTTCATCATGAATCCACAAGGTCTGAATCGTCCGTTCTATGTCATCGGCGAGAACATCCACACGACGCGGGTCGTCCTGCGCGAAGGAAAACTGGTGGTCATGTCCCCGAGCGGCGAGGAAGCGGTTCGCTATGTCACCTCCGCCGGCGAGCCGCGTTATCTAAATATTCCCGAGGAATTCAAAAGCCGTCAGGATTATCAGGAGGGGAAAGTCAAGCACGTCATGATCGCCGTCCGCATGGGGATGTGCGGTGCGGGACCCGCCGCCGGCGAAGCGGAGATCTATTTGCGGACTCTCGCCGGGAAACAAATCCGGGCCGGCGCCGATTTCCTGGACCTCAATGTGGATGAATTGTCGTGGAACCGCGACGAGCAAAAGGCGGCGATTGCCTGGCTGGTCCGCGCCGTAGAGCCCCTGTCATCGGTCCCCCTGTCGATCGATTCCTCTAACCTGGAGATTCTGTTGACCGGCATTGAAGCCTGCCGGGGAATCCAGGGAAAGCCTCTGCTCAACTCCGCCTCTCTCGAGCGGCTCGACGCGCTCGATATCGCCAAACATTATGAACTCCCCGTGGTGATCACCGCCGCCGGCGCGAGCGGCATGCCCCAGAACGCCGCCGAGCGCGTCGATCATGCTTCGCAGGTGGTTGAGCGAGCACTGGCCAAAGGCATTCCGCTGGAGCGTATGTACGTCGATACGCTGGTGTTTCCCATCTCCGTGAACGACCAGTTCGTGATTCACTGCCTGGATGCGTTTCGGCAACTGCGAGCAAACTACGGAGAGCGCATCCATCTGACGGGCGGCCTCAGCAACGTCTCTTTCGGTATGCCCTGCCGGAAATTGATCAATGAAGTCTTCATCAACCTTGCCGTCGAAGCGGGAGCCGACAGCGGCATCGTGGACCCGGTCGCCAGCAACCTGAACCGCATCTTTCTGGCCGGCAAACAATCGCGATCCTACCAGCTTGCTCTGGACATGTTATTGGGCCGCGACCCGGGCTGTACGAATTACCTCGAGGCTTACCGGGACGGGGAACTGGAACTCGCGCCGATATAACCCCTTCGCGAACT
Source organism: Bryobacteraceae bacterium (assembly GCA_049511335.1). GTDB lineage: Bacteria > Acidobacteriota > Terriglobia > Bryobacterales > Bryobacteraceae > JBEKYD01. The sequence goes on along the minus strand of JBEKYD010000143.1, from coordinate 15,964 downwards.
GCATCGGCTTTGGAGCGGAGCCAGGGTCCGCGGGGGCGGCAACGAATCGCTCGTTCTTGGTGAGGTGAGAATCCGCCCAGTCGCGGCAGCTACATCTTCGCGGCTCCCAGTGTGCCGGCCTCGCAGGGCCCGCAGATGCCGTAATTGCTGCCGTTGCCCATAATCATCCCGCACCGGAAATCAAGGCTGTTGATGTCGTCGGTCCCCGCCCCAACCGGCACAAACGGTGTCTGCGTAGTCACGAAGACTCCTGGACCGTTCGCCGAATGGAGGGTCGTACCCCAGGCCGCCATTCCGGGAACCAAACCGGCTGCCGTCACCGTTGCGGCGCTGCCGTTACAAGAGGTACCGGTCCCGCCCGTGCCCGCCAGCGTGGAAATCAGTTTCACCGTCGCCGACGTTGGCTTAGCACCAGTAGAGGTCGCGGCAAGCAGATCCTCGTTCACCCCAAGATGAACCGCTCCATTGGGCGTTACCGGACAGGAGCAACACGACAATAGCTGCTCGTCTTTAGCATCGAACGCATATACATTCACGCAGATGTTACCGCCACTGCCGGACCCTGGACCGAAAAGTGGATCTCCGTTGTAGCCGTCGTTCAAGATGTCAATATACGACTCGCCGCTACCAAGGTTGCCCGCATAGCGGACTTGGACGGGCCCGTCCAGCGCCGCAGTGGGCAGCGAGAAGGTCACCACCGACGGTCCGCCGCCTGCATTCGGAAACGGGGTCGTAACGACTGTGCCGTTCCCGAGGATGTCCACTTCGGCCACCGCCGGAATACAGGTACTGCAGGTATTGTTGGTCAGGATCAGATTCCCCAGGTTGTCCCACAACGTAAGGTAGAATGAGTTATCGGCCGATAACCCCCCGGGCGAGGTGATGGCCGGGCCGCTCAGCACCAATTCGAACGTGAATTGCGTTCCGTACGTAAACTGCTGGAAGTAATCGTTATAAGTGTTCAAAGTGGTGCTTGAGAATGTCACAGTGCCTGGCAGTTGGCCGGTGACGGCACCCGCAGTCGAGCTGGGGGCTGTGGTGACCAAGCCGTCGATCATGCCCCCATCCGGGTTGAAGTTGATTATCTGCGCCGTCGCCGGGGTGACAATACCCCCCGGATTGAACTGCATCTCCACGAACCCCGTCGTGCCGGTATACGGGGCGGGGGTCTGGACTGTGACTAGGTATGTCACTTGGCAAGCAGCAGGCGCGGCAAGCAATGCGGCGAAAGCCATCAGCGCCAGGCCCATTGTCAAACTTCGACGGGAGGTGACTCTCATAGCTGAGGTGCTGCAATTGAGACTTGCGCCGGCGTGCGTAGACACCAAGTTGAGTGGCTTAAAGACGGAGAATATTCGGCGTAAGTTGTTCATATTATTAGTCCTAATACTAGCTGTCATACGAGCCCGGGCCGGTTGGTTGACCGCGTCCTTCACCTGAAAGGGCGAGGGCGCCGCAGTTCGGTCTTGGGCGAAATAACCATCGCAGGGACACGGCTAGCCACCTCATTGGAACAATACAATGGTCAGTTCACGATGACAATAGACCTTTTTTGGGTAGTGTAATAGCCGATGGGACTAACCCGTTTTTCTAAGGTTCGCCGGCCGGCATGCCCCCGGCAACCCCGGGCCGTTGAGTCGTGGCTGTCGCGGCTCCGAAAAAGCGCCCGGGCCGGTTACATTGGCATGAATGCCGGCGCTTTCGGGTCCAAGTAGCCGGCGGCCTGAATCGGGAAGATAGTATCTGCTGGCGGTCCTATTCCGATTGGATTGAAGGTAACTGCCTCAGAAGCCGCGCGTATACCTGGTAAGCTTCGTGATCGAACAGCACGAAAACCACCCGCCGCACTTTGCAATCGGTCTTCTCCAGATGCGCCTTCACCTCCCGCACGGCGATTTCCGCCGCTTCCTCGATGGGGTAACCATAAATGCCGGTGCTGATGGCAGGGAAGCTGACGCTCTCCACGCCGCGCTCTTCGGCCAGGGCGAGACAGGTGCGGTAGCAGGATGCCAGCAGCTCGGGCTCGCCGTGTTGGGCGCCGCGGTAAACCGGGCCCACGGCGTGGAAAACGAACCGCGCCGGCAAACGGCCCGCGCCGGTCGCCACGGCGGAGCCGGTCGGACAGCCGCCGCTCGCGCGCCGAATCTCATCGAGCTCACGCATGATTTCCCTTCCGCCGGCTCGGTGGATGGCGCCATCCACGCCTGCGCCGCCCGCCAGGGCCGAATTGGCCGCATTCACAATGGCATCCACGGCGATGCGCGTAATATCGCCTTCCACCGCTTCCATCACCCGGCCGGTTCCGCAGGTTCGCTTCATATTTACTACAATCGCTCCATGACACGCCGGGAACTGATAGCTGCGGGCGCCCTGTGCGCCACGCGGGCGTGGGCACGTACACACATCGACAAGTTTTCGATCAGCGCCATCACCGACGAGATCGGCCGCAGCACCGACGATTCCATAGCCTTCGCTCACCAGTATGGACTGAAGTTCGTGGAGATCCGCAACCACCCGGGGTCGAGGAAAGAGTATTTCTTGCTCACCGAGCCGGAAATCAAGGTGGACGCGGTGCGTTTCGCCAACGAAGGTCTCAAGGTCAGCTTCGTGAATACCAGCCTGCTGAAGTTTGCCTGGCCCGGCATGGAACCGGCACGAAAGACGCCGGAGGAGCCGGACGCGCGCCAAAAGCGACTGGCTTTGGAAAAGGCCCGCTGGGACAGCCGCATGGAAGATCTCTCGAAAGCCATGCGCTGCGCCCAGATCATGGGTTGCGACAAAGTGCGTGTCTTCACCGGCAGCCGCGTGGCGGACCCCGCCTCCCAGTTCCAGCGCATCGCCGACAATATCGGCGAAATGTCGCTCACCGCCGAACGCGAGAAAGTGTACCTGCCGATCGAAAACGAAATGTCGCAGAACGTGGCCACCGCGGCGGAGCTGGCGGCCGTGCTGAACCTGATTCCCTCCAAATGGGTGGGCTGCAACTGGAACCCGCACAACGCCTACGGCCGCGAAGCGGCATTTCCCGATGGCTACAACTCCCTGCCCAAGCGCCGCCTGCTAAACATACACATCCAGGCTAAAGGGGTGACGCCCGAGAGCCCCGAAAAGGAGGAATGGAAGGCCATCTTCGAAGCCCTCGAACGCGATAGCTACAAGCACAAGATCGGTCTCGAAACGCACATCTTCGACAGCGCCCCGATCGCCGCGGCGCACGCCTCGATGGACGAGATTCTGCACATTGTGAACCAGCTCTAGGCAGGGTCGTCTTCAATCAATAGTGGCTCAGGCTCTCAGCCTAATGCCGCATACTTACCGCAACAGCGGATGCGGCAAAACGGTAGGGTGGACCCCCTGGTCCCCGCGTTCGCATCTGGCGCAACCTGCTAATCTACGGTCATGTCGCGTACTCTGGCCGTTTCCATAGCGATAGGCCTAGCCGTGATCGCCCTGGCCGTGGCTGGCATCTTTTACATGCAGCGCGGCTCGCATATCGATCTGCACGGCAGGATTCTGAAAGTGCGCACGGCCCCGCTCGACGAGCACAGCTCCGCCGTGGTGATCGATTACCGCCTCGATAATCCGGCCGATTTCAAGTTCATGGCGAACTCCGTGACGGTCATCATGGAAGACAAGAACGGCAACGGTACGGAGGGCCAGACGGCATCCGAACCGGACGCCCGAAATCTGTTCGCCAACGTGCCGCTGCTGGGTGAGAAGTACAACGAATCGTTCAAGGTTCGCGATTTCGTGGCGCCGCACGCCACGGCCGACCGCATGGTGGCGGCCCGCTTTGAAGTGCCCGAAGATCAACTGGCAAAGCGCAAGCGCTTTGTCGTCCACATTGAGGAAGTGGACGGCGCGCAGGTGGATTTTGGCGAAAAGTAGGTGGCACAGGCTTTAGCCGGCTTTAGCCTGTGACCGCCAACCTACAAATTTCGCCCCCGGCGCCAGTGATCTTCGAACAAGCCCTTCATCGCCTCGCCCATACCATCGTGTTGGAAAACCACCGCCGTCCAGGAGGGCCTCGAGATTACCGGGTCGAGCAGCGCAATCATCCCGTTGTGGGAATCGAACAGCGCCAGCTTCATGGGCAGGGAATCGGCAAGCCGCACTTCCACGCCCGCCATCGCGTATTCGCTGAGGCGCTGGCGATGGTCCTGGTCGAGGGTCGCGGCCTCCAGCAACAAGCGGCAGGCCACGCCGCCGGAGGCAGCCTGTTTTACCAGTTTTTCGTCGAGCGGGTCGACGGCGTACGGCGGCCGGGAGAATTCGAGATATTCGTACTTCACCTCCTCGAGCATGCGGCGATATTCGGCCCCGGTCTGAGCCGGCTCGGTGACGATGCGCAGGAAATCCAGCGTGCCGCGACCTCCCTGGCCCTCGGAGTACAGGGTTTTCAAATCGTCGATTAACGCCGTGCCGGTGCGGCCGCTGTCCATCAATTCCTGTTCGAGGAGTTGCCGGCGCCTGGCGAGAAACCCGGGAATCGCCAGGCCCGGCTCGACCGCCGAAAACAGCTTGGTCTTCTCCTGCACCACTTGCGCGAATCCCTTCTCCACCAAGCTGTCGAGCACTTCGTAGATCTTCTGCCGCGGTACGTGAGACCGAGCCGCCAGTTCCAGCGCCTTGAATTTCGGGTGCCCGAGCAGCACCAGATAAGACCGCGACTCGTACGCATTCAGCCCCAGTTGCTGCAAGCGCCGCCAGAAGCGTTGAAAGTCCACCCCCACCAGGTCTTCATTCATGACCTATACACCTTATCAAAAGATGCAGTCGAGGGGATGGGAAAGAGCGGTTGGAGGGCTGAGAGTTTACCAATCCGAGTACGGGGTGCCTTCCAAACTCGTCTTATCGGAACCGCTGTGCACATCGAAGATTCCCGGCTCGGACTGGTTGAGCGCCTGGCTGGCATCCTCCATAACGGTCTTCCAGGTGTCGTTGGAGCCGGTCATCGGATCCATGGGCACCTCTTTCAGGTAGCCTTCGCTTACCAGGTCTTGCAGGGACTGGGGAGCCTTCATTTTGTCGTAGCTGTAATTGTCGATAACGGTCCGAAGAGTGACCAGATTGCTGCGGAGCACGCTTTCCTTGGCGCGGATGATGGTCTTCTGATAAATCGGAATGGCCATGGTGATGAGCAGCAGGATGATCGAGATGACCACCATCAGCTCGACGAAAGTGAAACCGCGGTTTTGATTACCACTCCGCATAGGAGCTACCATCCGGGGCCTTCTGGTCGGCCTTGGTGTAAACATCGAAAACATCCTGGGCGCCCCAACTGGTGGAGGTCGGATCGTCTTGATCGCTGCGCATGCCCCACTCGGTCGAGCCGGTGAACGGATCTTTAGGGATACGGCGCAGGAATCGAATCACCTTCCCATCCGCCGAACCGGGAAGCTTGACTCCTTTCACCAGAATTTCGAGCGTTTCGGGCCAGCAATTGGTGCCGGCCTTGGGGGCTCCGAGGTAACCGAGATCGCAATAATCCTTGTACTTGTCGATCGCAAGCCGCATCTCGCTCAGATCGCGGCGCAGCGCGCGCTCCCGTTCGGCACGGACCTTGGCGCGTGCCAGAGGTACGGCCATGGTGCTGAGCACCAGCATGATCGTGAACGCTACGATGAGCTCGACCAGGGTCATGCCCTTTTGTGGAGCAGACCATAGTTTTCCTTGGTTTACCAGCCTCCGCCGGAAATCCCGTGCCTTCATGGCCATTCTCATTTCACAGTAACGGTCAACTGTGGGCTGGCCGTAGCGATCACCTTGCCCTGGGAATCCCGCACCGCCAGGCTCGGTATGGTGACCGTGGCGGAGCCGGCCGCCAGCGGTTGAAATACCAGGGTGACGAGCGTTCCGGAAGTGGCCGATGGGGCCGGCGCACCGGATTGGCGGCTGAGTTGGATGGCGGCCTGGCCACTCTCGTTATGGATGGTCTTGTTGAAGACGACCTGCGGTCCGGCGCCGATCAGGTTACCCGGCTCGACGTCGGTCAGCTTCAACACTTTGGGGTCGAATTGCACGAACATCGGCGCGTTCGCGGCATCCGTGGCATTGTCAAGGTTGAGAGCCACGCTGAGGGAGGCGCCAACCGCCACGTCCGCCTGGGCCGGCGTAAAATACACGCGGGCCGACCCGCCGGCTGCGGGAGGCGTCTCGGGAGGGGCGGGTGCACCGCCCGTCTGGGGCAGCCGCATAGACAAGGGTGGCGCGGTGGCCGGCGGCATGAGACCGGCTGGCGCCGCGGGCGCGGTTACGGCCGGCGCGGGGGCTGGCGGATTCTCGGGCTGGGGTTGGTAAGGAGCCGGGGAAGGCGCCGGAGGCTGTGCTGCAGGCTGCCCAGCGGCCGCTTCGGCCTGCGGCTTAGCGGTCGCTGCGGCGCCGTCGTCCTGGGCCGCGTAGCGGATTTTCACGCTCGAAGTGTTGCCCACGTCGATGGCGCGCAGATCGTCGGCCGTGATGTTGGGGCGGCGGACGATATGCGGAATCAGTACGATCATGATTTCGTCGCGATTGTGAGTTGTTTGATCGCCCTTGAACAGCCAGCCAAGAAGAGGAATGCTAGACAGACCGGGGACACCGGAGACGGTTTTGTCGTCCTCGGTATTGAGCAACCCGCCGACCAGTCCCACTTCGCCTTCCCGCATACGGATTTCGTGCTCTACCTTACGTTGCCCGATGACCGGTTCACTGATTCCACCGATACTGACATAGCTGGCGACGGTGGAGATGTCGATAGTGACGTGCATGGTCACGTCGCCGTTCCCATGGATGCGGGGCTGCAGGCCGACATTCACCCCCACATCGATGTACTGGAACTGAGTACTGACCAGCGGGCTCACGCTGACGCCGCTCACGCCCGGCTGGTAGCTGCCCGTAGCCGTGGGCTCGCGCGAGCCGATATTCAGCGTGGCCTTGAGACCATCGAGCGAGCGGAGCTGAGGAGCCTGCAGGATTTTCGTCTTGCCGTCGCTCAGGACCGCCTGCAACAGCCCGCTTGGGAGGGTGCTGGACCACTGATTGCTCGAAAGGTGCAGATCGCTGAGGGGCAAGGTTGTACCGGTGGGAGTGCTCGAGCTGCCGGTGCCGGAACCGGTGTTGGAGGAAGCGGTGACTGTGGAGCCCCCAGTGAAACTGACGGGCATGTTCAGGCCGCCCGTCATCAGGGCGGCGCTAAGCTGGCGGCTGTAGGTGGAACTGACCTCGACCACCAGCACATCGACCAGCACTTCCGCCTTGGGTTTGTCGAGGTCGTGGATGATTTTTGCGGCTAGAGCGACTTTGTCGGCTTCGCCTCGGGCCACGATGGCATACTGCGCGGTATAAGGGAAAAGTTTCTGAATATCCGTGATGGTGCGCACGGCATTGAGGATTTCCTGCAGTTCCTGGGTGGTGTTGGTGTTTTGGAGATAAAAGACCTTGGTCACCTGCTCTTCATAGTCGCGGCGCTTGGCCTGACTGTCGTTGGTGATGAAGATGGCGTTGGATGAGAGCGGCTTCCAATAAGATTTTGTGAGCACGGAGAGATAATCGAGGGCCTGTTCCACCGTCGAATCGTCCAGCTCGATATTGAAGCCGTCGTGCGCGGGCGCTGTGTAATCCGGATCCCAGAGCAGGTTGATGCCGGCCAGCTTGCAGACAGTTTCGAACAAGACCTTGGTCTTGTTGTTCATTTTCAGGTTGATGGGCGCCGGATTGAGGGGTCTGAGCTCGGGCACGTCGAGCATGCGCCCGATCTTCTTCTGTTCCTGCTGCTCAAACGCTTGGGTGGGGGTGAGCGCGCGCTCGGCGGGCGGGGTTTCCTTACCGGTGGCTTCCACGCGCTGGCGCTCGCGCTCGATCATTTCCTGGGTAGTACCGATCTCCTGAGCCGCGACGGCCGACCCTGGGTTGATAGCGTAAGCCTTTTGAAGCTCGAGGAGGGCGTTGCCCAATTGTCCGGCGGCACGCATCTTGAGACCGCTCTCGAGGTGCGCCTGGCTATCGCGGAAGCGCATCTTATCGACGGCCATCTGATAGCTAGTATCGGACGGATCCTCGGCCAAGGCCCTCTCGTAGCAGTCCATGGCGGCATCATACTCCTGCCGGGCTTCATGAGCGCGTCCTTCGGCCAGCAGGTGGTCGCCTTTGCGGGTCTTGGCTTCGGCGGGGAAGGCGGGGCCGAGCAGGGCCAGAATCGCGAGAATCGCCGTTAAACGATTGAAATGGAACATTTTCGCTCTACACCAAAGCACTTTCAGGGGCCTTCCCGCGGGCTATACTAGGGCAAGAGGCAGTTGCGCGGTCCGGGGCCATCTAAAAAAGATTGACGCGGTGGCGCTCCGTGACGTTGAGAACAAAATTGGCCGATAAGAATTCCAGTATCAAAATACTCAGCGATAACCGCCAGGCGGGGCATAACTACTTTCTGATGGAGCGGTTTGAGGCTGGCATGGCGCTCACCGGCACGGAAGTGAAGTCGGCCAAGAGCGGTAAGATCCAGCTCAAGGAGGCCTATGCCGCCGTGGAGGGAAACGAGGCTTGGCTCGTCAACGCTCACATCAGCGAATACTCTCACGGCAACCGCGAAAACCACCTGCCGGTGCGCAAGCGCAAACTGCTGCTCCATCGCCGGGAAATCGACAAGCTGCAAGTCGAGACGCGGGAAAAGGGCCTGTCGTTGATTCCCACCAAAATTTATCTCAAAAACGGCCGCATCAAGTGCGAATTCGCGGTAGCCCGGGGCAAGAAACTGCACGATAAACGGGAGACCGAACGCGCCCGCACGGCCGAAGCCGAAGCCCGCGCCGAAATGCGCCGCCGCGCTTAGTACCCGCTCTTCTTGCCGCGTAGGCTGCCGTTCCGTTCCGGAACGTCGCCCCTGTTCCGAACTGAAACGTGTTCCGCTTGAGAGACCCTTTATTAAGGTGTTTCAGTTCCTAAATCTCTTATTTACACCTATATCGCATTTGGTCATAAGGCTGCATTCTAAGGCTGCGACGGCCAGTTCGGGCCGGTCCTAAAGAAAGACAGGAAAGAGGCCGACAAACATGCAGGCTACCGGTGTGTCCGTACGCAAAGAAAAGCGAATCCCGCGGCAGATGCGAGACCAGATTGTGCTGGCCCACCTGCCCCTCGTGAAGGCGATTGCCATTCGGGTGCACGAGAATCTGCCCGTCCACGTCGACTTGGACGATCTTATCCACGCCGGCGTGTTGGATTGTTCGATGCCGTTGCGAAGTACGACCGTACCAAAAATGTGGAGTTTCAAAGCTATGCCAAGCACCGCATCAAGGGCGCCATCCTGGACAGCCTGCGCCAGGTGGACTGGGCCTCGCGTGACATGCGCAAACGCCAGAAGCGAATCGATGCGGTCAGTCACGACCTGACCGGCAAGCTGGGCCGCAATCCGAACGAGAACGAACTGGCGGAGGGTATGGGCATCAGCACCGAGCGCTTGCGGCACTTTCGAACCGAATTACTCAGCCTGGGGTTAATTTCCATCGCCAATCCCGATCCCGAACGCGATCGGCCGCAGGAATTCGCCGCTAAAGACGACTGGCAACCGGATCGTATGTGCGAGCAGCGGCAATTACAATCGACTCTCGCCGATGCCATCGGCAGCCTTCCGGAGCGTTATCAGAAAGTGGTGATGCTTTATTACACCAACGATATGACCATGCGCGAAATCGGCGAAATGCTGGGTGTCAACGAAAGCCGGATCTCGCAGATCCACAAAATCGCATTGAAAAAAATGGCCGTGGCGCTGCAGTCCCTCGGTATCACCTCCGCCGGTGCGCTCTAGTTTAGCGATCAGCGGTCAGCGGCCGGCTCGCGGGCCGGGGCGGCACGCACCCGAACGGAAAAACTTCCTGTTCGGAAGGCTGAAAGCCGAGTGCTGAACGCCGAGTGCTGCTTTAGGTAGACTGAAGGGGAATTCACAATGTCTATCCGACCGGTTGACGCCGCTCCTTACAGTGTGCTATTAAGGCAGCGTCCATCTCGGAAAGGAAAGCAAATGACATTTCGCCTGGTGCTCACGGCACTATTAATTTTTGTCACGGCAAGTTGGATGATTGCAGCAAACGGTTCGTCTGGTGTCACTTACGTGGACCACGATAAAGTGGCCGCCGCTTTAGCCAAAGGCGGCTCACTCGTCACGGCGCCCGACCTGACGGTAATGTGCAGTCACCGCGACAAGCCGGGACAAGTCGAGCTGCACGATAAAGAGACCGACGTTATTTACATCGTCGAGGGAGACGCGACATTCGTCACCGGGGGAACCGCGGTCGGTTTGACCCGGACCACGCCGGTCAGTCATTAGGGTCGGAAATAAAGGGCGGCGACGATCACCATTTGACCAAAGGCGACGTGATCGTGGTTCCGGCGGGTGTTCCTCATTGGTTCAAAGAAATTCACCCGTCAATAAGTTACTACGTGGTCAAGGTAATCAAGCCGTAGGGCAGACTTAGCAGCACAGCGCCATTCTGACTTCCTCGACTTCTGACTCCTGACTTCCATATCCCGCAGGGATGTCAAGGGCGACGCCCTTGGCTAGGTAGTTAGTTAGGGCCGCGGGCGCGGCGCAACTGAGCTCCCGCGCTGCGCCGATCGCTCTCTATCCGGCGGCGAAAATCTGTTCCAGGCGAAACCACGCGATTCGGTTCACTTCCCACAGCGCCTGCGCCAGCTCGTGGTCCCGCGTTGAGTCCAGCCTTACCGACAAAGCACACATAATGTCGTCGACGGTGCTACCCTTCACGGCATAAATGAACGGAAAGCCGTACAGGCGGCGATATTCGCCGGTCCAATCCAGCAGGTTGTCGTATTGTTCCTGCGTCAGGCGGTCGAGGCCGGCGGCGGATTGTTCGCCGGCCGACGCGGCGCTCATGCGGGCGCGGGCGCCCAACTCCGGATGGGCCCGCAGCAACGCCAGTTTTTGAGACTCCGAAGCGGCGGTCACCACCTGGCACATGGCGGCGTGCAGCACCTCGACGCTCGCGAACGGACGGCGATCCCACGCCAGTTTGGACACCCACGGCGAATCTTCGAATACACATCCCAGAGCTTCCACGAACCGCTCCCGCGAGCAGGTGTTGGCGTCGGCCAGGGTCACGCGCGAACCACCCTGGTTGGCGGCGACGCGAACGTGCACAGTTTGGCTCGCTGGTCTTCGATGGCGCGGAATACGCGCTCGGGCGTGAGCGGGCTTGCCAGTGGAATCTCGCCACCCGGACCGTAAGCCGCAATCGCATCGCGTAGAGCTTCGCGCGCCGAAATCGCCAGCATCAGCGGCGGTTCGCCGACGGCTTTACTGCCCATAACGACACCCGGTTCGGTAGCGCGCTCCAGAAAATCGACGTGAAACTCTTCCGGCAGCTCCGACCACGAGGGCAGCTTGTAGGTGGAAGCACCGGCCGTGGCCACGCGCCCTTCGCCATCCCAAAGCAACTCTTCCAGCGTGAGCCAGCCCAGCCCCTGCACGAAACCGCCTTCGATCTGCCCGCGATCGATCAACGGCGACAGCGAATCGCCAACATCTTCCAGCACGTCCGCCCGGCGCACCTTGTATTGGCCGGTGAAGCCATCCACCTCCACTTCGGTGGCCGCCGCGCCGAACGCGAAGTAGTAGAAAGGATGGCCGTGCCCCAGCCTGGCGTCGAAGTGGATCTCCGGGGTGCGGTAATAGCCTTCGGCGAACAGCGGGATGCGCTGGCGGTAGGCGGCTTCGGTCACGTGGCCGAACGGGATTCGCCCGAGGTCGTCGCCTTTGACCGATACGAATCCGCCGGCAAAGCACACCGCCTCCGGGGCGCAACCCAGCATCACCGCGGCTACCGGCGCCAGGCGTTCCCGGATGCGCGCACAGGCGTCCATTACCGCCGCGCCGTTCAAGTCGGTCGACGCCGATGCGGCGCTGGCGGAGGTGTTGGGAACCTTATCCGTGCGCGTCGGCATCAATCGGATGGCATTCAGCGGCAGGCCCAGAGCATCCGCCGCAATCTGCCCGATCTTGGTGAACAAGCCCTGGCCCATCTCTGTCCCGCCGTGGTTCACTTGCACGCTGCCATCGCGGTACACCAGCACCAGCGCGCCGCCCTGGTTGAACACCGTGGCGGTGAAGGAGATGCCGAATTTCACTGGCGTGATCGCCAACCCGCGTTTGCGGTGGGGATGGGTGCGGTTGAACCGGTCGATCTCGGCTCGCCGCGCGGCGAAACGGCTGGACTCTAGCAGCCGGCGCCAGATGGCCGGAATTCGTCCGGCGTCTTTCACTGCCTGGCCGTAGTGCGTGGTCTGACCCTCGCGGTAGAAATTGCGCTCACGCACGACCTCGGGCGCAAGCGCGAGCCGCCGCGCCACGCGATCCAGAATTTCTTCCACCAGCAGCATGCCCTGCGGGGCGCCGAATCCGCGAAACGCGGTCTGCGAGGTCTTGTGGGTTTTCGAGACGTAGCCGGCGGCGCGCATGGCGGGCAGGAAATAGGCATTGTCCAGGTGGAACAGCGCGCGGCCCATCACGGGCTCGGAAAGGTCGAGGCTCCAGCCGGCATCGGAATACAAAGTGGCCAACAGGCTCAACAGGCGGCCGTCGTCGTCAAACCCCACCCGGTACCGCGCCAGGAAAGGGTGCCGCTTGCCGCTGAGCGCCATATCGAGCGCGCGCGTCAGGCGGACGCGAACCGGACGGCCAGTCTTGCGCGCGCCCAGCGCCGCGATGGCGGCCCACGGGTTCGCCTGCACTTCCTTGCCGCCGAACGCGCCGCCCATCCGAAGGCACTCCACGGTGACCGCGTTTCGCGGTACGCCCAGCACCCGCGCCACTACCTCCTGCGTCTCGCTGGGATGCTGCGTGGAAGAATGGAGCGCGACGCCGCCCGATTCATCCAGCCACGCGAGGGCCGCGTGCGTTTCCAGGTAAAAATGCTCCTGGCCGCCGATTTTGAGCTCGCCCTCCAGCGAATGAGGGCTGGCCGCCAGCGCCTCATTGGCATCGCCGCGCTGCAGCCGAATCGGACCCGAGTGAAAACTCTCCCGCGCCACGGCGTCGCGCAAAGTTACGATCGCCGGCAACGGTTGGTAATCAGCCCGAACCCGCGCGGCGCCGCGCTGGGCCGCGTCCAAATCCTCCCCGAGTACCCAAGCGACCGGCTGGCTATGATACATCACTTCGGCCGGAAAGAGCGGTTCGTCGCGGCGGTTGGCACCGGTGTCGTTTTCGCCCGGAACATCGGACGCGGTAAGGGTGGCCACCACCCCGGGCACGTCTAAGGCCGGTGAGACATCGAGCTCGGTAATGAGCGCGTGCGCGTGCGGCGCCGTAACCGGCCAGGCGTGCAGCAACCGCGGGAAACGGCCGCACAGGTCGTCGGTATAAAGCGCCGCGCCGGTGACGTGCGCCCGCGCGCTTTCGTGCGATACGCGCTTGCCCGCCGCGCTCACGCCGCCGCGCCCTCCTGCTGTTCCCACCAGAATTTTTCGATCAGGCTTTGCGCCATCGCCAGCCGGTACGCGGCCGAGGCGCGATGGTCGTCGATCGGCCGGAGCGTCCGCGCCACCACGTCTTGGGCGCGATGCACCGTATTCTCGTTCCACACGCGGCCCAGCACGGCGCCCTCGGCCTCGAAGGCCCGCACCGGAGTCGCCGCCACTCCGCCGTAAGCCAGGCGGATGCTTTCGACCCGTCCGCCTTCATCTAATGCGAGGGCGAAGCAGGCCGCCACCGAGCTGATATCGTCGAGCTTCCGCTTGGCGATTTTGAAAAAGCGCGCCTGACCGCGCCACGCGGCGCCGTCCTTCGGCGCCACCACCGAGACCAGCAGCTCACCGGGCTGCAGCGCCGTCCGCCGGTAGGCAACAAAGAAATCTTCGAGCGCGATCGTCCCCCAACTGCCGGCGCTGGCCACTTTCACCGTTGCGTCCAGAGCGAGCAGGAGCGGCGCGGCATCGCCAATCGGCGAGGCCGTGGCTAGATTGCCGCCCAGAGTAGCGCGATTGCGAATCAGCGGCGACGCGAACAGAGGCAGCCACTCGCGAAAGACCGCGGGCGCGTCCGTCCATCGCGCCGCGATTTCCGTCAGCGTCAAGCCCGCGCCGATCTCCACGGCTTCGTTGGTTTCGCGAAATACTCGCAGCTCCGCCAAAGCTTCCACGCTCACCAGGCGCCGGAAGCGGCGGCTCTTCAAATTGGATTCCACGGCAAGGTCCGTCGCCCCCGCCACAATGCATGCCTCAGGCTCGCGCTCGAGCAGGTCGAGACACTCGGGCAGCGTGGCCGGCCGCGAGAAGCCGTCTTCGTGAATGGCGCCGAGTTTCGGGGCCGGCTGAGTCAACCGTTCCCGCCAGGGTCCTTCTGGCGGCGAGCCCAGCGACCGCGCCGCCTCTAAAATGGGACGGTATCCCGTACAGCGGCACAGATTGCCGCCCAGCGCTTCCACCTCGCACGGTCCTTCGCGGCCCGGCCGGTAGTGCTCCGCGAACAGGCTCATCACAAATCCCGGTGTACAGTAGCCGCACTGCGAACCGCCCGCGTCAACCATGGCCTGCTGCGCGGGTTCGAGCGCGCGGCCTGCCGCGAGCGCCTCCACCGTATAAATCTCCTGCCCGGCCGCCGTGGCGAGCGGCATCAGGCAGCTATTAATGGGTACGTAAGCGGAACCGGCAACTCCACTGGAGCCTGCGCGCGGCCGAACCGCAACCACCGTGCAAGCGCCGCACTCGCCTTCCGCACAGCCGTCTTTCGAGCCGGTCAAGCCTTCCGCGCGGAGAAAATCCAGCAGCGTAGTATGCGCCGCATAACCCTCCGAGCGCGTTGCCCTCCCGTTCAAAAGGAATTCCACTGCCATCCCCAGCAGTTCCCCACTGCGATTGTTGTTATTGTAACAATTGCACCCGGCCCCGGGGGCCACAAGAGGTTACGCAGAGTTCATTCCATCACGGCGATTTGCTTCTGAATCGATTCGGCCGATCTGGCGAGCGCCTGCTGCTCCGCGCAGTCGAGAGTGACCGGCACAACGCCGCCGATTCCCTGTGCGTTTACAATCGTCGGGAAGCTCATGGTCACCTCGCCGAGGCCCAGAACTTCCGGCATCTGGCTGCCTACCGTGAGCACGGTGTTCTGATCTCGCAAGATCGAGCGCACCACACGCACCAACCCCGAGGCGATTCCGTAGAAGGTCGCGCCCTTTTGCCCTACGATGCGGTAGTAAGCGTTGCGGGTCTTTAGCGCCATCTCGTCCAGAGCCGCTTTATCGTAGGCAATGCCGCGTTTACGGCAGAACTCGTCGAGCGGCAGCCCCGCAATTCGTGCGGCGGACCACACCGGCACCTGCGAATCGCCGTGCTCGCCGACGATATATGCGTGTACGCTCTGCGGGTCAACGCCATAATGGTCGCCGAGCAGCACCCGCAGCCGGGCAGTGTCCAGAATTGTGCCCGAGCCCACCACGCGGTTGGACTCGAAGCCCGAAAGCATTCGTGCATAGTGCGTCAGCGCGTCTACCGGGTTCGTGGCAATCAGAAGGATCCCTTTCGGATTTGCCGCTACGATGTTGGGAATCAAGTCGCGAAAGATGGCTGCGTTCTTTTTCAGCAGGTCGACGCGGGTTTCGCCGGGTTTCAGCCCGGCGCCCACGGTAACCACAATCACCTTCGCGTCCGCACAATCCTCGAAATCGCCTGCGCGGACTAATGTCGTGTGCGACCACGGCTCGGCGTGGCTAATGTCCTCCGCTTCACCCTCGGCTTTGCCGCGGTCCCGATTGATCAGCACAATATCGGGAGCCAACCCCGACAACAACAATGCATACGCTGTCGTAGCGCCAACATTGCCAACCCCCACCACCGCAATACGATCCTTTGACATCTGATTCGTCAGAAGAATCTGTGGGTGAGTTCCGGCTCGGGCAGTTTGCCAAGTGAATGATAGAGCGCCAGTTCGGTGACTCGGAAGGTTCGGAACCCATAGGATTTTCTCATAGTGACT
>JBEKYD010000142.1:0-18879 GCA_049511335.1 Bryobacteraceae bacterium | reverse complement strand
GCGTGCGATTCGTATACGCAGGCTTCGGTGCTGGGGCTGTACGATCCGGACCGCGCTCGCGTCGTAAACCACCAGGGCGAAATGCGGTCCTGGACCGATTTTTATAATTTCCTGGCCGGCTTCCTGGATCAGCAGAAAGGCAATGGCGGCGCGGGTATCCGCATCCTGACCGAGACGATTACCTCGCCCACTTTGGCCGCGCAGTTCGACGCGATCGAGAAGTTGTACCCAGCGGCGAAATGGCATCGATGGGAGCCGGCCGGAGCGCACAGCGCCCGCGCGGGCGCCGAGCTGGCGTTCGGGCAACCGGTCAACACCTATTACAACCTGGAAAACGCCAACGTCATCGTTGCCATCGATTCCGACTTTCTGAATTCCGGACCGGGGTGGCTGCGCTATACGCGGCAGTTTTCGGCCGGCCGGAGGGTGGAGGGCGGACGAACCACGATGAACCGGCTGTACGTGGCCGAGCCCATGCCCACGCCCACGGGCAGCAAAGCGGACCATCGCCTGTCGCTGCGGGCCACCGATATCGAAGAGTTCGCCTGGGCGTTGGCCGCGGGCATCGGTTTGGCTAGCGGGCCGAAGAACGGCGACAATCACGACGTTTTCAAATGGATCGGCGGCATCTCGGGCGATCTCCAGCGCAATCGCGGCGCCAGCCTGATTATTGCTGGCGATCAGCAGCCACCCATCGTGCACGCGCTGGCGCACGCCATGAACGAGCACCTCGGCAACGTCGGCAAGACAGTTTTTTATACCGACCCCATCGAAGCCGGCTCGGGCGATCAACTGGCGTCGCTTCAAGATCTGGTGAAAGACCTGGACGCGGGCGCGGTCGAGCTGCTGCTGATTGTAGGCGGCAATCCGGCGTTCAACGGACCGGTGGAGCTGGGGCTCCGCGACCGCCTGTCAAAGGCCCGCTACCGCGCGCATTTGAGCCTGTACGAAGACGAGACTTCGGAGATCTGTCAATGGCGGCTGCCGGAAGCCCATTACCTGGAGAGCTGGGGCGATGCGCGCGCTTTCGACGGCACTCTTTCCCTGCAGCAGCCGCTGATTCTGCCGCTCTACGACGGGCGCTCGGCGGCGGAGCTGCTGCAGATGTTCACGGAGACGCCGCAACGAAGCAGCTACGAAATCGTTAAGGGCTATTGGGCGGGAGCTCACAAAGGCCCCGATTTTGAAGCTTGGTGGCGGCGCTCGGTGCACGACGGTCTGATTGCCGATTCGGCGTTTCCCTCCAAGACTTTCCCCATCAAATTCACGGCCATCTCCGAGCCGGCCGAGAAGCCCAAGCTGCACGGCACGCTGGAAGTTCTGTTCCGTCCCGACCCGGCCGTCTACGACGGGCGCTTCGCCAATAACGGCTGGCTGCAGGAGCTTCCCAAGCCGATCACGAAGCTGACCTGGGACAATGCCGCCATCATGAGCCAGGCTACCGCTCACCAGCTTGGCGTGGAACCTAAGAACCCGCTCAACCTGGGCATGGACGGCGTGCCGCTGGTGGAATTGACCTATCAGGGCCGCAGCTTGCGGGCGCCGGTGTTCGTCCAGCCGGGCCACGTGGATGGCGCGGTGACGCTTTATCTGGGCTACGGCCGCACGAAAGCGGGCCATGTCGCGGACGGCATGGGCTTCAATCCATACGGACTGCGCACGGCCAAAGCCCTATGGCACGACGTGGGGCTGAAAGCCAAAAAGGTTGACGGCAACTACCTGCTGGCAACTACGCAGAACGACCACGTGCTTGAAGCCGATCGCCATCTGGTTCACGAAGGCGACCTGGCGACCTACTTGAAGGACCCGGAATCGGTTCATGCCGGCGCGGAAACGCCACCGCAAGGCTTGACGATCTATCCATCCTGGCCATACAACGGCTATGCCTGGGGTATGGGCATCGACCTGAACGCCTGCACCGGCTGCAGCGCCTGCGTGACGGCATGCGTGGCGGAAAACAATATTGCCGTGGTGGGCAAGGACCAGGTGAGGCGCGGCCGGGCCATGCATTGGATCCGCGTGGATTCCTATTACAGCGGCCCGGTGAACGAGCCCGCGGTCTACAACCAGCCGGTCCCCTGCCAGCAGTGCGAGGACGCTCCCTGCGAGCTGGTCTGCCCGGTGCAGGCTACCACGCATAGCTCCGAGGGCCTCAACGACATGGTTTACAACCGCTGCGTGGGCACCCGCTACTGCTCCAATAATTGCCCCTATAAGGTGCGGCGTTTCAATTTTTATCTGTTCTCCGATTACGAAACGCCCAGCCTCAAGCTGCTGCGCAATCCCGACGTCACCGTGCGCAGCCGCGGCGTAATGGAAAAATGCACCTACTGCGTGCAGCGCATCAACTACGCCAAGATCGAGGCGGAAAAGGAGAATCGCTACGTTCGCGAGGGCGATATCCAAACCGCCTGCCAAGCCGCGTGTCCGGCCGAGGCGATCGTGTTCGGCAACCTGAACGACCCCACCAGCCGGGTCGCGAAATTGAAAGCCGACAAACGCAATTACTCGCTGCTGGCCGATCTGAACACGCGGCCGCGGACGACTTACCTGGCGAGTTTGCGCAATCCCAATCCGGAGCTTGAATCTTAGGGCGCGAACATGGCGGATGAACAAAACGTAGGCATCGAAGAACCGGAACCGCACCAGATCATCGCGCCCGGTTATACGTTCAGCAGCATCACCGATCAGATCGCCAGCGTGGTGCAGACCAAGCGCACCCCAATCTTCTGGTTTCTGGGTTTCGGCGGGGGGCTGGCGCTGCTGGGGATTTTTGCGATCGCGGCAACGCTGTTGTTTGCCCTGGGGCCCGGCATCTGGGGCATACGGACGCCGGTGATGTGGGGCTTCGCCATCACCAATTTCGTGTGGTGGATCGGGATCGGCCACGCCGGAACTTTGATTTCGGCGATTCTGTTGCTGCTGAATCAGAGGTGGCGCAATTCCATCAACCGGTTTGCCGAGGCTATGACGTTGTTCGCGGTGGCTTGCGCGGGCATGTTTCCGATTCTTCACCTGGGCCGTCCGTGGCTGGCGTTCTGGCTCTTCCCGTACCCCAATACCATGGGCATCGAGCCCAACTTTCGCAGTCCGCTGGTGTGGGACGTCTTCGCGGTTTCCACTTATGCAACCATCTCGGCGGTGTTCTGGTTCGTGGGTTTGATACCGGATCTCGCCACCCTGCGCGATCGCGCGGGGAACAAAATCGCGCGCGTGATTTACGGTCTGCTGGCAATGGGATGGCGCAACTCGGCCCGGCACTGGAGCGTTTACGAAACCGCTTCGCTGCTGCTGGCGGGTCTAGCCACGCCGCTGGTGCTTTCGGTGCACACGGTGGTGAGCTTCGACTTCACCATTGCCATCCTGCCGGGATGGCACAGCACCTTCTTCCCGCCCTACTTCGTAGCGGGTGCCATTTATTCCGGCTTTGCCATGGTGCTGGTGCTGGCCATTCCGCTGCGCTCGGTCTACGGACTGGAAGGCCTGATCACGGACAAGCACCTGGATAATTGCGGCAAGGTCATGCTGGGCACCGGCTTGATCGTGGCTTACGCCTACGTCATGGAGGCGTTCACCGGTTGGTATAGCGGCAACATCTACGACGCGGCGGCCCAATGGCATCGTATGACCGGTCCGTATGCCAGTTCTTTCTGGAGCCTGGTGGCGTGCAACATCGTCTTGCCGCAAATGCTGTGGTTCAAGAAGGTCCGCAACAGTCCGTTTATGCTGTTCATTGCTTCGATCATCGTGCTGGTCGGCATGTGGCTGGAGCGGTTTGTGATTATTGTCAGCAGCCTGGCTCAGGATTTCGTCCCTTCCTCCTGGGGTCTCTTCCACGCCACGCGTTGGGACTGGGGCATTTTCGTCGGCACCATCGGCCTGTTCCTGACGTTGTTCTTCCTGTTTATTCGCGGATTGCCCATGATTTCCATCTTTGAAGTGCGCACCCTGCTGCCGCACGCCAAGGTGGCGAAGGAGGTGGCGGAATGAGCGAAGTTCGCACCCACGGCCACGGCATGGCGGAAATCCCTCCGGCCTACGGGCTGCTGGCCGAATTCGAAAATCCCAACGCATTGGTGAAAGCCGCGCGGGCGGCGCGGGCGGAAGGTTACCGCAAGCTGGACGCGTACGCCCCGTTTCCGATTGAAGAGCTGACCGACGCACTGCATTTGCATCACAACAAATTGCCGCTGCTGGTGCTGCTCGGGGGATTAACCGGCGGATTGCTGGGCTACCTGCTGCAGTACTACGTCACGGTTTTTCAATATCCGATCAACGTTGCCGGCCGGCCGCTCCATAGCTGGCCCCAGTATTTCGTCATCACCTTCGAGTGCACGATCCTGTTGGCCGGTCTTACCACGGTGCTCGGCCTGTTGGGCCTGTGCGGCCTGCCGATGCCCTATCACCCGGTGTTCAACATCGAGCGTTTTGCCAGCGCGTCGCGGGATCGGTTTTTCTTGTGCATCGAATCGAAGGACCCCTTGTTCGATCGCCAGAAGACTGCCCGTTTTTTGGAAGGCCTGGATGCGAAAGAGGTGTCTGAAGTTGCGCCCTAAGAGAAAGTGCGGGATCAAGTTGACAGCTTCCATCGTGGCGCACGCACTCGTGCGTGCCGCGTCGAGTCTCTACTCGACGCTTCTTCGCCCGGTGGCAGCGGGCGTCGGCATGAGTGCCGACGCGGCACGCACGAGTGCGCGCGCCACGTTTGTCCGTCTGAGGGTGCGCACTCATCTCCGGTGGGGCGCCGTGCTGCTGGCCTTGGCCGCAAGCGTGGCCTGCCGGCGGGATATGCAGGACCAGCCCAAATACATTCCTCTGCGGCCGAGCAGCTTTTTCGAAGACGGCCGGTCGGAACGTCCGCTGGTGGAAGGGACCGTACCGCGCGGCCACCTGGACGACGACACGGCCTACTACACCGGCAAAGGGCCGGATGGGAAATTCCTGGACACGTTTCCCTTCCCCGTGACACGCCAGGCGATCGAACGGGGCCGCGACCGCTTCACCATCTATTGCACCCCGTGCCACGGCCAACTGGGATTTGGCGACGGCAAGGTCGTGCGCCGCGGCTTCAAGCATCCTCCGTCGTATCATAGCGACCGCCTACGGAAGGTTGAGAACGGCTACATCTTCGACGTGATCACCAATGGCTTCGGCGCCATGCCGGATTACTCCGCGCAAGTTGCGCCGGCGGACCGCTGGGCGATTGTCTCCTACATTCGGGCACTCCAGCTTAGCGAGAACGGAACTCCGAACGACGTGCCTCCCGAGGCGCGCGCGCAGCTCTCCCAAGGAGGCGCCCAATGACCGCACAGCCCGTGATCGATTTCCAGATTTCCGACGCCCTTCGCTCGGACTTGCGGCGCTGGCGGATGGGGGCGCTGATCGTCGGCATCGTCGGCATGGCAGGAATGGCCGCCGGGATGCTGGTTTTTCACCAGCCCTTCCAGTTTTATCAATCGTATCTTTGGGCGTTCATCTTTGTGCTGGGCTTGGCGGTCGGACCGCTGGCATGGCTCATGCTGCAATACCTGACCGGCGGCGCGTGGGGGGTGGTGATTCGCCGTCCCGCCGAAGCCGCCGCGCGCACTCTGCCCCTGGTGCTGGTGCTGTTCCTGCCCATCGTCATCGGCATTCCGAATCTGTATCCCTGGGCGCACCCCAACGTGGTGGCGGCCGATCGCATTCTC
This sequence comes from Bryobacteraceae bacterium, assembly GCA_049511335.1. Lineage (GTDB taxonomy): Bacteria > Acidobacteriota > Terriglobia > Bryobacterales > Bryobacteraceae > JBEKYD01. The sequence continues at coordinate 13,192 of JBEKYD010000142.1, read as the reverse complement.
ACCCATCAGGCGGTTTATCTGAACTACCGGCTGTTCCTGCTGCGCGCGTTCGTCTATTTCTTCGGCTGGATGTTCCTGTCGTACTACTACAACCGCTGGTCGCTGGTGGAAGACCGCGAGGGGCCGGCAAAAGCCCACGGCAAGATGTCGTTTCTGGCGGGGCCCGGGCTGATTTTCTGGTCTTTCAGCGTGACCTTCATGGCCATCGACTGGGTGATGTCGCTGCACTCCCAGTGGTTCTCCACCATGTTCGGGCTGCTCTACATGGCGGGCCAGGGCCTCACCGCGATGGCCTTCCTGATCACTCTGCTGGTGGCTCTCCAGGCGACCGAGCCCATGTCCCGCGTGCTGACCATGCGCCACTTCCACGACCTGGGCAAGATGATGTTCATGATGATCATGGTGTGGGCTTACTTCTCCTACTCGCAATTCCTGATCGTCTGGACGGGCAATCTTCCCGAGGAGATTCCCTGGTACCTGTCGCGCATGAACGGCGGCTGGGGTTACATCGGGCTGGCGCTGGTGCTCTTCCATTTTGCGCTGCCGTTTTCGTTGCTGCTGTCTCGCGATCTCAAGCGCAATGCCAAGCTGCTTCGCAAAATAGCGGTGTTCGTCCTGTTCATCCGCATGGTGGACATCTACTGGCAGGTCACGCCCTACTTCTACAGCCAGAGGTTCCACTTTAGCTGGATGGACGTGGCCGCTCCGGCCGGATTGATCGGAATCTGGCTGGCATATTTTTTCATCCAACTAGAGAAGAGACCGCTGATGCCGTTGCACGAACCGAATCTGGAGGAGGCGCTGAATCATGGCCGCGAATAAACCGGATCCCCATGGCGCGCCGGAAGCGGAGCGCTTTAATCCGGACAATCCCGCCGAGCGCCATGAGCGGCGCGACGTCAATGTTCTGGCGGTAAGCAAGGTTGCCATCGGCCTGGCGCTACTGTGCATCGCTTCTTTCGCCATTGTGGTGGGAGTTTTCCGCTATTTGGAGCAGGTTACTTCCGGTGTTCCGACCGGCAAGCAGAATGTGCCGATCGACGCGCGCCAGCGCCCGCCGGCTCCGCAGTTGGAGGAGACTCCCGCGCTCGACCTCGAGCGGGAAAAGGCCGCCGAATACGAGCTCTTGCACACTTACGGTTGGATCGACAAGCCGTCCGGTGTCGTACGCCTGCCGATCGACCGCGCCATCGACCTGATGGCCCAGCGCGGATTGCCGTCGCGGCCCGCCGCTCCTCCGCCTACGGACAACGTCAGTGTTCCCACCGAAGCCGGCCTCGGTCCTAAGGTGCAGCAGCAGGGCGGACCGTTAGCAACGGAGTTAGGAGGCAGATGATGATGCAGACCACCGTGGGGCAGACCATCGTTTTTAGTAGTCTGCCCTGCACACCACACTCCGCCAGGTCCGCCGACATCGCAAGAAAGTTGGCCTGGCAGACCACAAAAACCGATGGTCTGCCCCACGGGAGTATCGCCGGAAGAGTTTGTGCTTCCCTCATGCTGCTCGCTTCCGCCGCCTTTGCCCAGCCCGGCCAACCTGCTCCCGCCCAGCCCAGTTACAGCTTGCAGGATTCCAATTTGAAGCCCGCTTTGCCGGGCGCTCTGGCCGGCGTGAGCATCGAACAGCGCTTGGACCAGCAGGTCCCGCTCGATGTCAATTTCCGCGATGAGTTCGGCCGTACCGCGCCTTTATCGACCTATTTCCAGGACGGCAAGCCGGTCATCCTGGCTCTGGTCTACTATCGCTGCCCCATGCTTTGCACGGAAATCCTCACCGGGATCGAGAGCTCATTGAAAGTCGTCTCGCTCGATGCCGGAAAGGATTTCAATGTCGTCGCTATCAGCTTCGATCCCAAGGATACTCCGGAGCTCGCGGCGGCCAAGAAGCAGATGTACCTGAAGCGGTACAACCGGCCTAATTCCGCCAACGGCTGGCATTTCCTCACCGGCGACCAGGCCAATATCGCGGCGCTCACCGATGCCGTGGGCTTCCATTACAAATACGACCCAAAGACCGAGCAATTCGCGCATGCCAGCGCCATCATGGTCCTCACTCCGGACGGCCGCATTTCGAAATACTTCTACGGCGTGGAATATTCGCCGCGCGATCTGAGGCTGGGCCTGGTAGAGGCTTCGAAGGAGAAGATCGGCACGCCGGTGGATGAGATTCTTCTGTACTGCTACCATTACGATCCCACTACGGGAAAGTACGGCGCCATAGCGATGAACATGGTGCGCGGCGCCGCCGGCGCGTTCGTTCTGGTGGGTGGCGCGATCCTGCTGGTTTTCTTCCGCAGGGAGGCGCGCGCCCAGAAACGGCCGGATGCAAACGGATCTTGAGCAATGAAAATACCTCTTTTCCCCGACGCAGCGTCTAACTTCGCTCCCGATGTGGATCACCTCTACTTCTATCTGGTTGCCGTGTCGGTCTTCTTTACGGTTTTGATTTTCGCCGCGATCTTTATTCTCGCGATCAAGTACCGGCGGCGCCAGGGGAACGACGGCATTCCTCGCGACATTCACCCCCCCATCTTGGTCGAAATTGTATGGTCGGTGATTCCTTTCGGGTTGGCCATGGTGATGTTCGGTTGGGGCGCGGATATTTTCTTCCGCGAAAGCCGTCCGCCCCAAAACGCGCTGCCCATTTATGTAGTCGGCAAGCAGTGGATGTGGAAGCTGGAGCACATGGAGGGCCAGCGCGAAATCAACGAGCTCCACATTCCGGTCGGCCGCCCCATCCGCCTTACTATGACGTCGGAAGACGTCATCCACTCGTTCTATGTGCCCGCGTTCCGCACCAAGCAGGACGTGGTGCCGGGCCGCTACTCCACCACCTGGTTCACGCCGACCCAGACCGGCAAGTTTCACCTCTTCTGCGCCGAATACTGCGGCACCAAGCATTCCGGCATGATCGGCTGGATCTACGTGCTGTCGCCGGAAGACTACCAGAACTGGCTGAGCGGCGGCAATAGAACCGGCACCCTGGCGGAGCGCGGCGAGAAGCTGTTCAACGACCTGGCCTGCTCCAATTGCCACAAGCCCGACAATTCCGGCCGCTGCCCGACCCTGGTGAATGTATTCGGCTCGAGCGTAAAACTGACCGACGGCCAGGTGGTGAAGGCGGACGAGGCTTACATTCGGGAATCCATTCTGCGTCCCGACGCCAAGGTGGTCTTCGGCTACCAGCCGCTCATGCCGACTTTCCAGGGGCAAGTCACGGAAGAGGACGTGCTGGAATTGGTGGAATACGTGAAGTCGCTGACGCCTAAGCCGCCGGCCCCCGCGCCAGGGGTGGCGCAGGCATCCAATCGGTAAAGAAACATGATGGCAACGGAAACAGAGAATTATCTAACTGCCGGCTACGGGCTCAAGTCGTGGCTGTTGACCAAGGACCACAAGCGCATCGCTCTGTTATACCTGTTCACGATTACGCTGTTTTTCTTCATCGGCGGCGCTTTCGCCACCCTGATCCGCATCGAGCTGCTCACCCCGCAGGGCGACCTGGTATCGTCCGACACCTATAACCGGCTGTTCACCATGCACGGAATCACGATGATCTTCTTCTTCCTGATTCCGTCCATTCCGGCCACGCTGGGCAACTTTCTCATACCCATGATGATCGGCGCGCGCGATCTGGCCTTCCCGCGCATCAATCTGCTGAGCTGGTATCTGCTGGTGGTGGGTGGCCTGTTCGCGTTATTCGCCATGCTGGCCGGCGGCGTGGATACTGGCTGGACTTTCTACACTCCCTATAGCACCACCTATTCCAACTCGTGGGTGATTGCCACGGCGCTCGGAATTTTTGTGGCCGGGTTCAGCTCCATCCTGACCGGCCTGAACTTTATCGTCACCATACACCGCATGCGCGCTCCCGGCATGACCTGGTTCCGCATGCCGCTGTTCGTGTGGGCCCACTATGCCACCAGCGTGATTCAGGTGCTGGGCACTCCGGTGCTTGCGGTGACCCTCATCCTGGTCTTATGCGAGCGGGTCTTTCACATCGGCATCTTCGACCCGGCCCTGGGCGGCGACCCCGTCCTCTTTCAGCACCTGTTCTGGTTCTATTCCCACCCGGCGGTTTACATCATGATTCTGCCGGCCATGGGAGTGATCAGCGAATTGATTTCCACTTTCTCGCGCAAGGCGATCTTCGGGTATCACTTTGTGGCCGGCTCGAGCATGGCCATTGCCGTGTTCGGATTTCTGGTTTGGGGACATCACCTGTTCGTCAGCACGCAATCGGTATACGCGGGAATGGTGTTCTCGTTCCTGAGTTACGCGGTCGCGATTCCCTCCGCCATCAAGGTTTTCAATTGGACCGCGACCTTATACAAGGGCTCGATCTCCTTCGAGACGCCGATGCTGTACGCCTTCGGTTTCATCGGCCTGTTTACCATCGGCGGCCTCACCGGGCTGTTTGTGGCCAGTCTCGGCATCGACGTGCACGTCACCGATACCTATTTTGTGGTGGCGCACTTTCACTACATCATGGTCGGGGGCGCCATCATGGCCTTCCTCGGCGGTCTGCACTTCTGGTGGCCGAAAATCACCGGGCGAATGTACCCCGAAGGATGGGCCAAGCTGTCGGCGGCCGTCGTGTTCGTGGGCTTCAATCTAACCTTCTTCCCCCAGTTCATTCTGGGTTATCTGGGCATGCCCCGCCGCTACCACGTTTATCCGCCCGAGTTTCAGGTGCTGCACGTGATGTCCACCATGGGCGCTTCGGTGCTGGCGGTCGGCTATTTGATGCCGATGATCTATCTCGTCTGGTCCTATAAGTACGGCCCGCTCGCCGGCGACAACCCTTACCACGCTACCGGCCTGGAGTGGAGAACGTCGTCGCCGCCGCCGCTGCACAATTTCGACGAATTGCCCGTGGTGACCTACGGGGCATACGACTATACGACCGTTCCCGAAGAGGTAACCTCCGTTGGCTGATCACGCACACGCGGCATCCCCCGCTTTACAAGTTCAGTTCGATACCGCCGAGCAGCAAAAGGACGCTTCCACGTTCGGGATGTGGATCTTCCTGATCACGGAAATCATGTTCTTCGGCGGCATGTTTCTGGCGTATATCGTGTACCGCGCCCTCTATCCCGGAACCTTCGCCGTGACCTCCAGCAGCCTGAACGTCTACATCGGCGCCGCCAATACCGCCGTCCTGCTGTGCAGCAGCTTCACCATGGTGCTGGCCGTGCGCTCGGCTCAGTTGGGCCGCCAGACAGCCCTGGCCGTCAACATCGTTCTCACCCTGTTGCTCGGCTTGGTCTTCCTCGGCGTCAAGGCTTTCGAGTGGAGCGAAAAGTTCGCCGAGCACCATGTGCCGGGCACCCACTTCCACTTCGAGGGAATCGCCAACCAGGGTCCGGCGCAACTGTTCTTTTCGCTGTATTTTGCCATGACCGGCTTGCACGCCCTCCACATGGTGGTCGGCGCCGGCCTCATGACCTGGCTGCTGATCTGGTCCCTCCGCGGCAAATTCTCTGCCGAGTACATGACTCCCGTCGATATCGCCGGCCTTTACTGGCACTTCGTGGATATCATCTGGATCTTTCTGTTCCCGCTGTTGTATTTGATCGACCGGCACCTGAAATAGCCCGTTGGAACAACCATGACGAACCATATCGATTCGGTAAAAACCTACGCCATAGTTTGGATCTCGCTGCTGGCGCTGACGGGGCTGACCACCGCCGTGGCGTTTGTCGACCTCGGGCCTTTCAGCGTGGTCGTCGCCCTCTCCATCGCGGTAGTCAAGATGATGCTCGTGGCGCTGTTTTTCATGCACCTGCGGCACAGCGGCAAACTCACCCAGCTCGCCATGGCGGGCACCATCCTCTGGTTGGGATTCATGGTGTCCTTTACGCTCGCCGATGTGTTCACCCGCGGCTGGCTGGGAGTTCCCGGCCGGTAAGAGAGCGGTCAGCAGTCAGCGATCAGCTTTCAGCTAAACCGGCGGTGTGCACGCGATCAGTTTTAGCTGAAAGCTGATCGCTGAAAGCTTCTTCCAGCTCACTTGCCCGGCTCGGCCGTAGCCAACGCTTCGATCTTTGCCAGTTGGTCGCGCGCCTGGGTTGCGTCCGCGGCGTCCGGAGCCCTCTTCAAGTAACCTCGGATCGACTCCGCCGCTGCTTTGTAATCTCTCCGGTTGATCTGGATCAGCCCCTCCAGATATTCCGCCTGAGGGTACCGGTGGCGCGTGTCCAGACGCTCGGTCTTGACGGCGCTCTTTTCGGCCTCTTCCATGTGGTTGAGGTTGTAGTTGGCCACCGCATTGTCAAACCATGCCAGGGGATAGTCGAACGAGTTCAGCTTCAAGGCTTGGCCGGTAAGATCCGCGGCCTCCTGCCAGTTCTTATCGCGCACCGCCAGAGCCCCCAGTTGCACGTAGCCATCGGCGTACTTCGCGTCCGCCTTCACCGCTTCGCGGAACGACAGAACGGCCTTGTCGAACTGCCCCGACCCGGCTTCGATCCTTCCCATCTCGCACCACGCCGCGGCATAACCGCGGTAGAGCGATACCGCCTTTTGATAATTCTTATAGGCGTCGTTGACCTTGCCCTTTTGCATCAGGTCCTGCGCTTTATCGAATGCCTTGCGGGCGTCCTTGGGAGCGGCAAGCGAGCTGGCCGCCACCGTCGTGGCGCCTTCGCCGCTGTCTTTGTGCAGCAGGATCACGCCAACATCGGGGTTATCCATCGGCCGCCGGCCGGTAAGCGAGATGCTTTGCGAACGGTAGCCGCCGAGCCTGGCGCGCAAATCGCAATTCGTCAGCCGCCGGTCCGTAACGCCGCCGCCGAGCCCGTTGTTGAATCCTCCACTGTTTCCCCCTCCCGTGCCTCCCATGGACCGCAACCCATCCGAACCCGTGTCGCTCGCGTCCTGGTATGCCGCGTTCTCCACGCTGCCGATCTGAATGCCGAAGTTGCCGTTCGTGTCGGTGAAACCTTCCGTGTGGATAGACCCACCGCAGACGCGCTCGATGCGTACCCCTTCAGGAGGCGGTGTGCCATCTTCCATCTGCACCCGCCCGGAAAGAAAAATCGGCGTCGTAGGGGACGGAGTCGTCGTAGTCGAAGTGTTGCCGGTCGTGGTGGGAGAAGTAGTAGTCGAGCGCGTCGTGCCCGTGTTTGGAGTCCCGGTGCCGCCGGTGCCGCTCGTTCCCCTGCCTTGTGCCGCCGCGATGGGAATCGCGAGCGCGGCCGCTACCCACGGGATCCAAGTCCGAAAAGTGTGAACGATCATCGTTACTCACCCCCGTGCCATGAATTATACTCCTCTCCGCTTGCGCGCAACTCCGGTACGAGAGTTAAATCTCACAGACTGAAGTCTGTGCCAGCCCCACCCGCCTGTTAGAATGGCGCTTGGGAGTATTATGACGAAAGCCGCATTGGCAGTGGCCGCGGCTGTGTGTGTTCTGAGCGGCTGTTCGAACCAATCCTCGTCTCAGCCGGCCGCGACCAAAGAAACCGCCTCGCCGCAGCCCGTAACCGGCCAGAGCGCCCTATTCAAGATGTATCAACTGGCCCGCACCTGGGCGCTGGACGCGCAGGTTTTGAAACTCGACAGCGTCCATCTGACCGAAGTGCCGGAGGTACCGGACAAGGCCGCCGAATGGGAAGCGACTTTCGTTTCCCCCAGCCTCGGCTCGGCCAAGTCCTACACGTGGTCGGCCGTGGACATTGAGCCCAATCTGCACAAAGGCGCGTTTGCGGGCCAGGAGGAGCCTTTTTCGGGCTCGCATGCCGACAGTCCGTTTCTCATCGCCGCGGTCAAGGTCGATACCGACGCCGCCCTGGCCACGGCCAAGACCAAGGCGGTGGACTACGAGCGGAAAAATCCCGGAAAGCCCATCACCTATGTGCTCGAAAAGACCGATCGCTTCCCCGGCCCCACGTGGCGCGTCATCTGGGGCGAATCGGCCGGCACTTCCAGCTTTTCCGTGTATATCGACGCCACCACCGGCGCCTACCTGGAGACGATGCACTAAGTGGGACAGGCCTCCTGGCCTGTCGCTGTCACTCCCGCGCTCTGCCGCGATTTCCACTCTTCCATAATCGCGGTGATGGCGCTCTGCACGCGGCTCGCTCCGGCGGCGCGCAGGCTCTCGATCTGGTCCATGCCAGTCGCCGTGACCACCGCGTGGACGCCCACTTCTTCCGGCAGATTCCGCCGCAGCAGCGCGACATCCTGTAGCACGGCGTCCAAAGCGACGGCCGGTCCGAATCCGGTCCCGGTGGCCAGCGCATCGGCTTCCGCCCGCTCGGCGGCCCGCGCCGCCACCACTTTCAATTCCTCGCTGAGATGCGCGCACTCGAGAATCGCCGTCAACTTGGCGCCCTCTTTGTGACACGCCTCCGCGGCCTGCAGCAGCTCCGTTTGCGCGTGCTGAAACTCGCGCGACCGCAGTTGCGCCGTGCCCACCACCAGGGCGATTTCCTTCGCGCCCCGCCGCACCAGGTCGCGAACTTCGTACAGCTTCGTCGCGGTGTTTTGCGTCCCGTGCGGGAACCCGGCAACCGCAACCGCCCGCGTAGCGGCGCCGGCCAACCCTCGCAGCGCCACGTCCAAATCGCACGGACGCACCGCCACCGCGCCCAGCCGGTTGCTCTTGGCTAATTCCAGCCCCGCCCACACCTCGGACGCGCTAAGCTCCGGCGCCAGCAGCGGCAGTTCGATCCACTCCGCAATCTCTTCGAAAGTGACGGGCACCAGGATGCTTCTTACTTCTTTTTCCTGCTAGGCGCCCCGGTCGCCGGACAGTGGTATCCCAGGTCCTTGATCTTGGTACAAGCTTGCGGCGCGGCGGAACTCTGGGGGAAGCGCTGCATCACTTCTTTGAATTCCTGGTAGGCGTCGGTACGGCGCGTCATCTTCAGCAACGTCAGTCCCTTGTAGTAGAGCGCGTCGGGCGTCTTGTTGTTGTCCTGGTATTTTTCGGTCACCGCGTCGAAGTCGTTCAGCGCCTGGTCGTAGTTGCTCTGCGAGTAGTGAATGACGCCGATGAAGAACTGGGCGTTGGGCGCCAGGTCGGTATTGCCGTAATATTTCAAATAGTCGCTGTATTCCTGCAAGGCAATATCGAGCTTGCCGCCGGTGTAATCGCCCTTCGCGTTGTTGTAGAGATCGGTTGCCGAAATCGTGGGACCGCTGGAGGTGGCGCCCGCCGGCCCGGTCCCCGGCGGCGGCGCCGCCGGCGGTTGCAGCACCTTCACCGCATTGCCCACATCGGTCAACTGCGCCTGCAGCTTTTGCACCGCGCTGGTCAGATCGCCGACGGCCTGTTGCACGGTGCGAAAGTCGTTGGACATCGAGTCCATGCGTGTGCTCAGTCCCACCACCGGCGCCACAACGTCGTTCTTCTCGTTTTTCACCGAGTCCTGGAAACTGCTCTGCATGACGGCGATGCTGGTGTTGGCGCGATTGGCTGTATCCAGGGCCTGGCGTACTAACTCGGTGATCGCGGACAATTGTTTGTCCTGCGATTGCTGAAGCTGCTTGACCTGATCCTGCAACAAGGCCACGTCGCGCTGCAGCTCCATGATTTCTTTGCTGGCGCCCCACATGAGTGCCGGCGAGCAGGCCAGAGTCAACACGCAAAGACGTCGGAGCATACGTTTTTCCTCATTCAACAAAGGGCAAACCATCGACAGCTCGCCCGCAACTACCCTCGAACACTATCGTACTACCGTGCGTTCCCAAGCTTGTGGGGTGGACGCCCTGGGGGTGCTTAACCGATCTGGGGAAATCCGTTCCCGCCAACCGCCCCCTTACGGTCGCGGCTCGGCAAGTGATTGCAAACAGGCGGCATTCGCAACCGAGCCGCGACCGTTAGGGAGCGGTTGGCGTGCCTAAATTGCGAAATCCCCGGATCGGTTAAGCACCCACGCCCTGTTCCCCGCGACCCTCCTGGAGAAGAGCGGGACGGGGGCGTCCCGCGCAGACCAGGGGGTCCGCCCCACAAAGCGCCGATCAACACTCGTGAACTTTTTTATCTGTGTTCATCCGTGTTCATCGGTGGCTCTATTTGCTCAAGCCCGCTATTGCCCCGGCGCGAAGTGCGCGCGGCGATTTTTCTGCCAGCAGGATTCGGTCGATTCCGTGCACTGCGGCCGCTCTTTGCCGTAGCTGATGGTATGGATCTTATCGGCCGGCACGCCGAGTTGAACCAGAAAATCGCGGGCCGAGCTGGCGCGGCGGTCTCCCAGCCCCAGGTTGTACTCCGCGGAACCGCGTTCGTCGCAATGCCCTTCGATCACGATGGTCACGCTGGGGAAATCGCTCAGAATACTCTTCAACGCGGTGGCGTCTTCGGTCAGCGTGGTCTGTGCGTCGCTCCGCAGGCTGCTCTTATCGTAATCGAAGTACGCATCCTGCAGTTCGCCGGCGATGCGGTCCGCCGCTGTCTTCTGGATGGGAGCCGGCGGCGGTGGCGGCGGCGGCGGCGGCGCCGTTACGGTCACAGTCGCGCTGGCCGTCGAGGTTCCGCCCCCGCCCGTGGCCGTGAGCGTGTACGTGGTGGAATCTTGCGGAAACACCTGCCGGTTGCCCGTGTTCTGTACCGCGCCGATGCTCTGATCGATGGATACGCTCGAGATATCGCCGCTCACCTCCCATCTCAACGTGGAAGACTGCCCCCGCTGGATGGCGCTAGGCTCGGCCGTGAACTGCGTGACCGCCGGAGCCGGCGGCTTCGGCGGCGGGGCCGGTGCCGGCGCCGGAACTGGTGGCGGCGGCGGTGTTGCGGCCGGCGCCTTCTTCTTGCAGCCTGCGAATACGACCAGGCTTAGTCCTATACTTGCGATCAGGATCCTCTGTTTGCTGCTCAACATGAACGTCGCCTCCTCATTTCACTAGATTTTCGAAATCGGCGCGCGGCATCGCCGCTGCGCGAACTACTTGCCCCATACTGGACTGTAATTGTAACCCTGCGCCGTCAGCGCCCGCGGGCCGCTTCCGGTCGCCAGCATGGTGTAAATCTGCTCCCTGCCGCTCCGCGTCGACATGAACGCCAGGTGCGTTCCCCCCGGCGCGAAGCTGGGGTTCTCGTTTCGCCCTTCATCGTGCGTGAGCTGCACATACTGCCGGCTGCCCACGTCCATTATGAATATGTTGAATCTGCCCTGCGCATAGCCCCGCGTCCAGGCAAATGCCAAATGCTGCCCGTCCGGATTCCAGACCGGATTGGATGCCTCGCCCGTCCCATCGGTCAGCCGCTCGATATCGGTTCCGTTGATGCTCATGAGGTAGACCTGCTCCGGCCCGGAACGGCCCGACGAAAACAGGATCGTCTGGCCGGTCTTCGGATTTACTTTCGGCTCCGCATCGATGGAGCCGGGCGAGGTAACGGCCTGGAACCCGCTGCCGTCCAGGTTGGCGATGAAAACCCGGCAGCACCCTCCCGCCGACGAGGAATAAACGATCTGCTTGCCGTCCGGCGTAAAGGAAGGCTGGCCGTTCATCGAAGCGACCTGGTTGTAAAACCGCAGGTCGCGCACCGGGTCGACCGAGAACACGAAAATCATGGGGCGGCCCTTCGCGTAACTGGTAAACGCAATCTTGGAGCCGTCGGGCGACACCGACGGCTCAATCGTGAGCGCATTGAAGTGCGTGATCTGGCGCTGGTTCCGGCCGTCGAAATCCATCACCCAGATTTCCTTGGGCGTCATTTTCGATGCCTGGTGCACATAGTAAATATGCGTGCCCGCCAGCGATTGGCCGCCGAACAACGCCAGGATATCGGCCGCAAACTGGTGAGCCAGGTCGCGCGCGCCTTTATCGTCGGCGGTGGAGGCCAGGTACCGCTTGTTGAGCATCTGCGCGTCGGTGGGATTCGCCCGCGTGACGTCGAAGAGGTTCCCGTAGAGCACCAGCACGCCGTTCTGGACGGCCGTATACCCGAAGGCCAGATAGTTCGCGCTGGCCGGCGGATTCGCCCAATCGCTTAACCAATATCCGCCGCCATCGGGCGCTGCCACCATCTCCCCGCGCCGCGATTTTGGCAATCGCGCCGGCGCCTGGGGCATGCGCCAGTCCGAAACCTGCTGCGGAACCGACTTCGGATACATGGTGGACGGCGCCACATCCAGGAATCCCGAGGTGCGGATGTCTTCCTGCAAAGTCTGGTTGAACGCGCCCATGTAGCTCTGCGCATCGCCGGCCCCTCGGAATTCGGGCAGAGCAATGCGCGGCTTGGCGCGGTTCTTATTGACTTCCAAACTCATATCCTGCGCCACCAGCCAAGCGGCGCCACTTAGAACGGCTAGTGCCGACGGAACGAGAAGAATCTTCCTCATCGCAGCCTCAATTCAAGCTGAATCGCATTTGTACTTCCGCTTCGTTCTTATTGAACTGCTGCGGCAGGGCAGGGAACGGCGCTGCGTCCAGAATGGCCCGCTGTGCGGAAATGTCCAAGGCGTCGTTGCCGCTCCGCTGCGTCAGGCGCGGCGCGCCGCCTAGCGAGCCGTCCCGCCGGATGGTGAAGCTAACCACGGCCACATTGCTTCGTGAATCGAGCCCATTCGTCCGCCAGCTCTGCCCCACCTTGTCGCACAGCAACTTGGCGTACCATCCGAACTGCGTGCCGAACGGCGAATCGTTACCCACCCCGATGCCGCCGCCGCCGTGCCGCTCGAACATGGGCGAGGAAAGCGCTTGGCCCACGTCGCTGTAAACCTGATTCGGTAAATCGCGCTGCCCCTCGCGCCACTTGTTCGGCGCGGCCGCAACTTCTTTCTTCTTCTTTTTCTTGGTTTCGCCCTTCAACGGAATCGCGGTGACGTCTTCTTCCAGCGTCTTCGGCTGCGGTTTGGCTTTGGGAGGCGGCGTCGGCACCGACGATTCCGTGTCGTTGGCCACCGGGTTCACCGGCCCGCTATGCGGCGGCAGTGGAATGCTCTTCACCGGATTCACCGCCACCGAGCCCATCCCGCCGCCATGCGGATCGCCCCATTGCTGGGTCTTTCCGTGGATCAGCCCGGCGCTCAGAATCGCCGCCGCCACCAGCGCGTGCACCGCCAACGACCCGGCGAACCACTTCGTAAGCGGGTCCTTCCGATCGAAGATGTCGGCATGCGCGGACATTAGTGCTGCCCTGTGGCTGTGTTTTCGAGCGGCTGCGTGACCATGTTCACCTGGAATCCAGCCGCGCCCAGCGCCGACGTCACCTGCGCGATGGGGTCCCAAATAGTTTGTT
>JBEKYD010000141.1:0-18945 GCA_049511335.1 Bryobacteraceae bacterium | reverse complement strand
GGGCATGCAGTTTGGTGGCACAGGCTTCAGCCTGTGTGGGCCTTCTTAGCAGCTCGGCTCCGCTACTGAACGTCTTTCGGCAGCGAGCCCGCCACGAATTCGCTGAAATCGTGTTTCAGCTTGGCGTGCGAATCGCTGTCGATGTAGAGCATGTGGCCGGACTGGTAGAAATCCCAGGTGATGCGCTTGTGCATTTCCGGCGCCAGCCCCATGTGGTTGAAGGTGTACTCCACGGCGTAGTACGGCGTGGCCAGGTCGAAGTAGCCGGCGGCAATCATCACCTTCATGTAGGGGTTCTTGACCATGGCATTGCGCAGCAGCGCGGTGGCGTCGCCGAAACTGTTGCCCTGACCGTAATCCCAAGGCTGGACGCCGCCGCTCGGATAGTAGTACAGATCGGTCTTGTATCCCAGCTCGTCCCGAATGTAGTGGGTAAAGATCGCTGTGAAGGGCGGCGTGATGAGCGTGCTCGAAGGATCGTATTCGCTGGTTTCGCCGGTACCCATGCCGGATGGGCCCGCGAGGCGCCCGTCGTACCGGCCGATAGTCTCGTTCCGGTCGCGCAGCAGCTCGCGCGTGAAGTGCGACACATCCCAGCGAAGGTTGGTCTCGTCGAGATATTTCGAGTCGAGCCCGGTGAAGCGAACCAGCTTGTCGATGACGGCCTTCCTTTCGGCAGCCGGCAGCTCGTCGCCCTTCGCCAGAGCGGCCGCGTACTCGCCCATGGCAAAGGTCTCGGCCTCTTTCATGAAGCTCTTCAGGTCCTTCTTCTGCAGGTCGGGCGCGGCTTTCTTGTGATACCAGGCGTCGTTGGCGTAGGTGGGAAATTCCAGCTCATAGACCAGGTCGTCGCTGCGGCTCCAGATGGTCTCGAGGTTGAGCGTGGTGCCGATCAGCACGATGCCATTGAAGGCCAGACCGCGCTCGATAAGATATCCGGCCAGGCCCGCCGTGCGAAACGTGCCATAGCTCTCGCCTGCGATGAACAGCGGCGACAGCTCGCGGCTGTTATGCTCCACATAATTCTGAATGAATTGGCCGACCGATTGAATATCGCCCTGAACGCCGTTCATGCGGCGCGCCACTTCCAGGGTTTTGGCGCGGCTGTAGCCGGTGCCCACCGGGTCGATGAATACCAGATCGGTCACGTCCAGCCAGGTATCCTGATTGTCCTTGGCCTGGTAGGGAGGCGGGGGCATACCGCCGTTGGGCAGCAGCTTGGGGCTGCGGGGCCCCATGCCGCCCATGTGCACCCACAGCGACGCCGAGCCCGGTCCGCCGTTGAAGCAAAACGTGAGCGGGCGCTTGGCGGTGTCGGTCACGCCATCCAGCGTGTAAGCCATATAGAAAATGTGCGCCTCGGTTTCGCCCGACGTGTTTTTCAGCGGCATCTCCGCCACCGTGGCGGTGTAGTTCAGTGTTTTGCCGTCGACCGTCATGGTGTGGTGCGTGACCACCGGCGTTTCATCGATGTTGCCGCCGATTGCCGGTCCTGGGCCGGAAATACCGCCGCGCCCGCCGCGTCCGGGAAAGGCCGCGGGCGCTGCCGGGACAGTAGCCGGCGCCTGCGCTGGAGTCTGTGCCGGAGTCTGCGCGGCAGGCTGCGTTTGAGCCCGCCCCTGAGCCATAGCCGGCGGCGTTTGCGCCAGCGCGAGCGATAGGGCGGAAGCCACCAAGAGATGCGAACTGCAAAGTTGGAATTTGACCATTGGGTCAATCATATTCCAAATCCGGGGCGCGGCGCAGGTGGGGGGTGCGCGATAGAGAAACGAAGACTCGCGTTCCCCGTCTGGAAGTCTTCTACGGCCTGCTTTCGGTGGGGACCTGGATTCCGGGAAGCTTGCCGAGTTCCTCGTCGAAGGTGAGCACCAAGCCTCCGGCGCGTTCCCGGGCGACGTGTGCGATGGCGGCGTCCGCAAAGCTCAAGCGTGTACTTCCCTGGTGCGTGAACGTGTCAAATACGTCTGAGAAGAGGTCGGAACACGCCACGAAGTCGAGTTCGCCGGCGTCGAGCAGCAGCGTGCCCACCCGCGCTGCTACGCCGGGATCGCGCCGTACCAGCAACACCGTAGCCACTTCCAGAAAGACGTATTCCAGCAGGAGCCCCCGGTCCCACTCTCCCTTCAGGAAACGCTCCATCAAGGCGCACGCAGTGTCATGATGTGCGTCGCGCCCGTTGTGGAAACCAACCAGGAAACTCGAATCGGGAACGATCACCGCTGTGCGCCGTAAACGATGGCGTCAATCTCGGAGCTGAGCCGCTCGCTTCCCTCCGGGTACGGCTCCGGGCGGAGTGCCCGCAGGCTCGCTGTTCGCCTCCTTACCGGGCCGCGCCCGAGATAGCTCCGGATCGCTTCGCTGATCAGCTCACCGACGGTGCGGCCCTCCATCACAGCGCGGGCTCGCAGCGCCCTGTAAGCCTGCTCATCCAGATTGCGCACCGTCGTATCCATCTCGTACCGCTTGTAATACAAAATTGCGTCTTATTCCACCAGTGCTTCGCGCCTTAGCCAAAAGAAGCTGAGCTAATGCGCGCTGCCTTCGTACTTCTGCTCGCCGGCGGTGATGGCGAGCGGAAGGCGGTTCTGCGGAGGAGGCAGCGGGCAGGTGGCGTAATTGGTGAAAGCGCAAGGCGGGTTTTCGGCCTTGTTGAAATCCAGAATCACGACGCCATCGCGCGGAGGGTCGGTGTAGAGGAAGCGCGAGGCTGGGTACGTGGTTTTGCCGCTGGTCTGGTCGCGAATCACGAAAAACAGCATGTCGCCCTCGCTGGCAGCCTGCAGGCGGTAGGTTTTGCCGCCGCGTTCGAACTCGGCATAGCCGGGGCTGTCCATGGTTTCCTTTTCGCCAATCACACTGTCGAAAACCATTTTGGTCGCAGAGGGCGCGGGGATGAATTTAGCGGTGATTTTCCAGCTCTCGTCGATCGGATACCAGCTCAGATGAGTGAACTCGCGGCGCGCCTTGCTGTTGTTGTCCTTGAGACGAATGCCCAGGCGGGAACCT
This sequence comes from Bryobacteraceae bacterium, assembly GCA_049511335.1. Lineage (GTDB taxonomy): Bacteria > Acidobacteriota > Terriglobia > Bryobacterales > Bryobacteraceae > JBEKYD01. Next base: position 15,939 of record JBEKYD010000141.1, on the reverse strand, counting down.
CGCTGGATGAGCAGTAATCGCAGCGAGCCGACAGCCAAAACGTCCAAACTATCGGGAATCATTTCCGTCTTCGAGACCGGTTTGCCATTGAACGTCACCGACGGAGTAGAAGCGGTGAAGGTTGCCCGGCCCGAGGCGATCATGATCGTGCCGAGATGGGCGGGCGCCGATTCGGGCAGCACGATGTCGCTAGCGGCGTCGCTGCCGATCGTATTGGCGCCGTCCTTGAGCCAGAATAGACCGCTGACCGTGAGCCAGCCCCAATCCGCCTTCAGAGCGGCTTCGCGCTGCTGGCGCCAGTGTTCGATTTGAGCGCGATACTGAGGGTCGATGGTTTCAGCCAAAATACCCGTGGTCATAAGTGCGAGTACGGGCAGGAGACGGCTGCGCGTTCGGGAAGTCATGGGGAATGCACCTCGTCAATAGTTTGACGATAGGTTACCGTGCGGGCGCTGTCAAGACCGGCCCGCGGAACGACAGGCCGCGCGGACTGCCCCTGGAGTCTGTACATTTGGACGCCCACAGGCTGAAGCCTGTGCCACCCGGCAGGGGCAAGGTGGCACAGGCTTTAGCCTGTGGGCAAAGGCCAGGAGGCCTGTCCCAACTACGCTCTTCGAAACCGCACCGCCAGATACGGTTCGCCCGGGAGCTTCAATTCGCCTTTGCCGCGGTAGCGGTCGTCGAGGACGGTTGTCCGCATTTGCCAGGGATCGATCAGCTCGGCGCGGAATTCGGATTCGGCGGGTAAGTCGAAAGAATATTCCGCCGGCCGATGATAGTCAAAATAGAACAGATATTCTTCGCCGGCGCGGGCGAGACACGGATAATAAGCGCCGGGAACGGGATCGAGCCGGCCGGCCGATTCGATCAGTTTCCGTAGAAACGCGATTCTGGGGGCGCTTTCGCCTTTCAGTCTGCCGCCCCTGGACCACCACAGCACGTCATTGGGGTCGAGATAGGTTTCGCCATGGCCCACCCATGCACCCAGCGTGACGCCCAGCCAGAAGCGGCGGACCATCTCTCGGGCCGAAATATCGCCCCAGCGGCGGGGAATGTTGCCTTCGTACTTGCATTCGTCGAACATGATCGGTTTGCGAAACGCATCGCGCCATTCGGCGACCCTTTCGAACGCATCTCCCTGAATGCTGGCGTGAGTTACCCACGGTTTGGCATGGTCGTACATCACGCGGCTGTGATGGATGGAGCGGAGATGCTGATAGGGGTCGGATTCCTGGACGATGTGGAAAAAACGGTCCCAATCGGCCAGAGTCTCCGACTTGACCAGATCCCATTCGTTGGCCATCGACCACCAGACGTTGCGGTAGGCCGCCAGGCGCGCCACCACGTAACGAAGATAGCGGTCGTTGACTTCGGCGGGTAAGTCGCTATAGCCCCACTTATCGTAGGGGTGAAATAAGATGATATCGGCCTCAATGCCAATGGCGCTCAGTTGCGCAACCCGCTTTTCCAGGCGTTGGAAGAAAAGCGGCTGGAAGCGGGTGGTGTCGTTTTCTCCAGCGGCATTGCGCGGAAACGCATAGGCGGGCGGTTCGGCGCGATTGTAGACATACCACTTGGGAAAGACGCACATGCGGATCTTGTTGAAGGGCCCGGTTCGAAGCGTAGCCAGGGTCTGTTCTTCGAGCGCGTCGCCCTGATGAGTCCAGGCGTAACAAGTAGTGCCGAATTGGTAGAAGGGCGTGCCGTCCGCGTAACCGAAGTGATACGTGTGGCGCACACCCACCGGGCCATGATTGCCGGCGGAGGGTTTGCCGCAGGCGAAATTCCCGGTCTTCCCATCGAGTGCCGTCCGGTTGCTGCGCGTGCGGTACGACCAGGGGCCTTCGGCATCGGGCATGAAGCGGATTCTGTAGACTCCATTGCCATCGTAGAAGCCGGCGGCTTCGACGGCGCGGTGTTCGAAGCGGAATTCCGCGGCGAGCTGCGTGTCCAGGAACGGATTGCCATCGCGCGGCCCATCGAGCGCGATCTCGAATAAACCCCAGCGCTCGACGGCGTTTGGGGAGTCGCTGGAGGCGCCGGTTTGCGCGGCGGACAAAGCCGCCCCGCCGATCATCGCCTGGCGGCGCGTTATTCTGAGAGGCATGGTTCGCAGTCACTATTATGCCTGGGGCGCCGCTGGGTCGGCGGCATGCTGCGCGGTGGCCTGCTGGGCTTTGTGGGCGCAGTCCGCGGACCGTTTCACTCGGAATTCTCTGGGGATGGAATTGGTGCGGATCGAGCCCGGTTCATTTGAGACGGGCGTGGACTCCACGCCGTTTCCCAAGGAATTGACCGCGGCGCCCAAAGGCACCGTCTACGACCGTCCGGCGGAAGGCGATTACGACGAAACGCCGGTGCACAAGGTCACCATCGGCAAGCCGTATTGGATCGGAGTGACCGAAGTAACCGCTGCCGTCTATCGCCAGTTTCGGCCCGATTATAAAGGCGATACCTATTACGCGCCTTACGCCAACGGCGTAAGCTGGCACGACGCTACGGCGTTCTGCGAATGGCTCAGTAAGAGGGAAGGGAAGACCTATCGCCTGCCCACCGAAGCGGAATGGGAATATGCCTGCCGCGCCGGTACGCGAACGCCCTTTTCTTCGGGAGCGCGGCCCCCCGCGCCCGAGACGGCCAACGCCTGGGGCGTGAAAAACATGCATACCGGCGTGGCGGAATGGTGCCTCGACTGGCACGGGTTGTATCCGCGCGCGCCGCAAACCGACCCGGTCGGACCCGCGGCGGGCGTCGCCAAAGTGGTTCGCGGCGGCGGCCTGGATTATCACGCGTCGGGGGAAGACGGTGGCAAGCGCATTCCCGCCGAGCTCGCCTACTTCGCGCGTTCGGCCAACCGCTCCTCCATGGCGCCCGGTCTGGCCACGGCCAAGGGCAACATCGGCTTTCGGGTCGTGCAGGCGCCCATGCCGACCACCGCGCCGCTGCCTTATCGAACTCCCTTTTTCAAAACGGCGGTGAAGCAAACCGTGCCGCTCGATCTGGCGAAGGGTCCCAGCCCGGTCGTGCCTTATTACCGCACGCACCCGCTTTTCCCCGATCTGAACGGGCGCGATATGCGCCAGGTGGGCTGGAAGATCGGTCTCGCGCCCGCGCTGGGCGCGGCCTATCACAATTCGGCCATTCAGGAATTGCCTAATGGCGACATGCTGGCGGCCTATTACAACACGCCCGATTATGAAGACGACCCGCAGCAGACCATTCTGGTGATGCGCCGCCGCTACGGAGCCGAGGATTGGGACATGCCCGAACCGTGGCCGGTGTTCGCGGATTGCGATCTGGCCGCGCCGGTGATCTGGAACGACCGCGGCAAAATCTGGTTCTTCTTCGGCGCGCCGCGCCTGCTCGATGGGCCGCCGTTTCAATTCATGACTTCCACCGATAGCGGCGCCAACTGGAGCGAAGTGGAGTTTCCCCGCCTCACCGGCGATGTGGGTTACTACACGCCGCAGCCGATCGACAGCATTGTGCGCGCGTCGAACGGCGAAATCTTCATCCCTGTCGATGCCAAGGGCGGCACTTCGGTAATCTTCGCCAGCAAGGATAACGGCCGGACCTGGTTCGATACCGGTGGACGCACGGGCGGGCGGCATACAACCCTGGTGATCGGCAAAGACGGCGCGCTGGTCGGCTTCGGCGGCAAGAACACCAATATTGACGGCTTCATGCCGGTCTCCATCAGCCGGGACGGCGGCAAGACCTGGGAAACGAAGGCCACCCATTTCATGCCGCTCGGCAGCGGACAACGGCCCAGCGCGATCCGCTTGCGCTCGGGCCGGCTCTTCTTCGTGGCCGATTACAATCACGGCAAGAAATACTCGTCCGGCCCCACGCGGCCCGGATCTTTCGGGGCGCTGAGCGGCGACGACGGTGCCACCTGGAAAACGCACGATCTGCCGGATGTCGAAACCGTCGGCTACACCACCGCGACCCAAGGCGCCAACGGAGTGATTCACGTGGTGACTTCGAAAAACAAACCCGATTTCGAAATCGAGCTGAACGAGGCGTGGGTGGAGGCGGAAGGCGGAACTGCCGCGGCCTCGACTCCGGCATTCGGTTCCGGGCAGTATCGTGAAAACTACCCGGACGGCAAGCTGAAGGCGGAATGGACAATGGGACCGGCGGGTCTCGAAGGAACGCAGACGTTTTTCTATCCCGACGGCGCGAAACTTTGGCAGGCCGGCTTTCACCAGGGCCGGCGCACCGGCGCCGAGACGTTCTGGTCGCGGGAAGGGAAGCGGGAGTGGGAGAAAATTTACGACGATGGCGGGAGATGGACTTGGCGGCTGTACGATGGCGATGGCCGTGTGACGGAGGAATCGGAATGGATCGGGAAGGTGCTGCAAAAGGTGAGATGAGGGTCGAGACCTCGTGTGGGGCAGACCATCGTTTATTGTGGTCTGCCAGCCAAGCTCAGACGGGTATCTCGACCAATCCTATCCAGGGCGGACCACAAAGCACGATGGCCTGCTCTACATTACCGCTGTGGTCGCTGGCTCTCGCGCTCTTTCTGACGCCTCTCCATGCGGCCGACCCGTACCTGTTCGCCTATTTCATCGAGCCCGCCAAAACCGGGGTCTACTTTGCCTTGAGCGAAGACGGGTATCGGCAGGCACAAGGGCAACCGGATCTACCACTCCTACACCAAGGATTTCGTGAGCTTCACCCCGCCGGAGATTTTCTTCGATCCTGGGTATGAAGTGATCGACGCCACCATGCTGCATGCGCGCGGCCAGTATTGGCTGATTTTCAAAGACGAACGCCCCGAGCCGCTGCACAAGGAGATCAAGATTGCCCGCGGTCCAAGCGTGGAAGGACCGTGGACGAATATTCAGGGGCCATTCACGGAAGCGTGGTCGGAGGGTCCGTCGGCGCTCGAGATCGACGGCAAGTACGTCATTTACTACGATCACTACCATGTGTCTCCGGTTCGCTACGAGGCCATCGGTTCGAGCGATTTGGAGCACTGGGAACCCATCAATGATCGGGTGACCTTTCCCAAGGGGTGCAAGCACGGGAGCTTTCTGAAGCTGACGCCGGAGGAAGCGGAGCGGTTGAAGCGGAAGTGAGGGGCGGGTGCTAAGCTGAAGTCGGAACCCTCCTATGGACAAGGTACCTTCCGAGCAAAGACGGCAAGTTGCGTTGGAAAGGCTTCGGGCCGGCATCGCGCAAATGGGTTTTTTTCTGACCGGACCTCTCCCCGCTCGCGACCAACTGCATGACCGCACTTGACACGAACATTCTCAACTGAAGGGAACCTGTGCGCGAAACGAGGTGGGACAGACGATCGTTTTTTGTCGTCTGTCGATCGGCCGGCCTGGCCAGGGGCTGACAGACCACGAACAACGATGGTCTGTCCAGGTCTGTCCCACCTCGGACACAAAAAAGGGCCGGCTCTTTGCAGCCGGCCTGCCCCTCATTCCACGGAATCTACTGAATCGGTTCCGGCTCCTGCTGCTGTGGCTGGTCGCCGCCTGGTCCGCGGCCGCCGGGAGGGGGACCGCCCGGACCACCTGGTCCGCCGTGGCCGCGCGGCTCAGGACCGCGCCCACCCGGTCCTTCGGCGGCTTGCAGCTTTTTCCATTGGTCGGGGGTCAGCAACCGCCGCATGCCCACCAGCATCCGGCCGTTGGCTTTTTCGAGTTCGGCGCGGGCTTGCGCCACTTTATCGACCTGGGCCAGCAGTTTGGCTTCGTCTGGCTGGTCGGCGGCCATCAGCGGCTCCATGATGGCTTCTTCTTTTCGGAGCGCGGCGTTCAGATCGATGAGCTTCAGGCGGCTCTGCTGGAAGATATCTTCCATCTTTTTCTGTTGGTCGGCGGTCAGACCGAGCCGTTGCACCATCTCCTGGTTCTGCCACCACCGGCCGCCCTCCAGGCGGCGTTCCATGGGGGGACGGCTGAATCTCGGCGGAGGAGGAGCCGGCGGCGGGCCGCCGGGAGCGGGCGCGGCGGGAGGCGGGGGGGCCGGGGCCGGCGGTTGCGCGGGCTGGGCCCATGCGGCGCCCAGCGAAATCAGAATGGGAAGTAGACAAAGTGGCTTCATTCGGTAACTCCTGAATTGGTGTTGGATCCCCAGGCCACCAGTTGAACCAGTGGCTCGATGGGTTGTGGAACGGGACGCGATACGGCCGACTCCACCTGCTCTAGCAGCGCCGCGTCGGCGCGCGACCGTTCCAACTGCTGTTGGTGAATAGCGGCGATTTCGTTGCCGTTTCTCGGCGAAAAATTGAAGCGAAACATCAGCGGAATGGCAACCAGCACGAGCGCCAGCGCGGCCAGAGCCAAGCGCCACGCCGGGGGCCTCACCGGGTGGAACCGGACGGCCTCCGCCCACTCGAGGCGTGGCGCGGGAGGCACGGGCACTAGATGTACCGCCGCGGCGAATCCGCGCACCGCGCCACTCAAGCGCTCGACCTCGGTGGCGCACCGGGCGCACTGTTCAAGATGACTGGGCCTCGCGGCCGTGCCCGTGCCTGCCGCACACTCCAGAATTTGTCGTTCCGTCAGATGCTCGCTCATCGAATTGCTCCTACCCGCTGGCGCACCGCGCTTAAAGCACGGAACAGGTGCGTCTTGACCGTGCCTTCCTTCATTCCCGTCGCACCGGCGATTTCCGCCAGGTCCATGCCCTCTACAAACCGCAGCAAGAAAACCGTCTTTTGGCGCCCGGAAAGGGAATCCACCGTTTTCCAGACCTCGGCGACCTGCTGGCGCGTGCTGGCCCGCGCTTCGGGCGTCGGGGCGCGGTCGCTCAGCCAGCGGCCGGCTTCACCCACCTCTACCGAGCGGGTAGACGCCGCCTTCCAAAACTGCAAGCGCCGGGTGCGGACGCGGTCCCGCACCAGGTTCACCGCAATCTGGATCAGCCAGGTAGGAAGCGAGGACTCACCCCGAAACTGCGCCCGCGCCCGGTACGCCCGCATAAAGCAATCCTGGGCAACTGTTTGGGCTTCGTCCGGATCGCGAAGCGCGGCACATGCGTAGCGGTAAATCCGCGCCCAGTGCTGCTCCACGACGGCATCGAAATCATCCAATAGTGGGGAGGGTGCTGCCACGGCGAGGCTTCCGGGAACATCCATGGTAACTGCGGATTCCATTAGCGGTGTAGACGGGGTTTTTGAATGTTAGGTTTACGGGGCAGGGAGGAAGAACAGTACGGAAATTAGCGCATTGAACTAAATAATACTTGACATTAACACGCTCATATTTTATGATTAGTTTCAGGTGAGGTTATAGAAACCTCCCCAATCAACAACGTGAGAGGAGTTCTAAAACCATGTCGCTCAGTCATTTCGATCCATTAGCCAACATCCGCCTGTTTGAGGACGCCTTCGGTCGCATGCTTGCCGAGCCGTCAGCCAGCCGGCCGTGGAGCCCTGCCGTGGATATTTACGAGTCCGAGAACGAACTGGTGCTCAAAGCCGACGTTCCGGATGTCGATCCGAAAGACATCAACGTCAACGTGGAGAATCAAACCCTGACCGTCTCCGGCGAGCGCAAGTTCGAAAAGGAAGACAGCAAGAAAGGTTACCATCGCATCGAGCGCGCTTACGGGACGTTTTCGCGCAGCTTCGCGGTGCCCGGCGTCTACGACCTGGAGCATATTGCCGCCACCTACAAGAATGGTGTGCTGACAGTGTCGCTGCCCAAGAAGGAAGCCGCCAAACCGCGCCAGATCAAAATCGAAGCGGCGAACTAAGCGCAAGGGCCGTGCCTTCGATATCCCCGCGAGACGTGGGAGTCGAGGAAGCCAGGAGCCAAAACCGGCGCGCGACCGTTAGGGAGCGGTCTTTGCCAGGCTACCGAATTGCATCGTTAGTAGAATTAAGGGCAGGAGGTTCAACCTCCTGCCCGCGTTTGTTTTTGGAGGAATTTTCATGTTTCGTCTCGACAGACTCACGCAAAAGGCCCAAGAGGCCTTGCAACAAACGCAGGGTATCGCGGAGAGCGGCGAAAGCCAGGTGATGTTTCCTCTGCACCTGCTGATTGCGCTGGCCGAAGAGCGGGAAGGCATCGTGCGGCCGGTGCTGGAAAAATGCGGCGTCCATCCGGATGCCGTCGTCAGCGAAGCCCGGCGCATGCTGACCACCGTGCCGAAGACCCCCGGTATGCAGCCCGGGATGTATTTGTCCCAGCCGTTGAACCAGGTCATGGAACGCGCCTTTGACGAAGCCGGCCGATTCAAGGACGAATTCGTCTCCACCGAGCACCTGCTGCTGGCGCTGGCGGAACAGCGCAGCGATCCGGCCGGCCAGTTGCTCGACCGCGCCGGTGCCACTCACGACGCGATTTTGAAGGCGCTGGTGGGCGTGCGCGGATCGCAGCGCGTGACGGACCAGAACCCGGAAACCAAGTACCAAGCCCTGTCGCGCTACGCCCACGATCTGACCGAGTCCGCCCGCCAAGGTAAACTCGATCCGGTGATCGGCCGGGAGGAAGAAATCCGCCGCGTGATGCAGGTCTTGAGCCGACGCACCAAGAACAACCCCGTGCTGATCGGCGAACCGGGCGTGGGCAAGACCGCCATAGTGGAAGGGCTGGCGCAGCGCATCTTCAGGGGCGATGTTCCCGAGCAATTGCGCAACAAGAAATTGGTCGCGATCGATCTTGGCTCGATGATCGCCGGCACCAAGTTTCGCGGCGAATTTGAAGACCGGTTGAAGGCCGTGGTGCGCGAAATCATCGATTCGCAGGGCGAAATCATCTGCTTCATCGACGAGCTGCACACCCTGGTGGGCGCGGGCGGGGCGGAAGGCGCCATCGACGCAGCCAATCTGCTCAAGCCGGCTTTGGCCCGCGGCGAGCTGCGCTGCATCGGCGCCACCACCCTGAACGAGTACAAGAAGAACGTGGAAAAGGACGCCGCCCTGGCGCGCCGCTTCCAGCCCGTGCTGGTAGGCGAGCCCACCGTCGACGACACCATCGCCATCCTGCGCGGCCTCAAGGAGAAGTTCGAAATCCATCACGGCGTGCGCATTACCGACGCCGCCATCATTGCCGCCGCGGTGCTCTCGCGGCGCTATATCGCCGACCGTTTTCTGCCCGATAAAGCCATCGATTTGATCGACGAGGCTGGCTCGGCCCTGCGCCTGCAAATCGGCTCCATGCCGATTCAGATCGACGACCTCGACCGGAGGATTTCGCACTTGGAGATCGAGCGCCAGGCCCTGAGCAAGGAAAACGATCACGCCTCGCACGAGCGTTTGCGCGTGGTCGAAAGCGAGCTCGAGCGGCTGCGCGGCGAAGCGGCCGTTCTCAAAGAACGCTGGACTCGGGAGAAGACCGCGATTCAGCGCGTGCGCCAGCTCAAAGAGGAGCAGGACAACCTGCGCAAAGAAGAAGAAAAAGCCACCCGCGCCGGCGATTGGGAAAAAGCCGCCGAGCTGCGCTACGGCCGCCTGTCGCAAATCGACCGCGACATTCAAGCCGCCGAGCGGGATATGGAAGCGGTCAAGGAAAACGCGCTGCTCAAGGAAGAAATCGGCGAAGACGACATTGCGCGCATCGTCGCCAAGTGGACCGGCATCCCCGTGACCAAGATGCTCGAAGGCGAGGTGCAAAAACTGATCGAGATGCCCGTTCGCCTGAAGGACCGGGTGGTGGGGCAGGATGAAGCGGTGCGCCTGGTTTCGAACGCCATCCTCCGAAACCGCGCCGGATTGAGCGATCCCAACCGGCCCATCGGCAGCTTCATTTTTCTGGGCCCCACCGGGGTAGGGAAGACGGAGTTGGTGCGCGCCCTGGCCCAGTACCTGTTCGACGACGACAAGGCCATGGTCCGCGTGGATATGTCTGAATACATGGAGAAGCACGCTGTGGCGCGCATGGTGGGCGCCCCTCCCGGATATGTGGGCTATGATGAAGGCGGCCAGCTCACCGAACACGTCCGCCGCCGGCCATATTCGGTGGTGCTGTTCGATGAAATCGAAAAAGCCCACAGCGACGTATTCAATATGCTGCTCCAGATCTTGGACGATGGCCGCCTCACCGATGGCCAGGGGCGCACGGTCAGCTTCGCCAACACGGTTGTGGTGATGACCTCGAACATCGGCACCACGCTGGTCGAGAAAAACACCATCGGCTTCAGCGTGCATGCCCGCGACTCGCGCAGCGAAGAAACCCGCAAGCGCCTTCTCGACGCCTTGCGGCTGCATTTCCGGCCCGAGTTCCTGAACCGGATCGACGACATCATCGTCTTTAATACGTTGTCGCGCGAAAACCTGGCCCGCATCATCGATATTCAATTGGAGCGGGTGGCGAACTTGCTTCGCGATCGCAAGCTCGCGCTGGAAGTAACCTCTGCCGCCAAGGACAAGATCATCGAGGAAGGCTACGACCCGCAGTTCGGCGCCCGCCCCATGCGGCGCGCCATTCAGCGGCTGGTGCAAGACCCGCTGGCGCTGAAGCTCCTGGCGGGCGAGTTCAGCGAGGGCGAAACCGTGGTGGTCGACCTCTCGCCCATGGGCGTCATCGAATTCGGAAAGAAGGTGCTGGTATGAACATGCTCAAGACCGCCCTGTTGCTGGGGCTGCTCAGCGGCGTCCTGCTGGTCGGGGGCGAGGCGCTGGGCGGCCGCAACGGGCTCTATATCGGACTGGCGATTGCCGCCGTGATGAATTTCGGCAGTTACTTTTTCTCGGATAAGATTGCGCTCGCGTCTTACTCGGCGCAGCCGGTAACCGAGACGGAAAATCCCGATGTGTACCGCCGCGTCGCGCCCATCGTGGGCCGGCTGGCGCAGCGCATGAGTATCCCCATGCCCAAGCTGTATGTGCTGCCGGAGGAATCGCCCAACGCGTTCGCCACCGGCCGCAGCCCGCGGCATGCGTCGGTGGCGTTTACCGCCGGCGTTTTGCAGGTGATGAACGATTCGGAGCTGGAAGCGATAGTGGCCCACGAGCTGGGGCACGTGCTGCATCGCGATATCCTGATCAGCTCGGTGGCCGCCACCATGGCCGCCGCCATCACCGTGCTCGCCCGCATGGCGCAGTGGGGAATGATGTTCGCCGGCGGGGGCCGCGACGATGAGCGGCGCGGCGGCATCGTGGGCGAGCTGTTGATGCTGATTCTGGCGCCGATTGCGGCCATGCTCATCCAGATGGCGATTTCCCGCTCGCGCGAGTACGATGCCGATGCCGCGTCGGCCAAATATGTGGGTTCGCCCTATCCGCTGATTCACGGCCTCGAAAAGCTCGATTCCTGGTCGAAGCGCATCCCCATGCAAGCTTCGCCTTCCACCGCGCACTTGTTCATCATCAAGCCGTTTACCGGCCAATGGCTCGGCAGGCTGTTTTCGACTCATCCTTCCACCGAGGACCGGATCCGCCGCTTGCAGGCGATGAGATGAAAAACAACTAGCCACGGATGCACAAAGATGAACACGGATGAAGAAAACAAAGTAGTTATCTGCGTTTATCTGCGTTCATCCGTGGCTAAAATTTGTTTTTTCAAAGCTTCAGGGGAGCTCCATGAGGTCGTCGAGTGACCCAGGTCAAAGTCAACCGGAAAGCCGCCGGCCGCGCGGCCTCCGGCCATCCGTGGATCTTTTCGAGTGATGTGACGGAGCTCAATGGCGCGCAGCCTGGCGACCCGGTCGCGGTTCTCGATCCATCGGGCCGGACGCTCGGCACAGCGCATTACAGCTCTACCTCGCAGATTGCGCTGCGGATGCTGTCGTCCAAGGCTGAGCAGCCGAACCGCGAGTTCTTTCTGCAACGTCTGCGCGCGGCCGAAGCCCATCGCCGCACCGTGGTCCGCGATTCCAATGCGTATCGCGTAGTCCATGGCGAAGCCGACCTGCTGCCCGCTCTGGTAATCGATCGCTACGCCGATTACCTGGTGCTGCAGACTTTAGACCAGGGCATGGACCGCGCCCGCCCGGAGATCGCGAGTTGTCTTGAGGAAATCTTCCAACCGAAAGGGATCGTCGCGCGCAACGACGTCGCCGTCCGCGCCAAGGAAAACCTGCCGCTCGAATCCGCCATCGTGAGCGGCGAGATTCCGGAATCGGTTTCCGTTTCCATGAACGGCCTTGCGCTTTCGGCCGATCTGGCTCACGGGCAGAAGACCGGCATTTTCCTCGATCAGCGCGAGAATTACCTCGCCGCGGCGCGCTACGCCGGGCCCGGGAAGGCGCTCGATTGTTTCACCTGCACCGGCGGATTCGCCCTGCACCTGGCCGCCAAGGCGGAAACCGTGGAAGCCGTGGATAGCTCTTCCGCCGCGCTCGACCGCGCCGCCGCCAACGCCCGAGCCAACCGCATCGGCAACATTCAATTCCGCCAGGCCGACGTCTTCGATTTGCTTTCGAGCTACACTTCCGCGCGCCGCCAGTTCTCCATGGTGGTGCTCGACCCTCCCGCCTTCGCCAAATCGCGCCGCAATCTGGACGCGGCCGCAGCGGCCTATAAGGAGATCAATCTGCGCGCTCTGCGTTTGCTCGGTCCGGGCGGAATTCTGGTGACCTGCTCCTGCTCTCACCACATCGCCGAAGCCCTGCTACTCGAAGTGGTAGCCCAGGCTGCGCTCGATGCCGGCAGGACCCTGCGCGTGTTGGAACGCCGCACTCAGAGCCAGGACCATCCGATTCTGTTGACCGTGCCGGAAACCCTGTACCTGAAGTGTTTAATTCTCCAAGTGATGTGAGAGAATTGCGCCAGGAAAGTATTCGTAACAGGAACGAATCATTCGTTTTCACTGATCAGAAACCGCTGGGCGCGCTGCTTGGCGATGCGGAGGATATGCTCCAGAACCATCGCATGATCCAGCTCCGACCGGTCCTCAAGCGACAGGCCGGCCTCTTTTTCTCGCGCAATCAGCTCGGCAACCCGTTGTCGCAGCTCCGCCGAGGGGCGGTAGTCGACAATGGCTTGCGGTGTAGTACCGGCAGCGATAAAGTCAATGATTTCTAGGTACGAGGGAACGGCGGCGTTGCTCATGATCGAACCCTTTACTAAGCATAACGCCGCCCCCTTTCCTTCCACAATTATCCGCTGGGGCGGTAAGGGCTATTAGCCAAGGTAGTACCTGAACCCGGTAGTCGCCTGGTAGGCGGCGCTATACTCAAGTCAGAGGCGAGGGCTTCAGAGTGAGAGTTGCCGCGGCCGTCTTTTTGTTTGCCTGCTCGTGCCGAGCCAACGACATCGTCTATCTGAAAGGATTGGTCCGGATGCAGAACGGATCGGCGCCCGGCCGTTCTGTACCCATTCAGCTCGTCTGTAAAGGCGCCGACCCGCTCCGCCAGACGAACGCCGGCAAGAATGGCGCCTTCTATCTGAAGGTGGAGCGCGACGACTTTAATCGCGTGGCGCGATCTCTGTCCGCGACCACCATGGATGCCGGCGATGGCGGGCTAGCGGGCGCCTGCGGCATTCAAGCGTCGCTCGCGGGATATGAGTCTAACACCATAGATTTAGGCAGTTTTACCATCGGAAAGGACCTCAAGCTGCCGCCTCTGATTCTGAAGCCTAAAACGCGGTGATGATGGTTCCGTTGGAAAGTTGGTGCGGCTGGGCGCAGCGGGCGAGATCGCGGTCGAGCAGGCGTTCGAAATTGGCGCAACAGGTCATGGGTTCAGACTACAGTGCTTGGGCTATTGAATGGTGCTGGCACCCTGGATGCCCATATCGGTCGAAACCACGTTGCGGTTGATGTGGCGATCCAGATTGATCACGTAGGTATCCGCCGATTCGATCAGCGCCGGCGAATGCGTGGCGCAGACGATGCGGAATTGTTTCTGGTCCACCAGCTCTTTGAGCATTTTGAGAATGCGGTTCTGGTTGGAGACGGATAGGGCCATTTCCGGCTCGTCCAGCAGCAGGATGGCGCCGTCCGGCAGCTTGGGGAAACTTTCGCGGAATAGCGACAGCATCACCTGTCCGTGGCTTGCCATTTTCAGGAATTCCAGCATTCCCGGCTGTTCGCGAAACAGCTCGGGCTGCAGCCGCGGGTTGTGCTGCTCCGCATCGAACAAATACACGCTGCCCACATCCACCTTGCCTTTATCCAGCCGGTAGACGAACCCATCGATCTTCTGTCCCTGGAGCGCGCAAAAAATGGAGGTCAGCAGGGTAGATTTGCCGGACCCGTTCTCCCCGGTCAGCATGATGAGCGGATGCGAGAGATCCACGATCATCGGCATGTGAAAGTTGAGGGCGGGCAAAACCGGGTGAGCCAAAATCTTCAAATACATCAGAAGTTCAGTATACCGTGCGGAAGCGATCACCCGCCGCCACGATATACTGAGCGGATAAATGACCTCTTTCAAGTCTCTTCGAGTGGCGTCCGCCGCTTTGCTCTTTTCCGCCGCGCTGTTCGGCCAACTGGACGACAAGCTTCTCAAAGGAATGCAGTACCGGTTGATCGGGCCTTTTCGCGGGGGGCGCGTGCTGGCAGTGGCGGGAGTGGCGGGCGATCCGCAGACGTACTATTTCGGCGGAGCGGCGGGCGGCGTGTGGAAGAGCGTGGATGGCGGGGCGCACTGGAACCCGGTGTTCGATCATGAGCCGGTGGCGTCCATCGGCAGCATCGCGGTGGCGCCGTCGGACCCGAACGTGGTATACGCCGGCACGGGAGAAGGCTGCCTGCGCGGCGACATCTCTTATGGCGACGGCGTCTACCGCTCGAACGACGGCGGTAAGACCTGGAAGAACCTGGGCCTCGGCGACACGCGGCAAATCCCGCAGGTGATCGTCGATCCGCACAATCCGGACATTGTTCTAGTGGCTGCCATGGGCCACGCTTTCGGCCCCAACCAGGAACGCGGCGTTTTCCGTTCGACCGATGGCGGGCAGAATTGGACCAAGGTCCTCTACGTCGACGATCGCACCGGCGCCACCGACCTGGCCATCGACCCCGCCAACCCGCGCGTGGTCTTCGCCGCCATGTACCAATTCGTACGCGAACCGTGGACCATGACCAGCGGCGGCCCCGGCAGCGGCTTGTACCGCTCCACCGACGGCGGCGCAACCTGGAAGCGTCTCGCCGGCAACGGGCTGCCGGAGGGTGTGCTGGGGCGCATCGGCGTTTCGGTTTCGGGCGGAGAAACCAGCCGCGTTTATGCGCTGATCGAAGCCGAGAAAGGCGGGCTGTTCCGCTCCGACGATGGCGGCGATAAGTGGGAACAGGTAAACGACGACGAGCGCTACCGCCAGCGCGCCTGGTATTTCAGCCACGTTTTCGCCGATCCCAAGAACGGCGACACGGTGTACGTGCTCAACACCGGAATGTTCCGCTCCACCGATGGCGGGAAGACGTTCACATTGCTCGCGGCGCCGCACGGCGATCACCACGCGTTGTGGATCGATCCGGCGAACCCGGCGCGCATGATCAATGGCGACGATGGCGGCGCCACGATTTCCATCGATGGCGGCAAGAACTGGACCCCGCAGCTCAACCAGCCCACGGCGCAGTTCTATCACGTGGTGACGGACAATCGCTTCCCTTATTACGTTTTTGGCGCGCAGCAGGACAACACTCCGGTGGCGACCGCAAGCTGGAGCGACAGCGGGCTGATCGGCCTTCGCAACTGGTATGAAGTGGCCGGCTCGGAAAGCGCCTTTATGGCGGCCGATCCGCGCGACGGCAACATCGTCTACTCTGCCGGACAGGGCGTGTATCGCTTCGACAAACGCAACGAGCAGGGGATCGATATTTCGCCCTGGCCGGCCAATTCCTCCGGCCACGGAGCGGCCGATTTTCCGCACCGATTTCAATGGACCGAGCCGATTTTGTTTTCGCCGCACGATCCCAACGTGCTCTACACGGCCGGCGAAGTGGTATTCAAGACTACCGATCAGGGCAAGAGCTGGACCGCGATCAGTCCGGACCTGACGCGCAACGATAAATCCAAACAGGAATCGGCGGGCGGCCCGATTACCAAGGACAATACCAGCGTGGAATACTATGACACGGTTTTCGC
>JBEKYD010000140.1:0-19225 GCA_049511335.1 Bryobacteraceae bacterium | reverse complement strand
CCAACGCCGATTTTAGGCGGTTGCGGCGCCGTTTACAGCGATCCATCACCATAGCGGCCTCCGCGGCTGCCGCAGAAATCCACGCTGCGGCGCGCGAAAGGTGGCCGAACGGCGAAACAGACGCTTCTCGGTTCATCCCAGGCTGCCGGGGGCGGCTGGCAAGCCCAGACGGGGAGGAAACTAGACCCGAACCGCCCGAATTCCCCACAGGGGACACGCGGCTCCGTCCCGGAATGCGGATTCTCATCGGTGTCGCTTCAGACTGTCCCGATCTTCCTCTTTGTCCCGATCTTCCTCCCGATCTTCCTCCGATCTTCCCCTCGATCTTCCCCCGATCTTCCCCGCTTCGTACGAATCGCACTCATTTTATAACTCACCGCAATTGGTCGCGGACCTGGATCGTGAGGTCGGAGGCGGTGTCGCGAATCTCGAGCGGCGCCACGCCGGCCGAAGCGCGGAACGGAGCGGTACGGTCGTTGCCGAAGAAAGCCAGATACCAGTTGCCTGCCGCATCTTGGAACATGGTGCTGTGGCCTCCGTGCGGGACGCCGGCGCGCCGGTGCGAATACGGGCCGAGCAGGCTCTTCGAGACGGCATACATCATGTCGTAAGTGCCATCGTCATGGTTGGAGCCGCCGTTCCATTCGGCAGCCGTGAGGACATACCACTGGCCGATCTTACACATAAAGATGCCCTCGTAACCCACCTGCTCTCCATCCACGGTGAGCAACTCGATCCGAGGGCCGGCGAAACCGCTGAGATCGCGATTCAATTGGCGCAGATAGCACCCTAGCCAGAGGAAGTACGGCGTACCGTCGGTATCCTGGAAAAGCGAGGCGTCAATGCCCGGGCTGACGAATGGATGGTTGCCGGAATAGGCCGCGGTGTACGGCCCTTCCGCTTTCTTAGTCGTGCTCTCGAGCAGCGGTTGGAGCGGTGTCGCATCCGCTGTAGGCGCGAGCGCCGCGTACTCCCGGATAACCGCATGCTGTCCGAAAGCGGACGCACAAAAAAGGATGGATGCGATAACCCTGAGAACGCGACGCCGGTTTCGAGTCACTTCACCGCCTTGTTGCGAAAGGGGACAGACTACTCTGTCCCCAGCCTGAAGTTGTCGATCTGTCGAATCACCCTGGGAATGGACAGAGCCGTCCCCTTTTCCCCACCAGCTCTTAGACATCAGGAATACGGAAACCAGCAGCCCGTCACCTCCGCTCTCTCTCCGGTCTCCTTCATCCGCGAGACAAGGCGTTCGCGAAGATGGTCGAGCTGTGCCTTATAGGGCGCCCTCCCGGCAAGATTGACGTGCTGATACGGATCCGCGAAGTTGTCGTACGCGATCCATTCCACGTACTCTTCGGCTCCGCGGACCTGCCTCCATGACGCCGTCTTCGGCGCCATCGCGGCGTAAGTATATTGAGGGGTTCGCAGCCCGCGGCCGGTCACGAACTCGGCCATCTGGAAGTACACCTCATTCCGCCAGTTCTCCGTCTGCCGGTCGAGCAGCGGCAAAAAGCTGTGCCCTTCCATGCGCGAGGGCACGGCGGCGCCGGCGGCGGCCAGCAGGGTTGGCGCATAATCCACCTGGCCTACCAGTTCGCCGATCTCGGCGCCGCGATCGAATCCCGGCCCCTCGACGATCAGCGGAACGTGAATCGAGCTCTCATGCGGCGACCGCTTGTACTCGGTATTTCGAGTCTTGAAATGGCATCCGTGATCGCTGGTGAAGATGAGAATCGTGTTGCGGTCCAGGCCCTTGGAGGCCAGAATGCGGCGAATCGTCCCCACGGTCTCGTCCATCTTCGCCACGCAGGCGAAATAATCGGAAAGCTGGCTCGGCCACGATCCGGGCAGCGGACCGAGATCCGGCGGCACGAAGGGATTCGGGTATCTTCCGGCATACTCTTTCGGCGGAACGAACTTGTCGATATCGTTTTGGTGATGCACTTCCAGGTACGAAAGCGTGAGAAAGAACGGCGCCTTTGCCGAGGCGAGGAACTTTTCCGCCAGTTGCGTGATGAAGTCCGACCGGTAAGTGCCCGAGAAATGAATCGGCTTGCCGTCGTTATCGTAGAGATCGCCTTCGTACGCATGCGAAGTCAATTCGAGGACGTTCGACGCCTGCCACAGATCCAGGAACCCGCCGCGCCGCTCCGGCGGGACCGGACCGAGCATTTCCTTTTTGCCGGCTCCGGCGCCCGCCAGATGCCATTTCCCGATGTAATTCGCCGTATAGCCGGAGTTGCGCAACGCTCCGGCGAGCGTTGGCGCCGTCTCCGCCAGACCCATTCCGTTCTTCCACACGCCGTGATTCCACGGATACTGGCCGGTGAAGATGCTGCCTCGCGCGGGCGCGCAAACCGGCTGATTGCAGTACGCATTCCGAAAAAGCACGCCGCGCCGGGCCATGGCGTCGAGGTTCGGCGTGAGATTCATGGGGTTGAGCCCCATCGCCCCGATTAAGTCCCAGCGGAACTGATCGGAAATGACGAGCACGACGTTGGGGCGCGATCGCGCTCCGGAGTTCTTCTGCGCGGCCGCCGTCGACAGCGCCGCAAACGGCGCCGCGCGCAGCAATTCCCGGCGTGTCGGCCGGGGAGCGGATTCGTTCATCGCTAACGCTCTCTCCTATCGGGAAACAAACGGTCAGCCCGGAAAAGAACCTTGGTGCGAACCGTATCCATCGAAAACCATGCTTCCGCGGTCACCAAGCGAGCGCGGCAGGTTCCCGTCCGGCATCAGAAAATCAACTTGAGCGCGAACTGGATTTGCCGCGGGTTGCCGGTTGTTGAAGTGATGGTGCCCTCTTGCGCCGAGTTGACGGTGGCGTTGGGCATGCCGAAATGCGGCGTGTTGGTGAAGTTGAACATCTCGGCGCGAAAATCGAGGTGGAACCGTTCGCGAATGGGGAAGCCCTTTCCGATCTTGAGGTCCATGTTGTGGACTCCGGGAGCCTCGGCCACGCCTCGGCCCGCGTTGCCGAAGACGTACTGCTGAGGCAAGGCGAAGGCAGCCAGATTGAACCAGTCGTGGATGCTTCGCTGCCCGGAAGGTAGATTGGGGTTGGTGAGCAGATTCGGGAAGTTGGTGGTTCCCATGTTGGCCAGGTCCACGGAAAGAGTCGGGGTGAAGTAGGGGCCGGATTGCAGGGTCAGAATCCCGCCGAGCTGCCAGCCTCCCAAAACCCAATCCGCGGGGCCGCCGCGATTCAACCAATGTTTGCCCTTTCCGAAGGGCAGGTCGTAGTTGAAGCTGGCCACCAGACTGTGGCGCAGGTCGTAGGCCGCGTTGCCGCGATCGAGCGCGAGGTTGTAGGGATCGCGGATGCTAGAGGTATCGTCGTTCAGCGACATGCCGTTTCCGGTGTCGAGATCGTGCCCCCAGGTATAGGAGGCGATCAATACCAGGCCATTGGAATAGCGCTTCTCGGCTTTCAGCGCGAGGCCATCGTAGTCGACGCTGGCGCCGGGAGGGTACAGAGTGATGGTGCCGAAAAAGGGCCATGGGCGCCGTTGTTGCAGCACTCCCGCTCCCGGGCTAAGCGGCGCGTTGAGATTCTGGGTCCAAGCGATATCGCGCGCGCCTTCGCCGATATACGAAGCCGTGACCACGATGCCTGAGGGAAGCTGGCGCTGCACGTCGAAGAACCACTCCAGCGTGTATTGGTTGGGCTTTTGCTGCTGGGCCACATTGATGGAGGAATTGGAGCGAACCGCGGTGACGGGGAAGAGGCCGGTGGGGAATCCCTGCGACACAACCAAGGCCGGCTGGAACAACTCGTCGGTGGGGAAACTGATTTCGGTCCAGGTGGGCGGTTCGATGAAGTAGCGCGCGCCATCCGCGTCTTCGATGCTGGGCTCGCCATAGTAAGTGCCGAAGCCGGCGCGAACTACGGTGTTATGCGTGGCCTGGTAAGCCAGCCCCAGACGGGGCGAGAAATTATAGTTGTTCTGGACACAACCGCAGTCGCTCATGCTGGTGGGGTAGACCACGGAATAGTTCTGCGATCCATATTGAAGTTCGTACCGCGCGGCGGGAATGTGATGGAAACTCGGCGGGCCGAAACGGTCCCAACGCACACCCACGTTCAGGGTGAGCTTGGGTGTCACGCGCCAGTCGTCCTGGAAGAAGCCGGAATAGTTGTGCGTCAACATGGCTTCGCCCTGGGGGTTGCCGAGCGTCCCACCGCTGGCGTCGCCGAGCAGGAAATCGGCCATCGCATCGCCGGTTTTCCCCCTGTTATTCGGATCCTGGGTGAAGTAACCGGCGAAAGTGATATTGCCGCGAGAGTACCGGGAAGCAAGCCGGTAATTGTATTCGCGCATGAGCTGGACGCCGAATTTCATCACGTGAGTTCCCAAGACCTTCGAAAACGTATCGCTGATCTGGTAGATGCCGAAGTTATTCGTGTTTGGCCAGAAATTCTGGGTGCCGACCTGAGCATAGTTAGTGGGGCCGAACAGAGTTAGACCGGTATCGTTGGCGGAGCCGAGTCCCGGGGGCAAGCCCTGGATTCCCAGTTGCGCGTTGTAATTCACGGTGTCTGGAACGCCCAGCACGCTGTTCACTCGCGAGTATCCGAGCCGCAGCTCGTTGGTTGCCGTCGGCGAAAAGGTCGTATCCAAGTTGCCAGTGATGTTGTTGGCGTGTAGCAGCACGGTTTCCCATTTGCCTCCGGCGGCGGGCAGCGGTAGGTTGCCTGGCTCCAGCTCGTTGAAGTCTCTGTGGCTGTATCGCACGAAGAGCCGCTCGGCGGAGCTGATGTTGTAGTCGCCGCGGCCGTCATATTCATTTTGAACGCTCGTCTGGGGCGAGGAGAAGTAGTAGTTATTGGCGGTATTAGCCAGGTTCGGCTCCGGGTACAGAGCAATCGCTTTTAGGGCGACGGGATCGAAACGGCTGGCCGGGATCGCGTTATTGGGAAACGGCGTGCGGGTATCGCCGCTCGCGACCGCCGTGGTGGTCGCGGGATCGAAGATCGTCGACCGCCCCGCGTAATTGCCGCTCTTCTCCGCGTCGGTCGGAAGGGTCGATATATTCGTGGTTCCCATGTCGATCCTCAGGGATTCCGCGCTGCCGAAAAAGAAGAGCTTGTTCTTGATGATCGGGCCTCCTACTGTTCCGCCGAACTGGTGCTGATGGAACGCCGGCTTCGTCTGCCCGACGGAGAAGAAGTTGACGGCATCCAGGTCTCCATTGCGCAGGAATTCGTAAAGCGAGCCGTGAAGCTGGTTGGTGCCCGATTTCGTCACCACAATCACCGTGGCGCCCATGCGAACTCCGTATTCCGCCGAAACGTTGTTGGTCGCGACCTGAAACTGCTCCACGGCATCGACCGACGGCTTCACCGCTTGCATCTGGTAACCCAGTTCGCCACCGCCCGCGCGGGTGGCGTTGTCGATACCGTCCAGCAGAATATTGGTCTGGTAGACTTGCTGCCCCAGGGCCGCGAAAGAGTCTTCCGAAGAATTGCGCATTCCCGTGGGCGGGGCGACACCGGCGGTAAGCGCCGCAAGCTGCAGATAATTCCGGCCGTTCAGCGGCAGTTGTACCACGGTCTGGTTGCTGATCACCTGGCCGACAGTCGAAGTTTCCGAGTTCAAAGCGGTCGCCTCCGCGGCGACGTTCACGGTTTGCACGACGACGCCCGGCTGGAGGGAGAAATCGACTCTCGCGGTTTGGTTGACGTCCAGCGTCAGGTTCGAGTAGAGGGCCGTCTCGAACCCCTTCGCAGTCGTCTCGACCTTGTATTCTCCCGGTATGAGCCCGGGCACGGAGTAGTACCCGCGGTCGTTCGTGGCCGTCATTGCAGAGACGCCCGTGCGGACGTTGGTAACCTTGACGTCGGCAGCCGGAACAACGGCGCCCGAGGGGTCGCGCACTTCGCCCTGCACGGTGGCCAACTGGCCCAAACAGCAGAGTGCCACGACGGGCAGCAGGAGCACAGCTCGGAACACCGGGCTGAAGCTGTTAAAGCGTTCAAAGATCGTCATGGTCTTATCCTTTTGCGTGGTTCCGCGGGAGTCCGGTTGCGTGGGTGGAATACGGAGATAGCAATCGACGTGGTCTCCCGTCATACGTGAGAACCCCTTCCCGCTTCGCGCCCTCGACCGCAAAGAGGGCCGAGCGAAGCTTCAATAAATATGCGCGGCGCTACCTGCAACCGGCGTTGGGTCGAACTGGCCGGGGCCGGCACGATCATGTTGGCTTTCGAGAGCCCAACCTCGAAGGGTATTGTGAGCGCGGAGGCGGTTTGCGTCAAGAAAACCGTCGTGAAACTAGATAAAAAGTTATAAAATGCTTAGTTAACCGTGGCCGCTCGAACGAAATACCGCTCGGGGCCTTTTGCTATCGAGCCTGCGTTACGGACGTTGCATCGCGGTGGCGAGTCCGTTGGCGTGACCCCTAAAGTCTTCGACATGCTGCTCGTCTTTCTGCAGAGCGGCAACCGGGTGGTCACACGGGAGGAACTCTCGGCCGCCTTATGGCCCGGCCAGCTCATAACCGGGGCCAATCTCAACCAGCATGTTTCCATGCTCCGGAATGTGCTCGATGACGCCAGCGAAGGCAGGCATTGCCTGGTGACGATTCCGGGCCGGGGCTACCAGTGGGTGCTTCCTGTAGAGGTGGAGGAGGGAACAGGGGAAGGATCGTCCGGGGGCTCCCATACCACCGTAAGCGCGGCTTTGCGAAAATGGCTGCGTATCGCGGCTGTGGCTGCAGCCGTTTTGGGCGTCGCGGCTTTTCTTGGCCCGCGCCTTCTTGGACCGGGCGACCGGCCCGCCCGAACTTCAATGGTGACGAAGCATGCGCTCACCCGGCTGCCGGGCAGCGAATACCAGCCGGCTCTCTCGCCCGATGGAACCAAAGTGGCGTTCGTTTGGCGGGAAAATGGCCGGCCCGGAACCGCCGTGTTCGTCAAAGGCCTGGGCGACGAGGAATCGCGGCGGGTCAGCAGCCCGGCCGATTCCGAAAGCAGTGACCCCGCCTGGTCGCCGGACGGCCGGCTGCTGGCTTACCTTCGGTACCGGCCCAACGTGCTGGACGTGGTCGTGCGGCCGGAGCGCGGCGGGGAAGAGCGCACGGTAGGCCGCCTCTACCCAAGCCGCTACGGTCTCGACTGCCGTCACCTGGATTGGTCGCCCAACGGAACCACCTTGGTGGTGGACGACAAGGCCGACCCCAACGAGCCATTCGGTTTGTTCCTGATCGACGTCGCGTCCGGGCTTCGAACCCGGTTGACCCATCCCCGCGAAGACATCATCGGCGATGTGAATCCGCGTTTTTCTCCCGATGGTTCGCGCATCTCTTTCATCCGCATGAACGATTATTTCGGCATGGAAGTGCTGACGATCGACCTCAAGCAACTCAAGCAGAAGGAATGGATCAGGGACCGCGGGGTGATCAGCGACCAGGATTGGTCCGCGGACGGGCGCCGGATTTTCTTCGGTTCCAATCGCGGCGGCGAATATCGGGTATGGACGCTGCCGCTGGATGGAAACGCGGTGTCCCCGACAAGCGTATCCAGCGCCAATCCGCTGCAGATCTCGGTGGCGCGAACCGGGTCAAAGCTCGTGTATTCGGATGTGCAGCACGATCTGAATATCTGGCGGCTGGAACTGGCCACGGCGGGGACGGCCAAGGAGAACTGGACGAGCATCGTTTCCTCGACCGCGGAGGATATTTTCCCGCAGATCAGCCCGGACGGCAGCAAGCTGTGCTTCCGGTCCGATCGCTCCGGGGAGGGGCAACTCTGGGTCAGCGATCTCGATGGGAACCATGTGGCGCAGGTGACCGCCAAGCCGGCGCATCCCGTCGCGGGCCGCTGGTCTCCCGATAGCCGTACGTTGGTGTTCAATGACGCCTCGGACCACCGCATGTACACCGTGGATGCGGCGGGCGGCGTGCCAAGGTTGGTGGGCGGGCAAGGAACGCATCCGATTTTCAGCAATGACGGGCGCGCGCTCTATTTCAACGACAGGGGCATCCGAAAACTCGACTTGAGCAACGGCGAGCAGAGCCCGGTTTTGGAATCCCGGCCGGTTCACCAGAAATTCCTCTCGCCGGACGGACGTTACTTATACTTTAGCGGCGCCCGCACGGATACGAATATCTGGAGATTCGAATTCACCACGGCAAAGCTGGCGAAGCTGGTGGACACCCTGCTGCCAGGCTATTGGGGCGCTTGGGCCATGGTCCGGGAGGGGATCTACTTCCTCACCGGCGACTCGCGATTTCCTGGCGGCGCGGCCATCAGCCTTCGGTCTTTCGCCGACGGCCGCACGCGGCGCATTACCCATTTTCCGGGCCCGTTGCCGTCCATTGGCGCCACCATGTGGTCGCTGACTCCCGATGGACACTATCTCTACTGCGTGAGAGTGGACCTATCCGCCAGCGATCTGGTCTTAGTCGATGGCTTCTTGTGATAATTCGAGCGGAAGGAACTTACGGAGCTTCGCAGAAGTGGAGGGCGGCTCCGGACTTCCGCACGATTGAGCGTCACACGTTCGCTTGCGCGAGATACTCGCGGAGCTTCTTCAGACCGCGCCGCATTTCGCCGTACACCATCTCGCGATTTACTGCGGCTGCTGCCCGGCCATCGGTTCCCCCGAGAGGATATTCGAAGTGGAGTTGCAACACTCAGTATAAGTTATTTGCAGACAACTAGATGGACGGAGTAGTCCGTTGATTTCAGCTCCATTAAGAGCGGATTCTGGACAGCCGGGAAGACTGTAAGTTGCTGAAAAGATGGAGCGGGAGACGGGACTCGAACCCGCGACGTCCAGCTTGGGAAGCTGGCATTCTACCACTGAATTACTCCCGCTTTCTGCGCTTTCCGCTACTTAGCACAATCTGAATCACTTACGTCCCTAACAAATCGTCTATACAGTCTATACTGTCTATCAAATACCCCCTGGTCGGACCCAAAAATAGACAGTAAATTAGACAGTACAGCAGCTTGAGAATGTGATCCAATCACGTTCCCAAATATATCACAGCCCCGCCATACTGTCTGTCGTACTGTCTATACCTCAGGCCGGGCGCCGACGAAGGTCGGTTTAGTCCCCGGCGGTAATATTGACTTTGAGGCGCGATACGCGGATGATAGCAATCAAGGAGATATATGTGTTTTCAAAAAGAGAGATCTTGAAGAAGCCACTAAATATCTTTGTTTCAATGATTTGACAGGGTGACGGAGTAGGAGTATTCTTCATCACCAGAGAAGTTCCCACCTCAAAAAGGTGCACTTCCAGTTAATCAAGTCCGCATGGAGCACTGGCCTTGGAACCGGTGCTCCTTTTTTTTGTCGGTCCAATTTCCATCAATTCGATGTATTCTGACTGTGCAAGGAGTTGCTGGAAGTACCGGTTTCCAAGACGGGTTCGACGCCGGCAGCTCAAGGACGACGATTAACTGGAGAATGCACAGAACCTAGTGCCCTCCAAACCGAGGAAAGGATGTGTCTCGAAAGGCCGCCCGACCTCACAAGTGCTGTTTTTAGGGGGACTTTTCCCCGAAATTTTGGAGGTGTGTCATGACCTCGTCTGTTCCGAAAGTGTCATCGAAGGTCTGCGGGTTAGTCTCTCCCTCAACACTTTACCAGTGTCCGCTTTGTGCGCTTTGTTCTGCCATTCTGAAAGCCACGCCGCTGACGCCGGCCACAACAAAGCAAGCCAAAATCGTGGAGACATGCGGTCCCGTCACTCTTGCTCCACCGGATCGCTGGGAGGAAGAGTTCAGTTCCAGCGAACCACTGCTCTGAAATTTAATACGCAGCATATTCTCATCGAAGAATGAGCGTGGAGACGGCAGTCAGATTAACGGAAGATTACAACGCGAGCAAATCCTCACCGGGATTTTCTGAGATCACCACAATGGAAGGGACGACTCCTTTGGGGCAATTTCAGCATTGTCCTCAAAAGGTGACGGCTCACCTACGGACTCCCCGGCTCCCTGGTTTATACTGCCGCTCCTCCATCCACTGCAACATCGCCGACCGCAGAAAGCGCACGTTGGATTGGATCTTCACATAGGGTAAAAGGCCGCGCTTCACATAGCTGTAGACGGTCTTGACATCGATGCGGAGCAGTTCCTCCACTTCCTTCGCCGTCATGAGCTCGTTCGGATCGATGGCCGCCGGCACGGCTACGTTCTTGGCTCCGAGGCTCTCGATATAGGAAAACGCCTCCTCGGGGGTACAAAACTTCACCTGCCTATACTGCGCGGTGCTGAGCGCCGCCACAAGCGCATGCCGCACCGAAGTCAGAAGCTTCTTCTCGGAAGAGATCAGGATGACCTCGTCGAACCCCGCCGCCAGGCATTTTTGGACATTGCCGGTTTCGTGTTCGGCATCGGTCGTGACCGACACCTCGCAGGCGATCGTGTGGCCACCCTTCTCCAATCCTACATCGACCGATCCTAAGCCGTCGAGAATCTGCTTTTCAATCGTCACGACATAGCCGCGGCCTTCGGCCCACCGCTTGACTAGCTGCTGAAGATATTTGTGGTGTTCGCCACCCTGTCCCAAAGTTCGCACAAGCGAGGGCGTTTCCTCGGGATGATCCGGAGCCGGTTTCGCGGGAGGTAAAGGCACTTCCATCCGGATTCTGGTTTTCCTGCCCGGCGTCCCGGTTTCCATCTCGGGAGAGGCATGGCGCGCGCTGATGATCGCTTCCACATCCTCCCGCCTCGCGGCACATCGTTCCCGCGAGGAGGCCACGACCCGTTCCCGGCGGCTGGCGGCAAGAGCGGCATCAACCTGGGGAAGCGGAACGGTTTTCAGGTTGAAGTCGTACTCCGCCCGCTCCATACGCACGATGGCTTCGCCGACGCTCAGATTTTGCAGGTCCTTGGCCGTAAAGAATGAGAATCCGTCTTCGAGTTTCTTGGCGTCAAAGTCGCCCAAGCGAAAGCAGACGCGGGTATACGGGTTGGAAATCACTGCGCTGGCCACGTCGCCATCGCGAGTCGAGAGCTGATGCAGTTCCTGGTGGGCCAGGACCAGCCCCAGATTATATTTCCGCGCCCCGGACAATATGGCGGTCAAGGACGGCGTGACGAAGTTGTGGAATTCATCTATATAAAGGTAGAACGGTTTACGCTCTGACGCCGCCATGTTCTGTCGGCTGGTGGCTATTTGGTTGAGCTTGGAGACAACGAGCGTACCCAGAAGATATGAGTTTTCTTCGCCGATCAGACCCTGCGAGAGCTTGGCCAACAGAATCTTCCGGCCGTTCATGATGGCCTCGAAATCCAGGCGGTTCTCCTTTTGGGAAACCATATACCGGATGACCTTTGGCCGCAGGAATGTGTCCAACCGGGTCAGGATCGGACCTTGCGGCTTGCCGGTCAAGAGCGGGAACTCCTTCTGCCAGTAGTACACAATTTCCGAATCGCGCACAGTCCCGAGGAAGCGCTCCCGGAAACCCGGTTCAATCAAGAACCTTCGGAGATCCGAGAGCGTCCCTCCCTCGTCGCTCTCCAAGAAAGCCAGGATGGCATTGCCGAGCACAGTGGTCATCTGGTCGCCGAAACTGGTGGACAGCCGGCGGAAGACCGATACCAGATCCGACGCCAAGAGATTCCGTTCCAGATCGGAGTGAGCCGAGAGAATATTGAATCCGACAGGGTACCCTTCGTCGGATGGGTCGAGTAGCACGACATCATTAACGCGTTCCTCGGGAATTCGGCCGACCACCTGGTCGATCAGGTCCCCGTGGGGATCGAGCACGGCCAGGCCCTCGCCGTTCTCTATGTCCTGGATGATCATGTTCAGGAGCAACGTAGACTTGCCGCTGCCCGAGGCGCCGATGAGATGCATGTGGCGTACGCGCTGCTCGGTGTCCAAAGATACGGGCACGGTCTTGCCGGCGTGATAATTTTGGCCGAGCCGCAGGGCATGCCCGAAGGCCAGGGCCGGCGGCGCTTTGGTCTTGCGCTCTTCCCGCTTCAACTTGACCGACCGGGCTGAGACCGATGGCAAATGAACGAGGGAGACCAATTCGTCCCGGTTCATGAGGAGCCCGCTGCGGCAGCTCCGGCGCGTCACGACATCATTGCGATGCTGCTCGTCGTCATACCCGTCATTTCTGAGCGGGATGAGTTCATTGCCAGCTGCATCGGCGAACTGGCGAAGGGATTTGCCGATACCCTGGGCGATGCGCCACGCCCGCCTGCTATTTGGACTCTGCGCGGCTACGCGAATGACCGCCGCGAAGAGCGGAGAAGATATTTTCTCTGTCGCCAGTTTGACCATGCCGGGATCATCAACGAAGAACGAATCGCCAGCTTCGTCCATGACCGCCCGCAGGATGCTCTCCGACCAGGGATGACGAACGGGAGTAAAGAGGACCTGAAAAAGGGCTGTGTCAGCCTGGTCGAGTTCTGCCATCGCGCCAATGAGTCCGGCCAATGAGTCAGGGTCAAAGCGCTCGAAACAGCGCAGAGGCCGCATGAACTCTTTGGACAATCCGTATTCGACTATCGCCGTACTTTTCCGGCCGCTCTCCTCCCAGACGGCTTCGAGGTAGCCATTGCGCGCGGCGAGTAAGGCTTCCGGAAAGTATGCCTGAAGCTGCTCGCGCATTTGCCGCTCGTCACGCCGGGCGGAGGCGAGCTGCACCAGGGTGGCGTCGCTCGTTCCCACAATTTCGAAGCTCGCCGGCCGGGAAACGTCGCCAAGACTCATCAGGAACTGTCCGGCGGCATCCTTCCCGATCTTGGTTTCCGGCGGCAAAACTGCCTGCACTTCAACGAGTTCCACCACATCGTCCATATACGTTGGCTCAGGCTCGATGTCCTCCGGAGGGCTCGCGGCCGAAAGAGTATTGCGACCTCTAACAAAACCACTGACAAACTTGCTGAGCAGCGTCGGCTTCCGGCCGTCATCAGCCGCCGCTTCCGGAGTTCCCGAAATGAAGTGGCCGAAGAACGGGCGGAACTGCGGCTCAAGAGCGACTGGCTGATCAAAGATCTGCCAGCCCCTGCCCCGCCGTTCCCACTCGTAGAACTGCTGTGTCAGTTGCTGCTCGCGAGTTTCTCCGGAACCATTGGCTGGAGGCATGTCA
Source organism: Bryobacteraceae bacterium (assembly GCA_049511335.1). Classification (GTDB taxonomy): domain Bacteria; phylum Acidobacteriota; class Terriglobia; order Bryobacterales; family Bryobacteraceae; genus JBEKYD01. Next base: position 6,158 of record JBEKYD010000140.1, on the reverse strand, counting down.
GGCTGATTTGGCAAAGCTCTCCAGAATCGGCTTGCGTTCGAACTCAGAGATGGCACGCACGCCCTTCCCGGCGGTCACTTGATCTATTACTTCCATGACGGCGTTATGGACCGCATCCTGGAACATCAGAGCCGTATCGATCTTGTAGTATGTTGCCGGATGGAAAGCCTTCTCGTATATCGCACCGATCCAAGGTATTGCCACAATGGCATCTTCGGCTGTGCCACCGTTGTTGTGGACCAGATTGCCAATCAAGGCCAGGACACCCGGAACGGCAATCAGGCTGAGCAAAACACCGACGATGAAGCCGGCTTGAAAGCAGATCATAATGGTGAAAAAAATCAAGAACAGAAGCCCGATGAAGTAGATGAACCACTGTGACGGCAATTCGGTCAGCCACCAGGAGAAAAAGAAGCCCGTTCCGAAGGGTGCGGCACAGATGTCAAAGGAGTGCTTGTCCCGCATGATGCGCAGATATACCCTTTTGGCGGTCAGAAGGCCACCCTCTTTGAAATCGATGCGGACGCTCTGCCTGTCCGGAATTTGACGGCGCTGAATGGCCGCTTCGACGGCGGCGTAGAAATCCAGCGGAGAGGTTTGAAACCCCTCGATCAGCCGGTGCCAGTGAGAAATTACGTTTGGCGTTTTGGCCATTGTCGCACTCCTTTTAAGGTACAGATAACAGGATACTTTAGTCCCATATATACCCAATAGCAAGGCCCGATGTCATTTGAAATATGTGTTTTGGCGCGCAATTCAATGTTTGGGGCAGACAATTGCAGTTCGGTACAAAGTCGTTAGACTTTCAATTCAGGGGCTTTGCCTCGACAATTGCCTGATGCCAGGCGATGACCATGTTACCCATTTTGCCCAGACTAACGCGCGTAACGACCGCCGGGTTTTCGGCATTCGTCGCCGCGACCGCCGCTCCCACATGTGGATCGTCGGGAAAACCGGAACCGGCAAGTCCACCCTTCTGCAAACGCTGGTTGCTCAAGACATCGTCAGCGACGAAGGCCTCGTCCTGCTTGATCCCCATGGTGACCTTGTCGAGCGAGTTCTCCGCGATGTACCGGCCCGCCGCCACAAGGATGTCATCTACTTCAACGTGCCGGACACAGCACATCCACTCAGTTGGAACCCTCTGGATGGAGTACCACCTGCAAAGCGGCCTTTGGTGGCTGCCGGCCTTTTGGAGGTCTTCAAGAAATTGTGGACTGATTCCTGGGGTACTCGTCTGGAGCACATTCTTCGCAATGCCCTCTTCACTCTTCTGGAGCAACCGGAAGCCACCCTCGCCGATATCCTCCGGCTGCTCGACGATGACCAATATCGCAGGGTGGCCGTCTCCAGGGTGACCAACCCGCAAGTACGTCGATTCTGGCAGCAGGAATATGATAACTATCCGGCGCGGTATCGGGCCGATGCCGCGGCGCCGATTCAAACCAAGGTCGGCGCGTTCCTGGCAGATCCGATCCTCAACGGGGTTCTGACCAAGCCCAAAAGCGATTTCGATCTTCGCTCGATCATGGATGACGGCAAAATATTGCTAGTCAATCTGGCCAAGGGCAAACTGGGCGAAGGGCCTTCTGCGCTCCTCGGCTCTCTCTTGGTCTCGCAGATTGGTTCCGTCGGATTGAGCCGGGCGGATATGCCGGAAGTGGCGCGACGGGATTTCTACGTTTACCTGGACGAATTCCACACCTTCACCACCTTGAGTCTGGCCGCCATGCTTTCCGAATTGCGCAAGTACCGGGTCAATTTAATTCTCGCCAACCAGTACCTTTCGCAGATTGATCGCCAGATTCTGGATGCAGTTCTCGGGAACGTCGGCACCGTCATCTCCTTTCGCCTTGGCCCGGCTGATGCAGCCTTCATATCGAAGGAGTTCTCACCAAAGCTCGATGCTTTCGATTTCATGAATCTGCCAAACTACAGCATCTACCTCCGGCTGATGATTGACGGAACGGTTTCGCCGCCGTTCAGCGCGGTGACCTTGCCTGAAATCAGAGGGCCATAGACGGTCAAGTTGCCCCGCCAAGCAACTTTGGCCGTCTTTGCCCTCGTTTCTCACTTGGTATTGTTCCCCCAGACTTCGGGGCTACGCCTCGTTTGTACTTTCACCACTGAGGAGAACTTTCATGCCAGAGGTAACGCTTTTGGCCAATCAAGGAAAACTGACCCGTGAAGAATTGGCTCTGGTGCCGACCCCGTTGGGAACAGCCACCCACCGACCGGTACCGCACATCGACGTGGTCAACGCCCTCGTCGAAACACTCGGCTTCCGCCATGTCGGCGTACTGAAGGAAGAGTACGCCGTGGACAGGACCGGCAACAAGATGTTCGGCGTCATGGAACTTGACCAAGGGATGGATGGTGCCCGGTTCGCTCTGGGCATCCGAAATTCGCACGACAAGTCATTTCGCCTGGCCATCACGGTCGGCTACCGCGTTTTCGTTTGCGAGAACCTGGCCTTTCACGGCGACTACAACCCGGTACTGGCCAAGCACAGCAAGCACCTATCGCTCCAAAATGTCCTCTCCGTTGGAGTGGACAATATGCAACGGAACTTCACACCGATGGTCGAAGCCGTGGAGCGGTGGCGCACTTCGCAACTGTCCGATGTTTCGGCAAAGCTTCTGATTTACGAGGCTTTCATCGAAGGGGCGCTGGAAGTGCCGCACCATCTCGACCGCCGAGTCCATGATTTGTACTTCAATCCCACGGTTGAGGAATTCCAACCGAGAACCCTGTGGAGCCTGTCCAACGCCTTCACCAGTGCGTTCAAAGAACTCGACCCGATTCCGCAGTACCGGGCGACGGGAAAGCTTGCTGGGTTTCTGGAGCGCGCATGACTGTAGCCCGCTTCCCTTTGGGACAGATCGTGGCCACTCCCGGCGCTTTGGCCGCGCTTGAGGAGGCGGCAGACAATCCCGCATCTTTTCTTCGGCGGCACGTCACTGGCGATTGGGGAGAGCTTGACGAGGACGACCGTAAGGAAAACGAAATCTCGGTCGAGCACAGTTTCCGACTCCTCTCTTCGTACACCCTATCAAACGGGACCAAACTCTGGGTCATCACGGAGGCAAACCGCAGCGCAACAACCCTACTCCTGCCATCGGAATATTGATGGCTACCAAACAGGCACCTTTTGTGCCTGTTTTTTCTTGGGTGGCGGCTGGTTCCAAGCCCGAGGCTAAATTCCTGTGAGTGGAAGACCCGATGCAACACAAGCGACAAACTTCGCCGCTTTCCAGAAACCAGGTATATCGTCCAGAATGTCGCATCTGCTCAACTTCAGGATGGCCGACCAGACGCGATCAGACCTTCCACTTTCTGGCTTTGAGCAGGAATTTGATGAAGTGGCCGATTGGCGCGGGTTTCAGGGTGTCGTCTTCTCAGTGCGATTTGCGGTTTAAGGTCACTTAAGCGGGTGAAATCCGCTCAAAAGTACTAGGAGAAATACACCCTACCGGCAGCGTAAAAAAGATATTCAGGCATGAAACAGCCCAAAAAGGGTGTAAAATATGGCTGCTACTAGGTGTCAAAACCGACAACCCGAGCGGCACATTCAAGGAGGAAGTATCATGCTGAAGACACACTCTCCATTGCTCACACTCGTTATTTTGGCGCTCGCGACGACCCTGGCAACTCCAGCTTGGGGACAACCGTCTTACAACGTGGCTGCCGGAAACGGACATTGGCTGATTTCCGGTGTGCCGGTCTCCACCACGCTGCCCACCGACACCATCCCTTTCAACACTCCGCTCTCGGGCACGCGGCGCTGGCACCTCAACTTGATCAACAGTTACCCTAACGCGTTCACCAATCCAACGATCTCCATCTCCACCACCCTCCCGCCGGCAGCGTTTGTCAACGGCTCCGCGCCCGGAACGATCACATGGTCCAATCTGCCAGCGAACGGCGGAATGGTCCAGACGGATTTTGATCTCTCGCAAAACGTCGATCCTAGCTTGCTCGCCTTCACGCCCGGCTTCGACTCTTCCCGCACCGTTTCGCCTCTCATAATTCCTCCCGGCGTCTCGCAGCAAACGGTCACCATCACGGTGACGACACGGGATTCGAGGTACACCAGCAACTCCCTTATCACCCCCGGCGCAGGTATCCAGATCTCCATGCCGGGAGCCAACATCCTCTCCACCACCGGGCCTTCGAATCTTTCTCAGGGCGTAGAGGGTTACTATGGCGGCTTGTCCTTGACGAACCCGCAGCTCAACAAGCCGTACACTTTCTCCGCGCTCGTGCAGGTGACGAATAGCGGCACTTCGCCAATTATCTATAAACCCAGCGTAGCGATAATCGGAATTGTTTTCGAACCAGGTACTCAGAGTGCCGGTGGCAGCGTCACGATTCCAGACAGTCTGCTGGGATCGGGAGGAGGAATCGCCTATTCGGTGGGAACCTCAGTCAATTGGAACGCGGGCATACAGGACAACTACAACCTGATCTACGGCGAAGTGACCGCGCAGCCCCAAGACACCTTGCCTCCTGTAATTTCGGGCATGCCGCCGGCCGGTTGCACACTTTGGCCGCCCAACCACAGTATGGTCCAAGTGGCGACCATCAGCGCCGTCGATGTGGCCTCACCCGGCGTCCCCCCGTCAGGCATGGCATCTTTGAACGTCGTTGCCACTTCGAACGAGCCACCGGACATCCAAGGAGCCGGCAACACCCCGAATGATATCGTAATCACCTCCCTTGGGGGCAGCCTGGGACCCTATATCGTCGAATTGCGCGCCGAGCGTTCCGGCACAGGTGACGGCCGCGTCTATACCATCACGGCAACGGCAGCCGATCAGGCAGGGAACTCGACCAGCTCTACTGCGACCTGCGTCGTCCCACATAACTAGACCAGTAACTCTCTGCATTTCAACCGCGCATTCTGGCTTCTTCGGGCACGCATAGAGGCATGCGATCCGCCCGTGCGGCTGTGTGATCAGCTGCCGGCAAACCCGCCGCTTCCGTGACTACCCGCAGAGCTCGTCGCCTCATCTCAAAGGCTCGCTTGCGTCCACTTGTAGCACGATGAACACTTGTGCCGGAGTGGATATACTTCGCTGCCTTTGTGAACACCGCCCACCTGGTAGGCTTTTGCATATGAAAAAGCATCCGGACGAAGATGAGGTACATCCGCTCCATGAACTCTGTCCGTCATTGACGCCGGAGCAACTGGATCAAGCGGAGGATAACCTCCAGGAATACGTCTCTCTGGCGCTTCGCATCTACGAACGCATCCGAAACGACAAGGCCGCATACGAACAGTTTCGCGCTTTGACAGCGGCGGACAAAGAGGATACGATTCACCCGCAACCAGAAAAATTACCCGATGACTCAACACCACTACCATGAAGGCCTTTTACGGATACATTCGCGTCTCGACCGCCAAACAAGGAGAGGGGGTATCCTTGCCGCAGCAGAAAGAGGCCATTGAGCGGTATGCGGAGCGTAACGGCTACCAGATTTCTCAATGGTTTGAAGAGCGGGTGACAGCAGCCAAAAGTGGCAGGCCGGTTTTCAACAAGATGCTCGGGCTGCTCAAAGCTGGCAAGGCCGCCGGTGTCATCATTCACAAAATTGATCGCAGCGCCCGCAATCTCCGTGACTGGGCAGACCTGATTGACCTCTCGGACAATGGCATCGAAGTGCAGATGGCCACTGAGAATCTCGATCTCCGGTCACGAGGTGGCCGGTTATCGGCCGATATCCAAGCTGTCGTCGCGGCGGACTACATTCGCAATCTCCGTGAGGAAACACGAAAGGGATTCTACGGTCGCCTCAAACAAGGCTTTTACCCGTTGCCGGCGCCCATTGGCTATCTCGATCGCGGCAAGGCTCAGGCCAAGGCCCTCGATGAGGCGAGAGCCCCCTTGATCAAAAAGGCCTTTCAACTATACGCAACCCGACGCTACAGCCTCGTCACATTGCTCGACGAGCTGAATGCACTCGGCCTTCGTAACCGGACGGGCAAACCGCTCTCAATCACCGGTTTATCGATATTACTAAACAATCCATTCTACATGGGGCTCATTCGAATTCGCCGAACGGGTGAACTCTTCCAAGGCGTCCATCAGCCCATTGTTTCCAAGGCCCTATTTGACCGAGTCCAACGGATACTGCGGGAAAGAACAAACACCACG
>JBEKYD010000139.1:0-19227 GCA_049511335.1 Bryobacteraceae bacterium | reverse complement strand
CGCATTTCGGGATTACCTCACCAAAAGTTAGGTTATCCCGAAACGTCAGGAAGCTGCCGAACGCCCTGTCAACCCAGCACTGCGACCAAAACCCCCGCCCGGAATGCGCCGGATCCAGGTACTAAGACAACCGTGCTCGCGGGGCTGCTGTTTGCGGCGCCCGCCGTGACGCACGCGCAATTGGATTTCAAGGTCGACGGGTTACCTGTACAGGTTCACAGCTTTTTGTCGCAAGGGTTTGCCTACTCCAACGACAACAACTACCTGACCATGAAGACCAGCCAGGGAAGCTTCGCGATGACGGACTTCGGCGCCAACGTGTCGGTGCACATTACGGATAAATTCCGCGTTGGCGCGCAGGTGTACGACCGCAATATAGGGCAACTGGGCAAATGGCACGCCGATTTGGACTGGGCCTATGGCGACTACAAGTTCAAAGATTGGTTCGGGGTACGGGCTGGGAAAGTCAAGACCGCTCTCGGTCTCTACAACGATACACAGGACACGGAGTCGCTACACACGTGGGCTCTTCTGCCGCAGTCGTTATACCCGCTGGATCTGCGCAGCAATACCATTGCTCATACGGGCGGCGACATTTACGGTACCATCCCCCTTCGCGCCGTCGGGTCCTTGAGCTACACGGGTTACATCGGTGCGCGATCATTCGACCCGCAAGGAGGGTATTACTACTTTTCCTCAGATCTCGGCATGCCGATCTCAGGCATTTCCGGCCGCGCGGCAGGCGGAGACTGGCGCTGGAACACGCCGGTGCAAGGCCTCATGCTCGGCGCGTCATTTATGGATCAGACGCAGGATCGGAAAGGCATGTATACCTCGGCCTTCCTAGCAGGTTTCTCTTACGATTTCCTCGCAAACCCGCAGCGTACCACGGCGGCCTACGCCGATTACTCCATCGGGAAGTGGCATTTCGACGGGGAATTCCGCCGGAACCATTACATCGGCGACATCGCTACGGGGGCATTTCCCGGCATATTCGCGTGGAATGGAAGCGACAAAGGTTGGTTCGCTTCCGTGAGCTATCGGGTCAACAGATGGCTCGAACTGGGAACCTATAACTCCCGTTACTATGTCGACCAGCCAGCCAATCCTGCCGACACCGCCTCCAACCACATTTTCGATCAGACCGCGACTGTCCGCTTCGACCTGACCAAGTTCTGGGACTTCAAAGTCGAAGAGCACTTCATCAACGGCTACGGTGACCTTTACTCAGCTCACGGTTTCTACCAAGGATCAAACCCCGACGGGCTGAAGCCTAAGACCGACCTGCTCGTGGTACGGACCGGCCTCAGCTTCTAGAGAGCAACTGAGAAATTGACAAGGAGAACAATATGACCGCAAAACACAGCGTCAGCCGGACTATACTGCTGGCCGTTTGCGCCGTCCTAAATACTTTCGCGGCCGACCTCAAAGTTATCGCCAACTCCAGCGTCGGAGCGGCGTCGGTCTCGGCCGATGAGCTCAAAGGCGTGTTTCTCGCCACCAAGACCTCGCTCTCCGATGGAAGCCACGTCGAGCCGGTGGTCTTGAAAGGCGGCGCGACTCACGAAGCCTTTCTGAAGGAGTACGTGGGCAAGACCGACTCTGCATTCGAAACCTACTACCGCAGCTTGGTATTCACGGGCAAAGCGTCCATGCCCAAAGCGCTCGCGTCGGATGGCGACGTGGTTGCCTATGTCGCCAAGACCAAGGGCGCCATTGGCTACGTCAGCGGCGGGACTGCGACGGAGGGCGTTAAGACACTGGAAGTGAAATGAAGGCAGCCGAGCTACGGGAGTGACTGAATGAGGCGCCTCAATACCGCCACGATATGGCGCTCAGCATTGGAATCTTTGTCGTGGGCTTCGTCCTGACGACCATGCTGGGCCAGGTGCAGGGGGTGAATACGGAATCCACCATGCCACCTCCGATACGCAGTTCCCGGCGGCCCCACACAGAGCCAGGCCGCCGAAACTGCGTTCCAGGGCGTGGTCAAAGTCTTCGGCGCTGCCGTCGTTCATCGAGACCGGTACCGAGGTCCCATGCTGCAAACTAGGTAACTTTCCACTCTCACGTCGCGACATTTCCCCGCCGATATGAACGAGTAAGCGGTGCGAAACGGGGATCGGAAGTGGTGCCACGCAGCCGCGGACAGAAGGAGACGAGAAACAAAATGCAATCCATGATAAAGACGACTGTACTCGCAGGGCTGCTGTTTGCGGCGCCTGCCGTGATGCACGCGCAATTCGATTTCAAGGTTGACGGGTTACCTGTACAGGTTCACAGCTTCTTGTCGCAAGGGTTTGCCTACTCGAACGACAACAACTACCTGACCATGAAGACCAGCGCGGGGAGCTTCGACTTTAGCGATTTGGGCGTCAACGCCTCCACGAATCTCACCGACAAGTTCCGCGTAGGGGCGCAGTTCTACACCCGCAACGTCGGCCACCTCGGGGAATGGACGCCCACTCTCGATTGGGCGATGGCGGACTATAAGTTCAAGGACTGGTTCGGTGTTCGCGGCGGAAAAGTCAAGACTACGTTGGGCCTTTACAACGACACGCAGGACATGGAGTTTCTGCATACCTGGGCGCTCCTCCCGCAGTCCGTGTATCCGCTGGACACGCGGGGAGATACGATCGCGCATATCGGCGGCGACATCTACGGCAATATCGCGGTCAAGAGAGCTGGCACGTTGGCTTACACCCTGTACGGCGGCAAGCGTCCGGACGATCTTCAGGGCGGCTATGTGTACAGCCTGGACACGGTCCAGGGCGGCACGCAAACCACCTCACTTCCCACGAATCGCGCGGTCACATCCTATGGCGGGCCAACCTGGGGTGCGGACCTCCGCTGGATCAACCCCGTGAAGGGTCTCACGGTAGGCGCCTCTTTTCTCAACGCGGATATCACGACCAGGGGGTATTTCAAGGCCAATGACGCGCCCTACGAGCGGATCACTTTGAAAGACAACATGCCCGCCTATTACGTCGACTACACGATCTGGAATTTCAAATTCGATGCGGAGTACCGCAAGGAGAACAAAACCACCGACGGCACGTCGATCACTCGGATCTGGAATGCTGTTACGTCCTACGACCTCCGGATGGGGTACGCATCGGCTGCCTACCGCGTCTCAAAACGGCTGGAGTTGGGGACCTACTACACCCGCTATTATCCCAATTATGCGCCGCCGTTTCACAGTTTACCGGCCAATCACGAATTCGATAATGCCATATCGGCGCGCATAGACCTGACCAGCTACATGGACTTCAAGATCGAAGGCCATTTCATCGACGGCAACCCCGTTGGCAACGCGCTTCGCGGATTCTACTCGCAAAACAACCCCTTGGGCGTGGCGCCAACCACCAGGGCGCTGGTGCTGCGGCTAGGTTACCACCTATAATCGGACGCCGATAGAAACGAGAAGCATTAAGGAGAAAATCGATGAGACACAAATGTTCTTTAATCCTTGCGGCAGGATGCCTCCTTGCCGTGCAGACCGCCGTAGCGGCCGACCTCAAAGTTATCGCCAACTCCAGCGTCGGAGCGGCGTCGGTCTCGGCCGATGAGCTCAAAGGCGTGTTCCTCGCTACCAAGACCTCTTTGTCGGACGGAAGCCACGTCGAGCCGGTGGTATTGAAAGGCGGCGCGACTCACGAATCGTTCCTGAAGGAGTACGTAGGCAAGACCGACGCCGCGTTCGAGACCTACTATCGTAGCTTGGTATTCACGGGCAAGGCGTCCATGCCGAAAGCTCTGGCGTCGGACGGCGACATGGTTGCATATGTCGCTAAGACCAAGGGCGCCATTGGCTACGTCAGCGCCGCCGCTGCTACCGATGGCGTTAAGACGCTGGAAGTGAAATAAGCTGGGGTAAAGCTACGGGAGCGACCTCAATGAAGCGACTCAATATTACCGCCAAGATATGGCTCAGCATCGGGATCTTTGTCCTGGGCTTCGTCTTGGCTACCGTGTTGAGCCAGGTGCAGGGGCTGACGACGGAGGCCACCATTCGGGCCACCTCGGAGGCCCTTTTTCCAGCGGCGCAACAGAGCCAGGCCGCCGAAACTGCGTTCCAGGGGGCGGTTAAAGGCTTCGCCGACGCGGTCGTCATGCAGGATGCGGCCGGGCTCGATCGCGCCGCCGAGGACGGACGCAAGGCGGTCGAAGGGCTTCACGCTCTGGCGTCCGCCAGCGGCCTTTCCGCCGAGCGTACCGCCCAGGCCGCCGACCTGGCCTCGACTGCCGGCCAGTTCCTTAAGAATGCACGGACTGTCTACGGCCTCATGCTGTCCAGTACCGAGATGAGTGCCGATACCCAGCAGAAGGTGCAGGGGCTGGCGTCGCGCAAGGAGGAAATCGCGGCTTCCTTGAAGACCCTCAAGGATCGCTGTTCGAGCGATCTGAAGCAACAGTTGGGCGTCGTACAGGCGAATTCAGCCAGCCAACGCTGGCTGGCCCTGATCGTTTTCGGCACCACTCTGCTGGTCGCCGGAATCATCGTCAACCTTACGATTCGCCGGTCGATCACCGGTCCCATCCTTGGGGTAATCCGCGGGGTGAAGGGAGCGGCCGCACAAGCCGCTCAAGCTTCCGGCGAGATGTCGAAGTCAGGCCAAGTCGTCGCGAAGGATGCCCAGGAGCAGGCGGCGTGCATCGAAGAAACCTCGGCTTCGCTCGAAGAGATTTCCGCTACCACTCGCCACAACGCCGACCGTGCCAAACAAGCCGACGGGCTCATGCGCGAAGCCCTGCAAACCGCCGACAAGGCGGCTCATTCCATGAACGACCTTACCGAATCCATGAAGGAGATTTCCAAGTCCAGCAACCAAGTGGCCGCGGTGCTGAAGAGCATCGATGAGATCGCTTTTCACACCAATATCCTGGCTTTGAACGCGTCCGTGGAAGCGGCGCGCGCCGGTGAAGCTGGAGCGGGATTCAGCGTGGTCGCCGATGAGGTCCGTTCGTTGGCTCATCGAGCCGCCGATGCGGCCCGCGAAAGCGCGGAAATAGTCGAAAAAACAATCAGCGACGTGAAACACGGGGTCAATATCGTATCGCTGACGCACGTGGCTTTCGGCGAAGTTTCCGCCAAAGTTGCCAGTGGCAGCCAGGCGGTGGCTGAGATTGCAGCCAGCAGCGAAGAGCAGTCCCGTGGCATCGCCAATATCGGCCAAGCGATTTCCCGCATCGAAGCGGTTACGCAAAACAACGTGGCCAACGCGCAGCGCACGGCCGAAAGCGCGTCCGAGATGACTCGCCAGGTTGAGACCACGCGCGCCCACTTAGAAGAGCTGGTCAGCGTGATCGGCATGCACCGGAATTAGTATTTCGGGACGCTGGGATCCACCTGATCGCTCCAGGCCAGGATGCCGCCTCTCACGTTGTAGACCTTTTCGAAGCCGGCCTGGCGGAGCACGGCGCAAGCGCGGGCGCTACGGCCGCCCATCTTGCAATGGATCGCGATCTCGCGATCGGGGTCGAACTCTTCAACGTGCTTGGGGAATTCGCCCAGCGGGATGAGGCGCGCGCCGGGGATCCTGGCGATTTGGTATTCGTGCGGTTCGCGCACATCGATGAGCATAAAGTTGTCGCCGCGATCGAGCTTGGCTTTCAATTCGGTAACGTCGATTTCGCTGTCCACTTTGGTCTCCTCGGCAGGGGCCGGACTCTTGGGGTTGGGCACCCCACAGAACTGATGATAATCGATGAGTTTGGCGATGGTCGGCCGGTCCCCGCATACGGGGCACTCGGGGTTCTTGCGCAGCTTCAATTCGCGAAAGCGCATCGCCAGCGCGTCGTAGAGCAGAAGGCGGCCGATCAGCGGTTGGCCCACACCTAGGATCAGCTTGACCGCTTCGGTGGCCTGGATTAAGCCGATTGTGCCAGGCAGAATTCCCAGCACGCCGCCCTCGGCGCAGCTCGGCACCAGGCCGGGAGGCGGCGGTTCGGGATAGAGACAGCGGTAGCACGGTCCGTCCTCGGCGGCAAAAATGGTGGCTTGGCCTTCGAAACGGAAGATGGAACCGTAGACGTTGGGCTTGTGTAGAAGCACGCACGCGTCGTTGACCAGGTAGCGCGTCGGGAAGTTGTCGGTGCCGTCCACCACCATGTCGTAATCTTTGAAGATCTCGAGAGCGTTTTCGCTCGAGAGTGCAGTGTCGTGCTTGGCGATCTTCAGGTGTGGGTTGATGGCCAGCATTTTGTCGGCGGCCGAATCGATCTTCTTGCGGCCGACGTCGGCGGTGGAATGGATGACCTGCCGCTGGAGGTTGGTGAAATCGACCACGTCAAAATCCACGATGCCAATCTTGCCGATGCCGGCGGCTGCCAGGTAGAGCCCCAGCGGCGCACCCAGGCCGCCCGCGCCCACCAGCAGCACCTTGGCGGCTTTCAGCTTTTGCTGGCCTTCCATGCCCACCTCGGGCAGGATCAGGTGACGGCTATAGCGCAGAATTTCGTCCTTGGTGAGAGCGGCTTCCTGGGGTGGAGCGGCCACCGTCGACCCTCCGGCGATTGAGGGGACCAGGGAAATGGTGTCGCCCGCGGCGACCGGCGTGGCGGTCTTACTGAGATAGCGGATATCTTCGTCGTTCAAATAGACATTGACGAAACTGCGAAGCTTGCCCTCGCCGTTGAAAATCTGCTTGTGCAAATCCGGGTACTCCGCGGTCAGGGCGTCCAGGATGGCGCCGACGCTCGATCCGGTTACGGTTACCGTGTCGAGCTTGGCGGTGAACTGGCGCAGCGGGGTAGGGATCAGAACTTTAGCCATATCAATAAATCAACTCCTCTTTCGCCGCTTCGGTCCGGTCGAAGTTCGGCAGCCAGCTATTGGCGTGGTGAAACTCGCCCTTTTGGATGGAGAGCACGACGAAGGAGTACCATGGGCAGGAGTTCTCCAGGTCGGTCTTGGAAAAGTAAGCGGCGCAATCGGGATGGGAATGGTAGATGCCGATCAGGTCCATCGCGCGCTCGCGAGCGGCTTTGTCGGCGGCCAGGAGATCTTCCGGCCGAAGCTCGTAGCGGGCCGCGCGGGCTCCCGCGAAGGCGTTCTCCAGCGCCATGGCGGCGCGCACGATTTTCTTGTCGCCGTCGGTCGAGCCCAACATGGCGCCGCAACATTCGTCGGGGTAGGCATGGCGGGCGTGCTCCACCATAGCCTGCCAGGGTTCGGGGTCCACTTGAATCATTCTTCGTCCCAGAAATGCTCGCTGAGGTACTTGTCGGCGCCGTCGCAAAGCACCGTTACGATGGTAGCCGATTCGCCGCGCGCGACAGCTTGGCGCGCCAGCAGGGTCGCAGCATGCACATTGGCGCCGGAAGAAATGCCTACCAGCAGGCCTTCATGGCGCGCCAGCCGGCGCACCATGCGATATGCGTCCTCGGTTTCAATCCACAGGTTGCCGTCGGCCAGGCGTTCGTCGTAGAAGCCCGGGCGAATGGCGGTGGGCATGTGCTTCAAGCCCTCCAGGCCGTGAAACCCGCTTGACGGCTGCACGGAGTAGCATTTCACGCCGGGCAGATCGCGGTGCAGGCGGCGGGTTACGCCGGTGAAGGTGCCACTGGTGCCGAGGGCGGCCACGAAGTGGGTCAGTGCGCCGCCGGTCTGGCGGACGATCTCGGCGCCGGTATGTTCGAAGTGGGCCTTCCAGTTGGCCGGATTGTTGTACTGATCGGGATAGAAGTAGAGGTCCGGATCCTGCCGGTAGATTTCGCGGCAGAGGCGGATGGCGCCGTCCGAACCGTCGCCAGCATCGCTGTACACCACTTCGGCACCGTACGCTTTCAGAATGCGCTTGCGTTCCGGGGAGGCGTTGGCGGGCAGCACCAGCTTGACTCGGTAGCCGCGCGCGGCCGCGATCATGGCGTAGGCGATGCCGGTGTTGCCGCTGGTCGCATCCAAGATCACTCTGCCGCGATGGAGCCGGCCGGAGCGTTCCCCGTCCAGGATCATATTGAGCGCTGGGCGATCCTTGACGGAGCCGCTGGGGTTGAAATACTCCGCTTTGGCCAGGATTTGGACACCGGGAAATTCTGCCGCGGTGCTCTCCAGGCGGAGCAGCGGCGTGTTCCCGATGGTGGCGAGCACTGGCTCAGCCGCATCGCGGACGGATTGGAGAACCGGCTGCGTAGCCATATTTGACTATTTTGCTCCCTTTTTCTTGGATTCCTCGCCAGACCTTTCGGATGCAGGTTCCATCTACCTGCAATCAAAGGAATTATATAGTCATTATCCTTCTAGATAGTTTATCATCTACCTAATCTCTGTCAACTAACTAGAGTACGAAAAGGGGTGATCGATAGAACTCATGGGCCTCCATCGTTTCAGTTCCGGGTCGATTCGCGCAATGCGCCCCAGGGACCGCTCGCCGAGCCCAGTGCCGATTCCAACGCCGGACGCGGTGGACGGGCAGGCCGGGGCGGCGGACCCACGCGCCTGGGGCCGACCAAGGAAGAGATGGACGCCTGGGTTGCGGCAACCAAAGATAAGGTGAGCGGCAAGATCGTGTTGGTAGGCAAGCAGACGGTGATTCCGGTCAGCTTCGACGCACCGCTGAAACGCCGTCCGGATGACCTGGTGAAGGCGATATACGACCCTGAGCGTGGTGACGGCGGACGCGGAGGCTTCGGCGGGCTCGGCCGCGGCGGCCCGCAGGATCCCAACCGGCTGACGGCCGCCCAGGTGAGCGATCGCATCGACACCATGCTGCTGGAAGCGGGAGCCATCGCGCGCGTGAACGACGCCGCCCGGCCGGACGGCATCATCGTGGCGCAGCAGAATCACTTTTACGACGTGACCAAATGCGTCCCTACCGTGATTGTGCGCAACGACGATTACGGCCGTATCGAACGCCTGATGGCCGACGGCGACGACGTGAAGCTCGAACTCGACATCGCGAACCATACCTATCCGGAAGGCAGGACCAGATGTAACGTCGTGGCCGAGATTCCCGGCGCCGATAAAGCCGGCGAAGTAGTGATGCTGGGCGGGCACCTCGATAGCTGGCACTCGGCGACGGGTGCTACCGACAACGGCATCGGCTCCTCGATGATGCTCGAAGCCGTGCGGCTGATTGAAACCCTCGGGTTGAAGCCGCGCCGCACCATCCGGCTGGCGTTGTGGTCGGGCGAAGAGGAAGGGTTGCTCGGATCGCTGGCCTACGTGAAGCAGCATTTTGGCACGGCCGAAGATCCTAAGCCGGAATGGTTCAAGCTGGACTGCTATTTCAATGTAGATTCCGGCATCGGACGGCTGCGCGGCGGCGTCTTCGGACCCAAAGAGGCCGCGGCGGTGCTGCGCCCGCTATTCTCACAGTTCGACGATTGGGGGTTGTTTGGCGCCGTCAGCACCGCCAGCCGCCAAACCGGCGGCACCGACAGCACCTCGTTCAACAACGCCGGGCTGCCCGGTATCGCAATGTCGCAGGACCCCATCGAATACGGCTCGCTGACCCACCATACCAATCTCGATACGTACGAGCGGATCATCCCGGACGATGTGAAGAAAGCGTCGGCGGAAATCGCCGCGGCCGTGTGGTACGTGGCGAACCGCGGCGAGATGATTCCGCGCTTCAGCAAAAACCAAATGCCGGCACCGGTCGCGCCGCGGTAAGCAACAAGCGATCAGCGATCAGCGGTCAGCTCCGGTATTAGCTGAGAGCTGATTGCTGACGGCTGACAGCTATAATACCGGCATGTCTTTCGCGGGGAAACGCGTGTTGGCGTTGGAGAGCCGGCGGAGCGCGGAGATCGCAGAATTGATCCGGCGCCACCAGGGCGAGCCAGTAGTTGCACCCGCCCTGCGGGAAGCGCCGCTCGACGGGAACCAGGCAGCTTTCGAATTCGCCGAACGGCTCTTCGCCGGCGGATACGACATGGTGGTTCTGATGACTGGGGTGGGCACGCGGCAATTGAACCGGCTGCTCGCAACGCGCTATCCGGAAGGCGCGTTCGCCGAGGGATTGCGGCGCGTGACCGTGGTGGCGCGCGGACCCAAACCGGTGGCTGCGCTGCGCGAGATGGGGCTGAAAGCCGAGATCGTGGCGCCGGAACCGAACACCTGGCGCGAGTTGCTCCAGGCCATCGAAGGGCGGCCGGAGCATCGTATCGCGGTGCAGGAATACGGCCGCAGAAACCCTTCGCTGGTGGCAGCGCTCGAAACCCGCGGAGCGGCGGTAACCTCCGTGCGGGTATACGAATACGCGCTTCCGTTGGACACGGCGCCGTTGCGCGAAGCAGTGCGGCGCCTGGCGGCGGGCGAGATTGGCGTTTCGCTGTTCACCACGGCGGTGCAGATCGTACACCTGACGCGGGTGGCGGCAGAAGAGGGTTTGGAACAGGCAGCTCTGGAGGGGTTGCGCAAAACGCTGGTCTGCTCCATCGGTCCCACCACCACCGAGGCACTGGCGGAATACGAGATCACCGCCGCCATGGAGCCTTCGCACCCTAAAATGGGCTTGCTGGTGAAGGAGGCTGCCGAACTGCATGGCAAATTAGCCGCCATCGACTACACTTAGGGTGGGTGGGGCGCAAGAAACCGTTTACGGCACTAGTGGGCGAGTACACCTCGCTGGCCTTCGTGATGCCGGCGGCAACCTGCGTCGGCTGGGTGTTGGGGCATCTGGCGGATAAAGCCTTCGGCACCAGCTTCCTTTACATACCCGGACTGGTGCTTGGCTCGGCGGCCGGATTGGTGGAAGTGATTCGGACCGTGACGCGGGATTCGGGCGATGACGATTCCTGAAAACCGGCTGCTGGCCGGCGCTGGCAGCCGTCTGAACAAACTGATGCTTGCTGTGTCGGCGGCCGGAACGGTCGCAGCGGGGTTGTGGCGCGGTTGGCCCGGGGCTGGCGGCTTCGCTTTGGGCGCAGCGGTGTCGTGGATCAACTTCCGCTGGCTGGAGCGCACGGTCTCGCGCCTGGGGCAAAAGCGGGCGAGTGTGGGAATGAGCGTCGTGGCGGGGCTCCGCTACGCCCTCCTGGGGCTGGGAGCCTATGTTATATTGAGGTTTTCCAATATCAGCCTACCCGCTGCGCTGGCTGGTCTTTTCGTGTCGGTCGCGGCCGTTCTGACGGAAACCATCATTCAACTTTGGTATGCACGAAATCTGGATCACTAAGCTTTTCAACGATTACCTGGCGGGACCGGGTAATGCCGCCCTGGGGTTGGTGGGCCGGCCGGCGGTAGCGCGCCCATGGGAAGACTTCATGACCATGCAATTGCTGGTGGTGGTCCTGACCATGGTCCTGTTTGCGTTGATTCGCACGCGATTGTCTTCGGACAAGCCGGGCAAGCTGCAGCAGAGCTTCGAGCTGATCTACAACTTTCTGGGCGGCGAGGCGGAAAGCTACATCGATCGTCATTCCGCGGAATATGTGCCCTACTTCGGAACCATCTTTCTTTTCGTACTGTTTTGCAATCTGATCGGCCTCATACCCGGCCTGGAAGCTCCCACCATGTTCCCGTACGTTCCGGCGGGATGCGCCATTGCCACTTTTGTGTACTACAACGCTATGGGAGCGCGAGCCAATGGAGTGGGCTATTTGATGCATTTTGTGGGGCCGTCCTGGGGGCTGGCGGTTCTCATGATCCCCATTGAGATCGTCAGCAATCTGGCGCGGCCTCTCTCGCTGACGGTTCGTCTTTTCGCCAATATGTTCGCCGGGGAGCAGGTGACGATGGTTTTCCTGGGCCTGACGAAGTTCATTGTTCCCGTGGCTTTTATGGCGCTCCACGTTTTCGTGTCCCTGCTGCAGGCGTACATTTTCGCACTATTAAGCATGGCGTACGTGGGCGGAGCGGTTTCGCACGAGCACTAATACCGGCTTCATCGCGCCCTTTCAGTGTGAGCCCGCGGCCCTCCCAAGGGACCGCGGGGACCACCCCCTGGGGGTAATTTTAGGAGAGTGAAATGACAAAGAGGTTCTTCTTGCTGCTGGCCCTGCTGCTGATGGCCAGCTCTTTCGCGTTCGCGCAAGCTCCCGGGAGCAACGCTTCGGGCGGCACGAACTGGGTTCCCATCGCCGCCGGGTTTTCCATGGCGATTGCTTCGGGCCTGTGCGGGCTGGCGCAAGGCAATGCGGTCGGCAAAGCCACCGAGGCGATGGCACGGAATCCAGCCGCCGCGACGGCCATTCGGGGCGCCTTGCTGTTGGGCCTGGTGCTGATCGAGTCGCTGGCGCTTTATACGCTGGTCATCGTGTTTGCCAAGGTATCGTAGATTTCTTCGATCGCGCCAGGAGCCGGCCCTAAGCTCCTGGCGCGGTAGTCTCCAGCCTTGGAGACGGGGATCTGCAACTGAAATAACGCCGAAAGTTTGCGGTACCCGTGAATCGCCGTGACTAGTACGGCTCGCAGAGGTCGGCGCCTTCCGATCTATTGATTTTATGTAGGGTTACCCTTTAGCATTAAAGCACCCATGGACCAGCGCAGAACAAGACGCTTCAAACTCCAACTTCCGTTGTCGATTACGCGCTCCGGTGTTGCCAGGGTCACTTTCGCGGGACGCACCAAAGACATTAGTTCCAGCGGCGTACTATTTACCACCGACCGAGAGCCCGACGTGGCAGGGTCGATCGAATACATCATCACTCTGAACCACGATGGAACACAGCCGGTCAATCTGCGTTGTGTGGGAAAAATCGTGCGGATGGAGAGAACGCCGCCGATGATGGGCGAAGGCCCTCAAGCGTACCAGGTTGCAGCCACGCTGGAGCGCTACGAATTCATCCGCGATTAATAGGACTTGGCGTATGCCGCGATTTGCGGCGGAGCGGTAGCGGCGGTTTGCGTTTCTTTACGTTCTCAGCCCCGGCCCGTGGGCTACAATCAGTGCAAGCGAAAACCATGAAACTCCTTCAAACGGCGGTGTGTCTGGCCGTGTGCGTGTCCGCGGCTATGGCTCAGCCGCACCACTGGCCGGCGGAAGAAGCCAATTCCTGGTATGCCAGGCAGCCCTGGCTCCTGGGTGTCAATTTCATCCCTTCGGTGGCGGCCAACCCCATCGAGATGTGGCAGCCGGAAACCTTCAACTCCGGGATGATCGAGCGCGAGCTCGGCATCGCCGAAAGCGCCGGCATGAATTCGGTGCGCGTGTTTTTGAACTACCTGGTTTGGCAGCGCGATTCGGCCGGCTACCAGAAGCGCATCAGCGCCTTTCTACGGATTGCCGACCGTCACCAGATTCGCACCATATTCGTGCTGTTCGATTCCTGTTGGGATCCATACCCCGAGCTGGGGCCGCAGCGGCCTCCGCGGCCGGGAATCCACAACTCCCGCTGGGGGCAAAGCCCCGGCTTGCGGGCGCTCTACGACGAGAAGCACGTCAACGACCTGATGGACTACATCCACGACGTGATTTTCGTCTTTGCCAAGGACAAGCGGGTGCTTGCCTGGGACCTGTGGAACGAGCCGGACAACGGCAACGAGGCAAGTTACGGAAAAGGCGACGCGGCGGACAAGGTTGCGCGAGTGACCTCCCTGCTGCCGCGCGTGTTTGAATTTGCCCGCGCCTCCATGCCGGAGCAGCCCCTTACCTGCGGCCTTTGGCACGGCGACTGGTCGAGCCCGGACAAGCTTACGCCCATTGAAAAGATCCAGATCGAAAACTCCGACGTGATCTCCTTCCACAACTACGGCAAACCCGAGGAATTCGAGCAGCGGCTGGGATGGCTGCAGGTCTACCGCCGCCCCATCCTGCTCACGGAATTCATGGCGCGGCCGCTCGGCAGCACTTTACAGGCCATCCTCCCACTTGCGAAGAAAGCCAAAGTGGGAGCTTACAGTTGGGGCCTGGTAGCGGGCAAGACCCAAACCTACCTTCCCTGGGATTCCTGGCAACATCCCTATACTGATCGCCAGCCCGACGTCTGGTTCCAGGACCTCTTTCGCGCCAATGGGCAGCCGTACTCCAAGGATGAGTTGGATTTCTTGAAGTCGATTGCACCGCCGGGGCGGTAGGTCAGCTAGCGGCCCGGTCGGAACGCTCCGCCGGCGGAAAGCATGGCGGCGACCCCGGGATCGTCCTTCCAGCCCCGTGCCAACTCGTGGAGCGCGCTAACTCGCGGACCGCCACCATCCGCACATCGCTGTCTTCATCGGAGAGGGCGCGGTCCTTCAACAAGGCCAGGGTCTCGGGGTCGTCCTTCCGGCCTCGCGCCAACTCCCCGAGCGCCGCTCTCCGCACAGCGTAGTTTTCGTCGGAGCGGGCGCGATCCTTCAGCAACGGTAGCGTTTCGGGATCGTCCTTCCAGCCCCGCGCCAACTGGCGGACCGCCGCCCTCCGCACATCGCTGCCCTCATCGGAGAGGGCGCGGTCCTTCAGCAATGGTAGGGTCTCGGAGTCGTCCTTCCACCCCCGCAACAACTCCCGGAGCGCCGCTGTCCGTGCAGCGTGGCTGTGGTCATGGCAGGCGCGGTTCTTCAGCAACGGCAGGGTCTCGGGATCGTCCTTCCAGCCCCGCGCCAACTCCTGGAGCGCCGCCAGCCGGACATAGCCGTTTTTGTCGGAGCGGGCGCGGTCCTTCAGCAACGGCAGCGTCACGGGATCGTCCTTCCAGCCCCGCGCCAACTCCTGCGCTGCCGCCGTTCGGACAGCGAAGTTTTCGTCGTAGCGGGCGGCGTCGTTCAGCAGCGGCAGGGTCTCGGGATCGCCCTTCCAGCCCCGCGCCAACTCGTGGAGCGCCGCTGCCCGCACAGCGCTGTCCCCGTCGGAACGGGCGCAGTCCTTCAGCAACGCCAGCGTTTCGGGATCGTCCTTCCAGCCACGCGCCAACTCGTGGAGCGCCGCCGCCCGCACATGGTCGCTTTCGTCGTAGCGGGTGCGGTCCGTCAGCCACGACAGGGTCTCGGGATCGTCCTTCCAGCCACGCGCCAATTCCTGGACTGCCGCGCTCCGCACAGCGTGATCCTCGTCGAGGCGGGCGCGATCCCTCAGCAAGGGCAGCTTTTCAAAATCGTCCTTCCAGCCCCGCGCCAACTCCTGGACCGCCGCGCTCCGTACATTGTTGTCTTTGTCGAAGCGGGCGCGATCCTTCAGTAACGGCAGGGTCTCGGGGTCGTCCTTCCAGCCCCGCGCCAACTCCTGGACCGCCGCGAACCGCACGGCACCGTCTCCGTCGGAGCGGGCACAGTCCTTCAGCAACGGCAGGGTCTCGGGATCGTCCTTCCAGCCCCGCGCCAACTCCTGGACGGCAGCCTGCCGCACAATCCAATCCTGTGAGGGCTTCGCCGTCGATAGCAACCACTCTCGGGTCTCGGCTGACCGCCAGATGGACGCGATCAGCGCTACCGCCTTCGCCCGCGTTGGCCCGGTTTCCTCATTCTCTTCCCACGCCTCGTAGTAGTAAGGCGGGTCATAAGTGACCGCGTCAGCAATGAGCCGCCCTCGAAGAGCCTGATCGATTTGAAGAACCGCGCGGCGATTGCGGACCTCGCTCAGGCAGCCGGCGGCGAGCATCAGGTTCGCCAGTTTGTGATCGCGGCCGTCGAGACCCATCAGGAAGAGAATCAACTCGCCAGCCTGTTTTTCCCCCACCATCCCGGCAATGAGCCGCAGGACCTCATGCCATTTTTCGTCCTGCCAG
Source organism: Bryobacteraceae bacterium (assembly GCA_049511335.1). GTDB lineage: Bacteria > Acidobacteriota > Terriglobia > Bryobacterales > Bryobacteraceae > JBEKYD01. The sequence continues at coordinate 3,639 of JBEKYD010000139.1, read as the reverse complement.
TGGCGGCCGAAGACCTCGAGCTTCAACTGGTCGAGAGACAGGGTGCGGCGCTTTTCGAATTGCTCGACGAACCAGGCGGCACAGAAGTACTCGAGGAAGGTGCGGTGGACGAAAGCGAAGCGGTCCGCACCGGCGAAGCAAAGGATGAAGTTCCGCTCGGTAAGCTGTTGGACGAGGGATTCGGCTTTGCTGTAGGCGTCTTGAATTCCGAGGCCTGCCAGAAACTTCCGAAAAACCTGGACGAGGCCCTCGCGTTCAATCAGGTTCCCCGCGAGGCCCTCATCGGTTTGTTGCATCTCGCCCGCCAGTTCCTTGAGCAGAGCTTCCTTTTCCTGGCGGGCAAACGTGTCCGTGGGGAGGAGCGACCGGCTGGCATCCCACTCGTGCAGGAGGACCCGGCTGACTTCCCGATAGAGCTCAACGCGGTCGCGGGGCAGCTCCTGATTGCGGTTGAGGATGGCCATCATCGTCAGCAGCAGGGGATTGCCTGCCAGCTCGCGAATAGCGCGCGAGTCTTTGAGCGCCTGTTCCAGCCGGTTTTGCAGACGGGTGCGTTCCTTGGCATCGTCTTCGGAGACGGCATGCCATTTGCTAAGAAACGTGCGTACCTGCTCGTCGTCGAAATCCTCCAGCGTGGCGTGGGTGAAATCGAAGTCGCGAAGGCGCTCCGGTTCATAGCCGATGATTCGCGAGGTGACGACGACCGATGCCCTGGGATAACGGGCGGAAAACGAGGCGATCTGCTCGACAACAGAGGCCCGGGTGGGCGCGTGGAAGATCTCATCGAGACCATCGAGATAAAGCGCGGCTTGACCCTCACGAAGCCGCTCCTCAATATCCCGGGCATCGAGGCCGAAGGCAACGTTGCCCGAGTCGAGATACGCCTTCAGGGGCATGAGCTGGCCGGCAAGCTCCTTAAGGTCAATCCAGAGCGGCAGCGGGCCCTGGTTTTCGGTGATCCACTTCAGCACGAGGTATTTCAGCAGGGAGGTCTTCCCCGAGCCGGGGTCGCCGAGCAGCACGACACAGTGCTGGCGGGCGAGAACGTCAAGCACGCCGGTTACGGGGCTGCTCTGGTAGGTTTCGCGGAGCCTCGCCACTTGTTCTTCATCCGCCACATCGGCGGCGTGGCCCTCCCGGCGGAGCTGGCGCAGAAGCTCGCGCGGCATGTCGCGGACCGGCGCCGCTTCTCTCGCCGACTGGGGAACAAACACGCTCCAAAGCGTGATGCGGCGGTCATAGGTGCTGGCATGCATGGCAGACAGGTGCAGCATGCCGCACTTGTTCCGGAGAAAGTCCCGGTAGCCGGCGAGGTCGAAGCCGGGCGCCAGGCGCTGCTCGAAACTGCGGCTATCTTCCTGCAGCGCGATGGCAAGTTGCTGGCGCAGCTCGGGGTCTTGCTTGATGTGCTGGCGGATGGCGCGGGCGTAATTCCGTGCCACAAGCTGCCAGTCGAAGTCTTCCGGCAGCGGACTGAGGTTCAGGTAGGACCACATGCGAGCGACCGGGCCGAGATCGACGCTCTTGATTTCGGGCTGGAGCCAGGAAGTGATATCGACGGCGGCCGATTCGATGAGGCGCTGAAGCTGATCGCGGTAGCCGGGGACGGCGGCCGAGAGAGGCGTTTTGTCGTCCAGTTCCTTGAGGAACTCCTCGGTGAACAAGCCGATCGCCTGTTTGGCCGCTTTTTCGCGCTCGTCCGGCCGGAGGAGCCGCAGGAGACTTCTCTGGCCGGCTTTTGCCGCGTCTGTAGCTGCGTCCCCGGCGAGTTTCTTGGCGACTTCCCTCCAGTCCACCGCTCCCACGATGGCAGCCGCGGCGGCGGAAAGGATTGGGTCCATGTTGTAAATCATACGCCCGAGGGCAACGCTGCGCCTCTGGCAGAAGTGGCCCGGTGGCCGACGGCAGGCGAAAACGCCTACTCCACGGTTGGCGCCTTAACGCCTTACGGGCCTTGTGCAAGAGGCCTTTGGCCCATAGCGCTAACTTAACGTGGCGTACGCACTCGTGCGTGCCGCGTCGAGACTTTCTCGACGCCCACTCTTGATGAGTTCGATGCGTCGCTGGGACGCACCGGATAACCGTTTCGACAAAAAGTGTGGCACGATCGCTGGGTTCGGAATCGGAGCGTGAAGATTCGAGCGCACGCTGAAGCCAACTCGGTTGAAGCCTGGCTAATCCATGGCTAATCCGCAATCCGCAGGGTTCCCCCTGGTCAAGCGCAGGCGTCGAGAAAGTCTCGACGCGGCACGCACGAGTGCGTACGCCACGTTAAGTTAGCGCCGATGGGCCACTTTCCGGCGGCCTGGCCAAAGATTTTGCAACATGCGCGGGTCCGAATCGCGTAATAGCTACCATGGGAGCCTTCCGCAATCTCCGGCACGCCGTCCGCTCGCTTATGGGCGATAAAGGGTTCACCGTGACGGTGGTCTTGACCATTGCTGTCTGTATCGCCGCGAACACTGCCACCTTCGCGGTGGTGAACTCGGTGTTGCTGCGGCCGCTGCCGGTGCCCGAGGCCGGCTCCATTCTGCTGATGGCGAATCGTTACCCGAAAGCGGGCGCCGATTTTGGCTACAACAGCTCTTCGGGCGATTACTACGATCGCCTTCGCGACGTCCACGTCTTCTCGGAGCAGGCGCTGTTCCGCACCAACGGCCAGACGCTCCAGATGCAAAGCACGCCGGAACGCGTCACCGGCATGCTGGCGACACCTTCCCTGTTCCGGCTGCTGCGCGTATCGCCGGCCTACGGGCGGGCCTTTTCGGATGCCGAAGGCGAGCCCGGCGCCGAACATAAGACTATTCTGAGCGACGGCCTGAGCCGGCAGCTTTTCGCGAGCCCGGAGGCGGCCCTCGGCCGCAACATTCGCATCGGCGGGCAGCCGTATACGGTAGTGGGGGTGATGCCGGCGGCCTTCAACTTCATCGACCCCGAGGTCCGCCTCTGGGTACCGGCGGCGTTCACTCCGGCGCAGCGGGAGGTGCGCCACTCCAATAACTGGCAGAGCATCGGGCGGCTCAAGCCCGGTGCGACGCTGCAGCAGGCGCAGTCCCAGGTGGACGCGCTCAACCGCGCCAACCTCGACCGCTTTCCGAGTTTCAAGGAACTGCTGCTCAACGCCGGCTTCCATACCGTGGCGATGCCGCTGGGGGACATGCTGGTGAAGGAGATCCGGGGGGCGCTCTACCTGCTTTGGGGAGGCGCGGCGTTTGTGCTGCTGATCGGTGTGGTGAATGTCGCCAACCTGGTGCTGGCCCGAACCACCGTGCGGCGCAAAGAGCTTGCTACCCGCCTGGCCCTGGGCGCCGGGGCGGGACGCCTGATACGCCAGTTGGTGACAGAGAGCATTCTGGTGGCAGTGGCCGGCGGCGCGATAGGCGGCGCGCTGGGCACGGGATTGTTGAGCGCCCTGGCACACAGCGGGATTGAAACGCTGCCGCGCGCGGGTGAGATTCGCGTGGACGCGATGGTGGTGTTGGCGATGCTGGTGACGGCGGCGCTGGTGGGGATCGCGATCGGGCTGATCCCCTCGGTGCAGGTGGTGCGGTCGCGGGTCAACGACGTGCTCCGCGAAGAAAGCCGCTCGGGCACCGGCGGGCGGCGGGCGCGCCGCGTGCGGCAGGCGCTGGTAGTGGC
>JBEKYD010000138.1:0-19244 GCA_049511335.1 Bryobacteraceae bacterium | reverse complement strand
GCACTGCCGTGCCCCCAGGTCGATGCCATACTGCCGCTCGATCCAACTCGCCAGTGTCTTGCCGTCCCATAGATTTCCACCGAGGCCCGCCTCACGGGGCGTACGGCGCAAGACCGCATTGAACTGTTAATGGCGGTGAGCGGTGGGGCCATTTTCGCGGGGCCAGTGGGGGCCACGCCGCCAATGCCCAGCGGCGGTGAGTGGCCCAGTCAGGGCCAAGGCTGAGAAGCGCACGGGCGCGCGCAGCGACCGCCCTCCGACTTCCGCGCCCGCTCAGCGCCAGAGCGTAACCACGAAGCTGGCCCCTTTTTGCCCGCCAAACTGGCCCTCTTTTTCGCCGCCATCGACAACAAAAGACGGTATCGGCCGAATCCTTAGAAGCGGCGGAATATTTCTTTCTATGGACGACACTGCCGCGGTCGTGGAACCGGAAAGCAATTCTGCAACTGTATCGATGCCGCTGGCAGATTGAGCTAGCATTCAAGCGGATGAAATCGATTATGGGACTGGGACACCTTCCAAAGAAAGACCCGGAAAGCTGCCGCGCTTGGTTACATGGGAAGTTGTTCACAAGTTTGCTCGTTGAGCACATGATCGGGGCTGCGACAAAGTTTTCCCCAAGTAAACGCTTATGGGGGTCCGCCCTACTACTTATGCGGGTGTGTCACGGACACAAAAGTATACGGCATTAGGCTGGGAGCCTGCCCCACGAACCCGAATGGGTCACCCTATTTTCCTTACCGCGTGGAATCCGCGAAGGCGACATCAGGATCTCGGAGTCTCTACTCGACGCTTCCCCGTCCCGTGGCAACGGCCTTCGGCAGGAGTGCCCGGCGTTTTCAACACGCTCCGCAGCCCCGGATTGCGCTAGACTGCGTTCCATGGCGAATCCTTCCGGCTCCGCGGCGTCCTTCCGAATGGCGTTCGGGCGCCGGGCATCGGAATTCGGAATCGTGGCGTGGTCGCCGGATGGGCGCTGGGTCGCCGCGGCGGCCGGTCCCGAATTGGCGGGGGACGGCATCATCTGGGTATGGCGTGCTGGCTCCGGCCAGTGTGCTCTGCGAGAAGGCCACACCGGCCGAATCTTGCAGATCGCGTGGTCGCCGGATAGCGGCACGTTGGCCAGCGGATCCGCTGACCGCACGGTGCGGCTGTGGGATGCGGCCAGCGGCCGGGAGCGCCACAAGCTGGAGGGCCATTCACGATCGGTCCTGACTGTGGCGTGGTCGCCGGATGGCAGCACGTTGGCCAGCGGCTCCGCGGACAACACGGTGCGGCTGTGGGATGCCACCAGCGGCCGAGAGCGCCACAAGCTGGAGGGCCATTCGGACTCGGTCCTGGCTGTGGCGTGGTCGCCGGATGGGGGCACGCTGGCCAGCGGCTCCGGAGACCACACGGTGCGGCTGTGGGATGCGGCCAGCGGCCGAGAGCGCCACAGGCTGGAGGGCCATTCGGGCTCGGTCCGGGGCGTGGAGTGGTCGCCGGACGGCGGCACGTTGGCCAGCGGCTCCAATGACCACACGGTGCGGCTGTGGGATGCGGCCACCGGCCGGGAGCGTCACAAGCTTGAGGGCCATCTGGACTGGGTGCGGAGCGTGGCGTGGTCGCCGGATAGCAGCACGCTGGCCAGCGGCTCCATCGACGGCACAGCGTGGCTGTGGGATGCGGCCACCGGCCGGGAGCGCCGCCGGCTGGAAGGCCATTCGGGCTGGGTCTGGAGCGTGGCGTGGTCGCCGGATGGGAGCATGCTGGCCACCGGCTCCGATGGCAACACGGTGCGGCTGTGGGATGCGGCCAGCGGCCGAGAGCGCCACAAGCTCGAAGGCCATTCACGACCGGTCCAGAGTGTGGCGTGGTCGCGGGATGGCGGCACGCTGGCCAGCGCCTCCGCTGACCGCACGGTGCGGCTGTGGGATGCGGCCAGCGGCCGGGAGCGCCTCACGCTCCAGGGCCGTCCGAAGTCGGTCCGGAGTGTAGCGTGGTCGCCGGACGGCAGAACGTTGGCCAGCGGCTCCGCTGACCGCACGGTGCGGGCTGTGGGATGCGGCCAGCGGCCGGGAGCTTCACAAGCTGGAAGGCCGCTCGGACCGGGTGCGGAGCGTGGCGTGGTCACCGAATGGCAGCAGGTTGGCCAGCGGCTCGGATGACAACACAGTGCGGCTGTGGGATGCGGCCAGCGGCCGGGAGCGCCTCAGGCTGGAAGGCCATTCGGCCTCGGTCCTGAGTTTAGCGTGGTCGCCGGATGGCAGCACGCTGGCCAGCGGCTCCGCTGACAAGACGGTACGGCTGTGGAATGCGGCCAGCGGCCGGGAGCTTCACAAGCTGCAAGGCCATTTGGACTGGGTGGGGAGCGTGGCGTGGTCGCCGGATGGCAGCACACTGGCCAGCGGCTCCGATGACAAAACGGTGGGGCTGTGGGATGCGGCCAGCGGCCGGGGGCGCCACAGGCTGGAGGGTCATTCAGGCCGGGTCAAGAGTTTGGCATGGTCGCCGGATGGCAGCACGTTGGCCAGCGGCTCCTTTGACAACACGGTGCGGCTATGGGATACGGCCAGCGGCCGCGAGAAACTCGTGCTGGAAGGGCATGAGGCGCCAGTAACTCACCTGGCTTGGTCGCCGGACAGCCGCATCCTCGCCTCGTTGGATGAGCGTTGCGCGCTTCGCATGTGGGACTGCGAGACAGGCCAGTTGCTTCGCCAGGCGCCGCCGCGGACATATCGTCTTGTCTCCGCGGGACTCGAGGCCGGATTCACGGCCGCTTGGGACAACGGCGATTTGCTCGTTGCCGCCGCGCAGCTTGCGGCCGTCGAGCCGGAAGCCGCTCGCCAGATTCTGCAAGTCTCGGCTAAGGTGGTGCTGGCCGGAGACAGCTACGCCGGCAAAACTTGCCTCGCCCGGCGCCTCGCGGAAGACTGTTACGTGGAGGGCCAGCCCACCACGCACGGCATGCAGATTTGGACGCTGCCCCCGGAGACGCTCTACCCCGGCGGCGCGGCGCCCCAAGGCCAGCACCGCGAGATCTTTCTTTGGGATTTGGGAGGGCAGCACGAATACCAGTTGGTGAACCAGTTGTTTCTTCGCGACACCACGGTTGCGCTCGTGCTCTTCGATGCCACTCGCGGCCGCGTCGGCCTGGAGTCCGCGGAAGCGTGGAGCGAGCGATTGTCGGCCCAGTCGACCCAGCCAAACGCACCGCTGCGCAAGCTGCTCATCCAGGCGCAGGCCGATAAGCCGGGGGTGGTGCAGGCGCAGGACGTGGAAGCACTGCGCCAGCGCCTGGAATTCCAGTGTTCGATCGCCGTGAGCGCCAAGCGAGACGGCGACCGAGGCCTCGCCCAGCTCCGCCGGGAGTTGCACCAGGCGATCGGCTGGGAAAACCTGGCGCTGGTGAGCCGGCCGGCGGCGTTTCACCGGATTCGCGAATTCCTGTCCGGCGCGCGGCAGGGCGGCGAATCGGTCGTCTTCCTGGCCGATCTCGAAAGCGGACTCGCCCGCGCCGGTATTGGTTACGAACCGGGCGAGCTCGAAACCACCCTGGGCCATCTGAATCGCGAAGGCCAGATCGTCGACGTGGTTTTGCAGTCCGGCGACCGCGCCCTGGTGCTCCGCGTGGACGTGATCTCGCGCTACGCCGGGTCGCTGGTGCAGGCGGCCCGCACACACTCGAGCCGCGTGCCCGCCCTGCCGCAGGACCTGGTGCTTTCGACCGCCATGGAATTCCCCGGCCTTACGGACGCCGAACGCCTGAGCTCGCGCAGCGAGGAACGCACCGTGCTGGAGTGCGTAGTGCGCCTGATGGTGGAGCGCGGCCTGTGCTTCGACCATCAGGGCCTTCTGGTGTTTCCCACGCTCTTCCACGACCTGGCGGAGCGCGAGGGCGCGCTGCCGCCCTCCGCCCCGCTCTATTACGATTTCAACGGGCCCATCGATAATATCTACGCGTCGCTCGTAGCGCGGCTGGCCGTCGGCGGGAGGTTCGGTCCGGTCAGGCTGTGGGCCCGCTACGCCGAGTTCGGCTCGGAGGCGGAAGGGACGTTCGGCATTCGCCGCGCGGATCGCTCCAAAGGCCGGGGTCACCTGGACCTGTTTCTCAGCGGTCCCAACGAACCGGACCGCCAGCGGCTGTTCCGGGACTTTGTGGACGATCACCTGGAAAGCCATGGCGTAAAGATCCTCTCCGGCCTTGCCTTCTCCTGCCGCCGCTGCAGCTTTTGGTTTTCCGAGGAGGTGTTGACGCACCGGCTCGCCAAGAGCATGACGGACGTAAGCTGCCCCCAGTGCGATGAGAAGTACTCGCTGTTCGCGGCCGCGCTGCCGGCCACGCCCGAAAGCGAGCGCAGGCTTTCCGCCCTCAAGACCGATGTCGATGCGAAGACGCGGCAATCGGTAAGGGAGGTGGCGGGCGCATTGTCTCGTCCGAAGGAGCCGACGGCGGAACCGCTCCTGATCTTGCACCTGAGCGATCTGCATTTCACGGCGGCCACCAATCTGGATGCGGTCCTGGAGCCGCTCGAAGCCGATCTGCGCCGCGTGCTGCTCGGCAAGCCGCTCGATTACCTCGTGATCTCGGGCGACTTTTCCGATCGCTGCAACGAAGCCGGCTGGGCGCTGGCTGCCAAATTCGTCACCGCGCTTCGCGAGAATTTCGGCCTCGATGCCCTGCGCATTATTCTCGCGCCGGGCAATCACGATCTGGTGTACAGCGACGACTACTTTACTGTCAAGATGAAACTCCTTGGCCATGACCCGGAAGGAAAGCCGGTAGTGGGCGGCGAGCCGATACCGAACGAAAAATACAATTCGCGCTTCCATCGCTTCGCGACCTTCTACCACAACCTGTATTCGGCCAAAGCGTACAAGGAGGACCCCGCCTCCCAGTTCGACCTCATACCGGCCGAGAACGGCTTGCATTTCCTGGCGCTGAATTCCGCCTGGCAGATCGATCGGTATTATCCCCAGCGCGCCTCCCTGAACAACGACGCACTGAGCGCAGCGCTGCGCGAGGCAAAGCAGGTCCCGCTCGGCATTGCCGTCTGGCATCATGCCGCGGCCGGGGATCGAAAAATCGCGGATACGGAGGCGACCAAGCGGCTGGCCGACGCCGGCTTCCGCATCGTCCTTCACGGAGACGTCCACCGGGAGCGCGACAACGCTCTGCATTATCTCGATGACGCGCACCGCATCTATGTCGTCGGCAGCGGGTCGTTCGGCGCCGGGGCGAAAGACAGGCCGGAATCCACGCCCCGGAGTTACTCGCTGTTGCGGGTTGCGCGCGATCTGAAGACGGTAGAGGTAGAGCGCCGGCATCAGAAAACGGCGGATGGCCCCTACGAAGCCGGCCCGCGAAAGCAGCTTCCGCTGGGAACCGGTTCGCGGCGGTCGAGCAAAGTGCCGTAGTTCCGCTTGGCCGGAACGACCGTTTCCGCCTGTTTTGGCCGGTTCGCGCGATCCATATTGGAATTCGGAATCCTGTGCCAGATTCCAGTGCTGGCGTTTTTCATGTTTCGCGTTTCAAGAGGAGTGTTTAAACACAGACCTTAATGGATGCGAACGATTTTGGGGCCCGGGCGGCGGTAGGGTTCCTGCTTTTGTGCATTCTTGTGCGGATTTTCGTGTTTTTCCGCGGCCGATTGGGAATTCTCTTCCTCTTCCTCGTTCTCCATCCCTTCCGTTTCCCGTTTTTGTTGGGCCAGGATTCCATTTTTGCCGGGGACCACGTTCCAGGGCAGATCGAAGACTCCGAGGGGCTTTTCCCGCTTGTAGGGTGGGGGAGCGATGGCGGTTTTTCCGATGAAGGTGGCGGCTTTGAGGCGCACGGAGGGGAAAGCTTCCGGGTCGTCGAGGATGTCGCTGAGGGTTTGGAAGGCGCGATCGGCGAGGGCGAGGGCTTTTTCGCGGACCTGGAGGGCTTGGCTGTAATGGGTTTGCCTCAGGGCGGTTCGGAAGGCGGGGAAGTTGCGGAGCCAGAGCTCGATTTCGGTGGGCTGGATGCCGGCGAACTCCGCCGCCTTGTCGATGGTGTAGCCGGCGCTCAGGGCACTGATGGCCAGGTATTGCTTTTCGGTTAATGCTCGATCCGTCATAGAAGACCGATCCTCCAGCCATACGATAGCGCGGGGGCGTGAAAAAACGGGCTGGTGGGAAAGGGCGGGATGGCGGTAGCGCGATGAAAAGGAATGGGTAAGGTAGGTTGAAAAATACTTCGAAGTGCTGTGACTGAAAAAGGTCATTAGTTTTGCGGGGTAGGATGTTGGGGAACCGGCGAACTGTTGAACACGAAAGCGAGCGTCGACCGCGGGCTGGAGGTTATGCTTTGGCGAGGCGTGGTTAACGTCCCCTAACCTTACCTCGCCGCACCGCGTCTAACGTCCGTGCAAGACCTGAAATACGCCCTGCGGAACCTCTGGAAGGCGAAGGGCTTCGCCGCGGTGGCAATACTCACGCTGGCTATCGGCGTAGGCGCTAACACCGCTATTTTCAGCATCATCGATACCATCCTGCTACGGCCGCTGCCCTTTCACCAACCGGATCGATTAGTGCGGCTGTTCGAAACCGAGTCGGCGCCGGGCAGCTATCCGTTTGCCGGGCCGGACCTGGCCGATTGGCGTGCCCAAAACCATACCTTTGAAGACATGGCCATGTACGGCTGGGCGCAGGCTATGAATGCCAGCCAGGAAGGCCGGGCGGATCACGTGCGCGGGGTCGCTACCGAGGTCAATTTCTTCGACGTCTTGGGAGTCCGCCCGCTTCTGGGCCGCACTTGGGCGCCGGGTGAGGGCCAGCCGGGCAAAGACCGCCTCGCGGTGCTCACTTACGCGTTTTGGCAGAGCCGCTTTGCCGGCGACCCTCGCGCCATCGGCCAAACCATCGAACTGGACGCGCGCAAGTACACGATCGTCGGCGTGATGCCGCCCAGCTTCCGGTTCCCGTCCCAGGCGCAACTGTGGATGGCGCAGGAGATGGTGCACAACGAATATCCGCGCGGCTCCCATTGGGCCAGCGCCGTCGGAAGACTGAAACCGGGCGCCGGCATCAAGGCGGCGCAAGCGGATCTGATCGTGATCGCAGCGGGGCTCGAGAAGGCCTACCCGGACAGTAATTACAAGGTCGGCGCGAAAGTCGTATCGCTGCGGGAAAATCTGGTGGGAGACTCGCGCAGTTCCCTACTCATGATGCTGTGGGCGGTCGCGCTGGTATTGTTGATCGCCTGCGCCAACGTGGCCAACCTGCTGCTCTCGCGCGCCGTTGCCCGGCAAAAAGAGATGGCCGTGCGCAGCGCGCTGGGAGCGGGGCGGCGCCGTTTGGTGCGGCAGTTGTTGACCGAGAGTGTGCTCCTCGCCGTGGTTGGCGGCGCTGTGGGACTGCTGCTTGGATGGGGACTTGTGAGCCTGTTCTCCCACGCCAAGAGTTTCGCCCTTCCGCAATTTAACGTCATTCAGTTGAACGGCACGGTGCTGGCGTTTACGCTCGTCTTGACGTTGGCTACTGGCGTCCTGTTCGGTCTGGCGCCGGCGCTACAGGCGTCGCGCACGGACCTGCACGAGGAGCTCAAAGGCGGAGCCGGTAGTTCCGTGAGCCCCTCCCGCAGCCGGCGCCTGGCAAGCGACATCCTGGTCGTCAGCGAGATCGCGCTTTCACTGCTATTGCTCACCGGGGCCGGCTTGCTGCTCAAGGATTTCGTCAGGCTGCGCAACGTCGATGTCGGCGTACGGACGGAAGGCGTCTGGACGGGCGCGCTCCAGCTTCCCAAAGCGCTCTACGACGACAATGCGCAGCAATTCCAGTTCGCCCGGGCGCTGCTCGAAAAGTTGCGCCACATTCCGGGTGTCGACGCCGCAGCTCTCACCAGCGTTCTTCCCCTGGAGGGTGGCAGCAACGGCTACGTGAAGCTGCGCGGCAAGCCATCCGGGCCGGCGGGCGGTCCGCTCGTCGAGTCGCATTCCGTTTCCCCGGATTATTTCCGCGCCATAGGTGTGCGTCTGATCTCGGGCCGTGTGTTCACGGCGGCGGACGTGGCACGGTACGCGGAGTTGGATACACGGCAGAGCGAGGCGCAGCGTCAAAAAGCAAAACTTTCACCCGACGAAACCAACGCCATGGTCTATCCCGCGGTGATCAACCAGACCATGGCGCGCTATTTCTGGCCGAACCAGGATTCCGTAGGGCAAATGTTTTCATATGGCAGCGACACCGGGCCCTGGCGGCAGGTAATCGGTGTGGTTGGCGATGTGAGGGAGTGGGGCCTGACCCACGCTCCGGTACCGGAAGCGTACTCGGCGTTCGACGGGCGATCGTACTTCTTCGTCGTGTTGCATACCTCGATGCGCCCCTCCAGCGTGACTCCGCCGGTACGCCAGGCGCTGGCGCAATTGGATCGAAGCCTCCCGCTGTTCAACGTGCGCAGCATGGCCGAGGTAATTGGCGATGACGCCCAGGGATCGCAATTCCTGAGCCAGCTGGTGGGATCGTTTGCGGCCTTTGCGGCTCTGCTGGCGGCGATCGGAATTTACGGGGTGCTGTCGTACGCGGTGAATCAGCGGATGCGGGAAATCGGTATCCGCATGTCGCTCGGCGCGAGCCGCGGCCGCGTGCTGGCGCAGGTGCTCGTTGCGGGCATGCGGCTTGCCGTACTGGGTTTTGCCATCGGATTGGCGGGAGCATTCGCCGCGGGGCGGGTCATGGCGAGCCTGCTGCACGAAGTCGACCCCCGCGATCCCGCCGTTTTGCTGGGAACCACGGGCCTGCTGACGCTGATCACCCTGGCGGCATGTTACGTTCCCGCGCGCCGGGCAGCTCGGCTGGACCCCATGGAGGCGTTACGGCAGGAATGAAAAAACGGCATAAATATTGATGATGCAGATGTACAAATCTGCCGTCTTCTGCTACACTTGAGGCATGGACACCTGTTATAAGGCACACCTCGAAAAATCCGGACGGATCTTGATCCCAGTGGCCGTCCGGCGGCGGCTCGGGCTCTCGGAGGGCTCGCAAGTGATTGTAAAAGTGGAAGAATCCGGCGCGCTCCGGATCACTTCACGATCCCAGGCACTGGCCGGCGTGCGCGAGCGAATCCGCAAATATATCCCCGCCGGCCGGGATCTGGTGGAGGAGTTGATTCAGGACCGGCGCGCCGAAGCCGAAAGTGACGACCGAGAGGCCAGCCGCTCTTGAAGCGAGAACGGTATTTGCTGGATGCTTCCGCGCTGCTGAGTATCTTGCTCGATGAACGAGGCGGGGAGCGAGTGGATCGGATTTTGGATCGTTCCCGGATACACGCAGCCAATCTGGCGGAGGTGATCGCGCGGTTGGTGCGCGCCGGGATGCCTGCGGAAACGGCTGTGGCTAACCTTCGCGACCTGGATCTCGATGTGGATGAGGTGTTCGGCGCGGCGCAAGCGGAGGCTTGCGGCGTCCTGCAGGGTACTCGCCGCGAGCTTGGACTGTCTCTGGGCGATTGCCTGTGCCTGACGGCGGCAGCGTGGTCCGGATCCGTGGCGGTGACGGCCGATCGCCGCTGGGAGGAATTGAATGGCACTAAATTAGGGGACCATGCCATCCGGGTTGAGGTCATTCGGTAGGGGTGTTCGTCTTAACTAAGAACTGAAGACTGAGAACTGAGAACTCTATGCTTCCTTCCATCGCGTCAGACCTTTGGTATGGGCTCCGGCAATTGCGCCAACGGCCCGGGTTCACTATTACGGCGGTGCTCTCGCTGGCCTTGGGCATCGGCGCCAATACCGCCATCTTTCAGCTCGTGGATGCCATTCGCCTGAAAACTTTGCCGGTGCGCGAACCTCAGGAACTGGCGTCAATCCATTTTGCAAAGGGCTCGGACCGATCGGGCAATTTTTCCACTCGCAGCGCCGAGTTTACCTACGCCCAATGGGATGAGATTCGCCGCCAGCAGCAGGCGTTCAGTGGACTCGCCGCCTGGAGCGCGACCCGCTTCAACCTCGCGCCCGGAGGCGAAGCCCGCTACGCCGAGGGCCTCTACGTGAGCGGCGATTTCTTCCGCGTCTTGGGCGTCAGCGCGCTGCTGGGCCGCACGTTTACGGCGGCGGACGATACGGCCGCGTGCGGCAATCCCGGCGCCGTCGCCAGTTACTCCTTTTGGCAGCGCGAATTGGGCGGCGATAGCAACGCGCTGGGACGCCAGGTCTGGCTCGACGGTCATATGCTGCCGGTGGTTGGCGTTACTCCGGCGGAGTTTTTCGGGGTGGAGGTGGGCCATCGCTACGACGTGGCGATCCCGATGTGCGCAGACCGCGCTTTCTCCGACGACGGCAAAGGCCGCATCCCGGTCCGGACCGACTGGTGGATTTCCATTCTGGGCCGCCTCAAGCCGGGCTGGACGCTGGAGCGGGCCGACTCTCACATCCGCGCTCTTTCCCCCGGCATCATGCTGGCCAGTTTGCCGCCCGCCTATCGGCCAGACACCGCCAAAGGATATCTGAAGGACAAATTGCAAGCCACGGCCGGGGGCACCGGTGTTTCCGGTTTGCGGCGCCAGTATGAACAACCGCTATGGCTATTGATGGCCACCACCGGGCTGGTTCTGCTGATCGCCTGCGCCAACTTGGCCAACTTGCTGCTGGCCCGCGCCAGCGTTCGCGAGCGGGAAATCGCGGTGCGTCTCGCCATGGGCGCGTCGCGCTTTCGGCTGGTTCGCCAATTGCTGGCGGAAAGCCTGCTTTTGGCCCTGTTCGGCGCCGGGCTTGGAGTCGCCATGGCGCAGGCGTTGAGCCGCGGCCTGGTCTCGTTCATCAGCACCGCCGGCGAGCCTGTCATCGTCGGCTTGGCCTTCGATTGGCGAACTCTGGGCTTCACCGCCGCGCTCGCCATCCTGACCTGCATTCTCTTCGGCCTGGCGCCGGCTCTTGGCGCCACCCGTCAATCGCCTGCCGCCGCGATGCGCGCGGGCGGCCGCGGCATGACGGCCGGCCGCCAGCGCTTCGGTTTGCGCCGCGCCCTGGTGAGCACCCAGGTGGCGCTTTCGCTGGTGCTGCTGGTCGGAGCCCTGCTGTTCGTTCGCAGCTTGCAGGGGCTCATGAATATCGATGCCGGATTTCAGGCCGAGGGCGTCATGTCGGTGGATGTCGATTTCAGCCGGGCGCAGTATCCCGTGGCACGCCGGCACGGCGTATTCCGGGAACTGCGCGACCGCTTCGCTGCCCTTCCCGGCGTGGTTTCCGTGGCAGAAGTGCTGATGACCCCGGTGAGCGGCTCAGGCTGGAACGACGATATCGGCCCGGATGGCTCGGTCGCCGCCGGCAGCCGCAACAACACTCTGTTCAACGGGATCTCGCCCGGCTATTTCCACACCATGGGCACGCGTCTTCTGGCGGGCCGTGATTTCGACGAGCACGACAACCTGGATTCTCCCAAGGTAGCCATTGTGAATGAGGCGCTCGCCAAAAAATACTTTCACGGCATCAACCCGGTAGGCCACACGTTTCACATGGAAGCGGCCGCGGGCAAGCCGGAGCCAATATTCCAGATCGTGGGCCTGGTGAGAAACACCAAGTATTACGAGCTTCGCGAGGACTTTCAACCGGTCGCGTTCGTTCCCGTGGCGCAACGCCCGGAGCCCGACCCCGACGCCCTTTTCGTAGTGCGGGTAGCCGGCTCGCCGGGCGCGGTGATGAGCGAAGTCAAGGCCGCCACGGCCGCGATGAATCCCGCCGGAAGCCTCGAGTTCCGCTCCCTTTCCCGTCAATTGCAGGATTCTCTGCTGCGCGAGCGGCTGATGGCGACGCTTTCCGGCGCCTTCGCGCTACTGGCGGGGTTGCTGGCGACCTTGGGACTCTACGGCGTCATCTCCTATATGGTTGCGCGACGGCAAAACGAAATCGGAGTGCGCATGGCCCTCGGCGCCGACCGCGCGCGCGTGGTCCGGCTGGTGCTGCGCGAAGCCGTATGGCTGCTTGCGATTGGCCTGGTCTTCGGCGTCGCCATCGCTCTATTGGCCGGCCGCTACGCCGCCACGCTGTTGTTCGGACTGAAGCCGTACGACCCGGTCTCGATGACGGCTGGAGTGATTCTGTTGGCGATCGTGACGCTGGCGGCCAGCTATTTCCCGGCCCTCCGCGCGGCCCGATTGGACCCCATGACGGCGCTCCGCGACGAGTGATCCGTGGGACAGACGATCGTTATTTGTCGTCTGTCAGGCGGTCGAGCTGAAAGGCAGGACGACAGACGACGAAAGACGATCGTCTGTCCCACTATTGTCGCAGCAGCTTGAACGCGTGCGTCCACTCATTGTTGCGGAATCCTAGGATGCACCACAGCATGCACAACGGTTCGATGGCGCGGGCCGCTTCCACCGCTCCCATATCCGCGGTCTCCCAGCCGAACTGGCCAAGAATGATCGCCACGGTCTGCTTGGCCGGTTCGTCGTTCCCGCAGATGAACATGGTCGGAGTGCCCGACTTAAAGTGCGGATTCACGAATTGCCCATTGCCCACCGAATTGAACCCTTTGACAAAATGAGCGGCTGGAAATTCCCGCTGCAGCCGTTCCATCAGAGACTCGTTGATGTCGGTAAAGAACTTCAGAACGCCGTTCATCGGCGGTGCGTCGGCGATGGGATTGGTCGCATCGATGACCGGCTTTCCCCCCAGGTTGCCGGCTCCAGCGGTGCGCAGTGCCTCTGCCGCGGCCGTACCTTTGACGGCCAGGACGACCACTTCAGCGAAGGCCGCGGCTTCGCTGAAACTGCCCAGAAGCCCCTTGGAATTCGTCCCCCTCCACTCTGCCAGCTTCGCCCTGTCGCGCGTACCCATCATGGTTTCGTAACCATGCTTGAGAAAGCCGCTGGCGAGAGTCTGCGCCACGATGCCTGAACCAAGAACTCCAACTTTCATGCCCCCCTCCCTTCCACCAGATAACTATACATTAGCGAGGGGCCAGAGGTCTTGTGAGGCTAACGCCGCGGGCCGCGGCGCGGTGGACGGGAATCGCGGCGGCGGCCTTCGCCATGCGCACCGCGAGGCCTCGAGTCGCGGCCATCTCCGCTGCGCGGGCCGCCGTGGCCGCGCGGCGAAAACGCGCTGGGAGGCGGCTCCGGCAGGCTGGCCATGCCGGCGGGATAGACCACTACCTGGCGCGATGGGCCGGAGCCCTGGCTTTCGCTGCGAATGGCGGTATCGTTGCGCAGCGCCAGGTGGATGACGCGCCGCTCGCGGCTGTTCATGGGATTAAAACGAAACGGCGTGCCGGTGCGTTTCACTTTCTCGGCCGCCGCGGTGGCGCTCAACCGCAACTCCTCGATGCGCAGCAGGCGATAGTCGTTGGCGTCGAACGAGAGCCGCGAATGATCCTCGGACGGCATGCGCAGCATTTCCATGGTGACGTGCTCGAAGGCCAGCAGCAGCTCGGCGCGATTGGCCAGCAGGGCATCCACGTCGGCGCCGGTGAACTTCACCAGCACGTCGGGCGTTTCCACGTCGTCCTCGCCGGGCCGCGCGTCCTCGATCGCAAACTCGAGATCGAACCCGCCGCTCGAAAACACCGTGCGCAAGAACCCTTCGATGCGGGAGGCAATGGTGGACGCGGAATATTTTCGCTCTGTCACGGGCTATTTCCTGCCGTTCTTTTTCTTGGGAGGCTCAACGCTGCGAGCCGCTTCCACGGCGGCTTCGGTGTGGTTGAAGAACCATTGCTGGCCTATGTTCACGAGATTGCTGGTCAAGTAGTATAACACCAGGCCGCTCGGCAAATTGTAGAACATGAAGCCGAAAATCAGCGGCATCATCATCATCATGGTCTTCTGATTGGGATCCACGTTGGCCTGCGGCGTCATCTTCTGCATCAGAAACTGGCTGACGATCATGATGATGGGCAAAAGCTTGATGGCGGGGTGCTCGGCCTGAGAGAGATCCGTCACCCACAGCCAGGTGGCGCCGCGCATTTCCACCGAAACCGAAAAGACTTTATAGAAGGCGATGAAGAACGGAATCTGGATCAGCATGGGGAAACAGCCGCCCATGGGATTCACGCCGTACCTCTTATATAGGTCCATCACTTCCTGGTTCTGATCGGCCTTGCGCGGATCGCGCAGCCCCACGTTTTTGTACTTGGCGTTGATGGCGTCGATCTGCGGTTTGAGCGCCTGCATTTTGCGCATCGACTTCATATTGGAAAGCCGAAGCGGAAACAGGATGGAATTCAGAACGATGGTGACCACTACGATCGACCAGCCGAAATTGTGGATGAACCCGCGGTTAGCCCAGTCGACCAGAAGGAACAGCGGCTTGGCTATTACCCCGAGCCAGCCGAAATCCACCACCTGTTCGAGCTTGGGATCGATGCTTTTGAGCAGGTAGTAGTCTTTGGGGCCGACGAACACGCGAAAACGATTGGTCGCAGGGCCGCCAACAGCCGCGCCAATGAATGGAACCTTTTTGGGATCGAGCGGCGTCCCGACCGTGTCGGAAACGGTCACCGTCTCCACGTTGGAGGTTTGGTCCGGCAGGAAGACCGCGGCGAAATACTTGTCGTTCAAGCTGAAGAACGAAAAATCGCCGCGCGCGGCGATGGGGCCCTTCCGGCCATTCCCCGGGTTCACCAGTTTCTGCTGGTCCAGGTCGTAGTAAGCGGTCGATTCGGCGATGGCTGGAGCGCCCACGGTCAGGTCGCCGAATCCACCGCGCCAATCGACCAGATGCGGGAGCGGACGCCCATCGACCGAGACCTCGGTGGTAAGGGCCAGCAGATAGCTGTTTTTCTGAAAGCGGAACACCTTGCGGACTTTGGTGTGGCCGTCGGAAAAGGCATAGGTCACGCCCAATCCGTCGGCATCGGGCGTTTGCGTGTAGTAAACCCAGTTGACCTTTGCGGCCGGCTCCTGGCCGCTGAAGTAGAGCGAGAACGGATATTCCAGGCCGGCGGCGGTGTTGATCAGCTCGAGCGGCTTCTCGTCGTTGCCCTTGTACTTCTTCATCAGCCAGTCGCGCACGGTGGCGCCCTGGTTGGTAAATACGACGTGGAACAAGTTCGTATCGACTGCAAAGGGAGGAGCCGGTTGTTGCGGCGTGGCGTTGGGCGCCGGAGCGGAAGCGGCTTTTCGCGCCCGAGGGGAAGCGGCTGCCGGCGCGGGTTCGGCTGCCTGTTCCGCGGGCGCGGCCGGGGGAGGGGCCGCAGTCGAGGTGGATTCGGTCTTGGCCGTGGTGGACGGGGACGCCGGATTGGAGGAAGGCGGCGGCCCGAACATCTTGATGAAATACGGCGTGACCAGCATCACCAGGCCCATCAGGATGAACGCCAGGAGAAGCCGCAACTCCATGGACATCTCTTTGGGCCCGGTCTGGCTCGGGGGCGTTCGATTCGGTTCTTTCGCGGGCGGCGCGGCGCCACCACTCTTTTGCAAATCTGCCATGCTTAATGTTCGCTTTCGCAATTACAGTTGCGCATCTCGGCAACCGCTCCCTCACAGTCGCGGCCCGGAAATGTTACCGCACCGGGTCGTACCCGCCCGGGTGAAAGGGATGGCAGCGCACCAGCCGGCCGAGACCCAGCCATACGCCTTTCGCGACACCGTAACGCTCCACTGCCTCCCGCATGTAAACCGAGCAGGTCGGATGAAACCGGCAGGCCGAAGGCAGGAGCGGAGAAATCCAATACTTATACGAATCGAGCAGCCAGGCTACTCCCCGCCGCAGCGGCGGAAGAGGCGTTCCACCTCTCCGCAGATCTCCGCAAACGGAGCCTGGAACGCTTTGCGCCGGGGATTGATGACGATGGACCACTTTGGACTCAACCGTTCCAGATGGAGGCGCACCGCTTCGCGAAGGCGCCGGCGAATGCGATTGCGGACCACGGCTTTACCCACCGCGCGGGGCACGGTGAAGCCGACGCGAGGGCCGTCCGCCTTCTCGCCGCGCAGGCAGAAAGCCGCGAAGAGCGAATTCGAGTGCCGAATTCCCTGGTCGTATATCCTCCGGAAATCTTGTGAGCGCAACAGGCGGACACGTTTCGGAAATCGATGCGGGCCGGGCACGGCCCTTGGCTACCTCTCGGAACTGACGGTGAGTTTCTTCCGCCCACGGGCGCGGCGGCGGGCAAGTACAGCGCGGCCATTCTTAGTTTCCATCCGGCTGAGGAACCCGTGCGTCTTGGCGCGGTGCCGGTTATTCGGTTGAAAGGTGCGTTTCGGCATTTTGCGTGATCTTTCATTATAGTAGAAGCGCTAGAGGCCGGCAAACGGGTATGAGATCTCCTGCTCCGGGGCCTGGTGAGTGCGACGGCAGGGCCTCGGCGAAACGAAGCCAATTGCCAATTTACCAAACGAACCCAATTGCCAATAAATGTCCGTGATTTCATGGGCTTGCAGGCGAGAAAAATGGGGACAGGCGCGGATTTGCCGGCGCGATCGTTTGGGCGCTTCCCCCACTGGCGCCATTCGAGTGCCTGGCGCGCTTTTTCTCTGGCCGGTTTCGCGATTGACATTCGATTTTTGGGTTTCATCGCAATGCGAGATCTTTGGGGCGGGCGCTTTCTCTCGAACCGCGCCCTCCCGACCCTACGGTAGCAGACGGCTACCGGGCTGCCGGGGTGGATGCGCTGCAATGGCATGAAAACAAGGCGAAAACTAAGTCGAACCGGCGGTGATCGGTGCGCGCGGGGGTAAGGCTTTGTGCAGTTTTGTGGATGAGGCGTTAGGTTGCGCAGGTTAAAGCACAGCCCAGGAGAGACCGGCACAAGCTGCAGGGCGGGCGCCTCGTCCGTTTTCTCGGCCGCGATCGGGTTCACGGGCCGCTCTGCGCCCGTGTCGGAGACCTGATTCCTAGGAGAGGTGCGGACGGGAGAGAACCTCCCGTAAGGTGTTGACTGGGCGCGGAATTCGGCTGGGGCGTCAATTTTGTCCGGCTGGATCGACAGTTCTGCCCGCAGTCCCGCGCCCGACTTCTCAGGGTGGGACCAAGATGTTCCCGGCTAGCGACACGTAAGGATCTGCGAATCAGCAAGTTGATTAGAAACCGCCCGGTGGGCTTCTCCCCGCCTGGGCCCGAGTTTACCTAGCGCCGGATTATCGGAAGCGGAAAGCCGTCTCCTACACGAGAGCCGAAGTCTATTCCTGGTGAGCAGGCGGATCTCAATTTCCGGTAAGCCCACCATCGGGAACTGCCTGTCTTCCCATGGCATCCTCAGCCTCCTACAGCTATGCTGTGGAAGTATGATCCGCCCCGGCGCTCTTGTATTACTCGCTATGCTGATCGCTTCAGGCGGCACTCCGGCGCGGGATGCCGCGGTCATCTCGGTTTGCGAACTCTCAAAGGATTTCCCCGGCTTTCGAGACAAGGTAGTGACCGTACGGGGCGTCTATTACTACGGCCTTCGGCAGGAATGCGCGGAGAAATGCAAGGATGGCCTGTGGCCATCTTTCATCGATCTTGAGGGAAGCACTAATGAAACCTGGGCAGCTCTGGCCAAATCGGAGCGCGACGTCGAGACGGAAGCGAAGCGCTCGGGTAAACGATTTGAACTCTGGGTGACCGTTGTCGGTCGCCTTCAAACGAGAGCAAAGCGTTCAGCACTCGGGCCTTGCGACAGAAAAAGCTGGGGGCTGGGTGGCTATGGCCACCTTGGCGCGTTCCCCGCTCAAATCATCGTCGAAAGCTTCCGCGACATTGAGGTTCGTGTAAACCCGCAATCGCCGTACGATTACGCCAATATGTACCACGGGCCGTTGTAGCGGCCTCGTTGCGGCAATAAGATGAAACGGGCTTTGCGGAAATGTGGGCCAGTGGCCCAATAAGTCGGTGTCGGTGGCATGAAGTCCCAAATCTCATTCCTTTGTGGGTACACTGGCACTCCGATTCCGACTCGATGCGCGCTTGACCACGGAAATAAAGGCAGTCATGCCATGAAAAAACACAAGCGAGAGCACGGGCCAAGCAGTCATCAGGTTGCCGTGGTGTGACAGGCCAAAAACCGCCTTCAACGCCCGCATTCCAAGCGCTTCCTTCAAGTCGCTGTATCGAAAACGCTCCGGCCTGCGAGATTCGCCCCTCTACTCAAGCCCAGTTCCGCCGGAGCGTTTCCGATACAGCACCAAGAATTTTGCGACAACAACTCGGCAGGTCGGTGCCTAGGCGGTGGAACCAGGCCGCTCATGATGGTGTCATATATACATGCAAACCGCGGTGTTCAGGATGACTACTGCCCTCGTTTGGGCTTCAGTCGTTTTGTGTGAAAACGCAATCGAACGTCCCACACGTGTAGTGTCGATTCACTATCCCTGTTTAGCGCTGATGGTCAGGGTCCAAGGAACGGTACACGTCCGCTGTGCAATTCGCCCTGACGGGACATGTTCAGACGCGCGGGTCATCTTTGGCCATCCGCTCCTTGCTTTAGGTGCCGTTGAAAACGCAAAAAAGTGGCGATTCTTGCCGTCAAGAAATGCCACCAGAACTGTCGAGATCGAATACCGCTTTAATATCCGTGGGGTTCGCGTACCAGAAGACCAGCCTGATGTGGAGGTGACGTTCGATCTCCCGAACACGGTCATCGTGACCGCTCCTTTCGACGCTAAAGCCCCTTGCCATATACCACCGAAGGCATGACTGCCTCCACTTTCCGCAAGCGCCACTTGGGTGAAACCGGGTCAGCCTGAACATGCACTTTTTCGGGCTATCGAAAAAGATGCAGTCCGCTCCGTCCCCTTTTCTGGTTCATTCGTCGTCCACGAACAGGCTGCGCCGACGCTGTTTGCGGTTTCTATTCTCCCAGAGGCTTGCGGGGCCCGCCTCCCGCTCAGCCTGAAGCGCCGCCTGTCAGTTCATGTCCCGCGCCCTTCCACCGTGCCGCGCCTCCGCCATTGGCAATGATTCTAATCCAGCGAACCCTGTCAGTTCCGGCGGCATCGAGCCGGTTTGTTGTTTATCCGAAATTGTGCCAGTCTGCTCCGTCCCATTTTCGATGCATCGAAAAAGTGTAAGTTCAGGCCGTCCCAGTTTCCAGTTTTAAACCTGTGCATCGCGCGGGCACATCGACCTAATTCTCGCTCGGGACCTTCGCTACGTGGTCGACAACCACAATGTCGCCGTGACCTTTCTTCGAAATCAACTGCAGACCGAGTTGATCCCGTACAGCGCGTATGAGGGTCGGGCCGTATGGTCCGTTATCGCTCCCCTCTGGGATCTGATCTCGCAGTCCCGCGCTTTCCATGAGCCAAGCCACATCGATGGTCCAAGTCATATCGATGTCGTACTTCCCCCGTAACCCGGTGCCGTCGACTACCGGCC
>JBEKYD010000137.1:0-20096 GCA_049511335.1 Bryobacteraceae bacterium | reverse complement strand
GCGCATTTATGTAGATAAATTCACCAGATGAATAACGCATCGCGTGGCGGAGGCTTCGATGGATGGGGATCGGGCGAAACCGAACGTTATCTCACGTTCTGGCGCGAAAATTCAGGCTAGGCGGCAGGCTTTGGGAAGCGGCTCGCTATAGCTCTCGATTGGTCGGGTATACGGAAGTTGGCCACCGCTGCGCAGATCACTCTCAGCCAGTCGCACAGAGTTGAACTACAGGGGTGCGGAGCGCGTGTCTGCCCAGATTGGGGCCGTTAAGCCAGCACATCGGTAAACGCTGTGCGACCAGGCAGGAGTAATTCCATTCATCGACTGTGAAATTCTTGCCTGCGGGTTCATTGACCGCCCTGTGGACGCGATCATCCAGCGCGCTGTCGCATAGTCGCCGAATAAGATCGTGGCCTGCGATCTCAACTGAAAGCTTTGATAAGGGCGGATTTAATCGCGGATGTCCAAATGGCGTAGCCCTTTTCATTCAAGTGCACACCGTCCCATTTGAAGACGTCAAGCCGCGGCTTTGCATATTGATCCAACATGGCGGGTACGATATCGATGAAGTGTAGTCGTGCATCGGAGGCGCAGTGTTGTTGTATCAGTTGATTGGCCCTCTGCATCACTGGCCAATGTTTGCGCCGCAACTTTGGCGGCTTTACGGCAATAAAGTAGATCGGCACATGCGGCAAGTCCGTATGGACGGTGCGACAGAAGTTTCCAAAAGCGACCAGGATTTCCTCGGGGGCCTTCCTCTTGGACAACAGCATGCCGGCCATGTCGTTCTCGCCCGCATAAAACACAACAGCTTTGGGTTTGTACGGCGTAACAATCCGTCGAACATAGTGTGTAACGTCGTGGATTTGCGCTCCGCCAAAACCGCGATTCACGACGGGCAAGGGCGCCATGTCGGTTTGGAGCGATTTCCAAAAGCGAATGCTGGAGCTCCCGGTGAACACAATCACGCCTTCCGGCGGAAAACAACGCCGGTCGTTTTTCTCAAAGCGGCGGATCGCTCGTTCCCAGACTCTTGGATCACCCTTACGGTGCTTGATGATAAATCGCGCTGTTGCGATGAAGCAGTAGAGGAACACGAGAACAATAAGCAGCTCTGCAATTGCGACAGGGACGCTTACCCTGTAGTCCATGCTCATCTCTTGGATTGTATTATGGAGCTGGCGCAAAATGAACAGTATGAATACTGGCATGGCCTGACGCTGCGGGCGTAGCGCGTCATCCGACATGAGTACTGCACGACTCCTCGTTACCCATCCGAGTACCAGGCATCAAGGTTCTGATTGCCTCGGTCGCTGGTTTTTGGCAAACTCGAATGATCAGTCTGGAGACTGCGCCACGAAAGAATCAAGCTGAAGGAGTCGCCCCCATGCCGCAGTACATTTACCGATCGGCCCACGAGCTGGCTAAATTGATCCGCGAGGCGCAGGTCACCAGCGTTGACATCGTGAAAGAGCATGTGACCCGCATCAAGGAGCGCAACGGTGAACTGAACGCGTTCGTGAACTTGTTTGAGGGGGAGGCCCTCGCGGTTGCCGCCGAACGCGACCAGCAGGCCCAACAGGGGAGATTCCTAGGGCCTTTGCACGGTGTGCCGGTGAGCGTCAAAGAGCAGTTCTGGATCCAGGGCAAGAGCAGCACGATCAACGCGAGGATGCACAAGGATTTCGTTGCCCCCGAGGATGCGGTGATCGTGGACCGCATTCGCAAGAGCGGGGCCGTGATCCTGGGCCACACCAACGTCCCAAGGCTCCTCCTGGACTACCAGGTGTGGGGCGACCTCTACCCCGAAGGTAAGAACCCCTACAACACCGATTGCTCGCCGGGCGGCAGTACAGGCGGAGGAGCCGCGGCGGTGGCGGCAGGATTTTCGCCCCTCGAATTGGGGGCTGATTTGGGCGGGTCGATCCGCAACCCTTCCAGCTTCTGCGGCCTCTACGGGCTCAAGCCAACTGAAAACACCGTTCCTGGACATGGGCACCTTCCCTTGCCCAAGAACACCAAGACCATGATCTGGCACATGGCGCAAGCTGGTCCTTTGGCCCGGACGCTCGAAGACATCGAGATCCTATGGAAGGTCATTGTCGGTCCCCACGAAAGCGACCGGAATACACCACGCATCGAATGGCGGGCCTCCGAAAAGAGGTCATTGCCTGAGTATAAGATCGCATGGGTGGACGGCTGGACTGAACATCCCGTGAGCAAGCAGATTAGCGGAGCCATCCGGGAGTTTGTCGGAAAGCTCGAACAACACGGTTGCAAGGTGAAGAATCAGTCCCCCGAGGGGAACCTGCACGAGGAATCGCTCGACGTGTATCTGGGGATCTTGCCTTACATCCTGGCCCAGGGTGTCCCTTGGTTCGTCCGGCCTTTTCTGAAGATGGAATTGAAATCGACAATAGGCAAGGGCTTGAAGAAGCATCGACAGGATTTTGACAAGGCCTTTCGAATGTCCGCCAACCACTACGGAGAAATGATGCTGCGCAGGAGCATCGCGATATCCAGGTGGGAATACTTCTTCAAGGACTACGATTTCCTGATTTGCCCGAGCGGATTTGGCCCGGCGTACCCGAGAACAAAGGTCGGAAACAAACTCCGCTACGGGGGCACGGAAATGATATACATCG
Organism: Bryobacteraceae bacterium; assembly: GCA_049511335.1. Classification (GTDB taxonomy): domain Bacteria; phylum Acidobacteriota; class Terriglobia; order Bryobacterales; family Bryobacteraceae; genus JBEKYD01. The sequence continues at coordinate 17,451 of JBEKYD010000137.1, read as the reverse complement.
ATTACGTATGGCCCTTCATGGCCTGCTTCAACGCCTCTGGTCATCCGGCCATGAACATCCCGCTCGGGCTTGGCCAGGAGGGGCTACCCTTGGGTGTCCAGATCGTCGGCCCTTATTGGAGCGAGCCTGAGCTAATCGCTTTTGCCAAGCACGCATCTCAACTGACCGACGGATTCGTGAAGCCCGCCGGCTACTGACTGGCGGCCTGCGGACTTCGGTCAGTCATCTGCAAAACTCGCAGGCCGGGCGCGCAGCGTTTTCCAATTCGCTAGCGCCTGCATGGTCGCCCACTCGGAGAAAGCCGCGTTCACAAAGGCTCGGAGGGAGAAGACTACCGATATCACGCCATAACGCTGTCACAAACCAGGGCTGCCCGCCCACACGGGGAACGATTCTTCGAGTTTCAATGATCCCACTGGGGCAGCCAGTACGCTTCCCAAAACGCCATCTCGTCCAGTATCGCTGAGTCCGCGTTACAGCGCGAGCCTGCGCCTAACTATCAAGCCACTTGGGCATGGATCCTCACCATGCTGAGGTCCAGCGATTTGAGATTCGGCTTGCCGCACATGGCCATGTCGCGGGCCAGTTCCGTCTGCAGCATTTCCAGCAAGGCTTGCACGCCGCCGGCGCCATAGGTTGCCAGCGCCCATAGCACGGGCCGGCCCAGCATAACGGCGCTCGCGCCCAGTGCCAGCGCCTTCAGGATGTCCGAGCCGCGGCGGAAGCTACCATCGATCAGGATAGGCGTTTTGCCGGCCACGGCCTCGGCAATGGCCGGCAGTACTTCCATCGGCGCGGTCATTCCGTTTGTGTTCCGGCCGGAATAGTTGGAAACCACGATCCCTTCCACACCCTTGCCCATCGCGGCGGCAGCTTCTTCCGGGCTCATGATGCCCTTCAGCACGACCGGGACGCGGACACCCTGCCGCACACGGTCGATGGCGCTCCAGTCCGCGCCGCCGACGGCGATGCAAAGCGCTTTGCAGCCAAGCTCGATGGCCTGGTCGATACGGCGCCGTTGCGCCGCAAGATCCGGCTCTGGGTAGACCTGATACCAGAGCGTGGCCGGACCCTGGGCGGCGATCTCATTCATTGGATAGCTGGAGCGACCGGAAACCACCATAGCGGTTTTTGCGGCGGAAGCGCCGCGCACGGTCGCCAGCTCGCCCTCCGGATGAAATCGCTTTTGCTCGGAAGTGGGTCCCACCAGGATGGGTGCGAACATCCGTTGACCGAAAAGCTCGGCGGTCAGATCCAGTTTCGTCGTGTTGACCATCATGCGCGGCCGGAAGGTGATGCGCTCGAAGGCGTTCCGCTCACTGTCGGCGATTTCGGCGAAAGCCGCGGCGCTCAAGCTGCGCCGCGCCATTGCTTCGAACTCGAACGTGTTCACCAACTCGCGGGCGGGAGCAATGCGGCCGGGCGGCTCGCCCACTAATGTCTGGGCCACGCTCATACGAACTCCGTTCTTACCAGGCTTTTGTCGATGGATGCCAGTGTCGGCCGGCCGGTCGCGGCCATGGCCTGAACCAGCTCGGCTTGCAGGATTTCGAGAACCTTCCGGACCCCTTGCGGCCCATAGGCGGCCAGGCCCCAAAGCGGCACGCGGCCCAGTCCGACGGCGCTGGCGCCGAGCGCCAGAGCCTTCAGAATGTCGCTGCCGCGGCGGATCCCGCTGTCGAAGATAATTGGAGCGCGGCCATGAACCGCATCGGCGATCTCGGGCAGCACCTCCAACGTGGAAGGGCCGTAGTCCAGGGACCGGCCACCATGGTTGGAAACGTAGATGGCATCAACCCCGTGTTCCAGGCACAGAAGTGCATCTTCCCTGGTAACGATGCCCTTGGCGACCAACGGAACCTTAACGATGCGGCGCAGTTCGTCGAACAGCTTCCATTCATACCAGAGCCTAGTGTCCGGGACGCGATACGGGTTGGTGGAAGCACGCGGCGCGACAGATACTGCACCTGGCGTTGCGGCAACAGGGGTGCCGAGGTTCCGGTCATGCAGCGCACGCTCGTAGGAAGAAGCCTGCTGGTCCACGGTGACGACAATGGCCCGGCAGCCGGCCGACTGCGCTCTCTCAATCATCTCGCGGTTGTATTCGGGCTCGGGCTGAGGATAGAGCTGGAACCACAACGGGCCGGTCGCCGCCGCCGCGATCCTCTCCACCGTCAAAGTGGCGACGTTGCTCACAATGAGCGGCGTATTGGATGCGGCCGTAGCTCCTGCGTGCGTGGCCACCTCAGCATCGGGATGGTAGAGCACGTGGCGGGACGTGGGAGCGATGAGCATCGGGAAGGGCAACTTCATGCCGAGAAGGTTCGACTCCGGCTGGACCGAGCGCACGTCCGCGAGCCGGCGCGAGAGCAGGCCGACCCAGTCGAATGCCTCCCGATTGCGGCGCAGCGTGAACTCCCCATCGACGCCATACGACAAGAAGTCGTAGGCTAGCCTCGGGAGTTTCGCAAAAGCCACGGGCTCGAAGTCAAAAACGCTGACCATCTCGCCAAGCGCGGGAATGCGGCTGTGGTCGTGGAAAGGATCCTGCTGGCTCCCCAATAAGGGCGATGCGGCGAGAAATCCAGCCAGCCCGCTTAATGCGGCGCGGCGGCTCACCGCGGGGTTGAATGTTGTTCTATAACCTGGCAAAAAGCACTCCGGGAAAAAGACTTTTGTATCCGTCGTCGATTATACGCAATCTTGCCAATCGGAACCGTAATCGCGTGTCCGGTTAGCTACCGATATTCACCGTTAACGCTCGGCTGGACCGTCGCGACTCTGAAGACGGGCTGAGTTGCCTGTCATCGCCGGCCGTCGCCGCGGTAGCGACCGCGACTAGCCGCCCAAGCCCGACGTGGAACCGCACGCCTGGCGGTGGGCGTTTACTGTTTCGGTCCCGGCGCCGCCCGCGTCATCAGCTCCACGAACATTTTGCCGAACTTCGCCATGTCCACGTGTACCGCCGGGCCCGGCCGCGTCCTGGTCGATCACCACGTATCGCTTCTCCTGCGCCACACCCGCGCCAGCCAGAAGAAGGAATGTAGCCGCCGCCATCACAGGCTGAGTGATTCGAATCACAAGCCGAGTTGCTCCGCCTAATACTGTAGCGCCCGGATTTGCTGCCCCTCCGGAGCAACAGACCCTGGGTCCGCCGGTTGCTGGCGCCGGATGCGCCCCGGATGATTCTTGAATTCAGGGCCGCCTCGCGGGATCAGAAGCCCGCCGTTCCAACTGAGCATAGGTCTCCCCTAAACTGAGCGTCCCACCTCTGCTGGCGTAGATCGCAGCAGCACTCGCCAGCGCACTGCAGAATAAGTTTTGCAACCAGGATGATCCGCAGGGACGAGCATGCCCGCAAGATATACTTTCGGCGACCTGATCCGGCGCAAGAGCGGCTGTTGGGGGCCAATCCGCGTGGTTCTGGTTGGCCGGATGGCTTCCGATAATGCAAAATAACGTTCCCGATGAGCGTCGTCACCCGGAGGGACGTGCGCATCGGTAAAATGGGATGTCTTCAAGGGATCCAAGATTAACTCCCCAACGACGTACAGATGTTTGGCTGGGTTTATCAATTGCGTCAGCAGAAACAAGAGAAAGAAACCCACCATTCCTTTTACCCTTGCCCGTCCTTGTGAATCCCGCTAATCTACTCCGGGGCGGCTTCGCGGCGCGAGAAGCGCTTGGCCAACCGCCGCCTCCGGGAAGGATTCGATGACATCCAACGCGAACCGCCGCCAGTTCCTGGGGAGCGCAGCCGCTGCCGCTGCCTTCTCCATCGTGCCAAGACACGTCTTGGGGGGGCCGGGCGTGGTAGCCCCCAGCGACAAAATTAGCCTGGCCTGCGTCGGCACGGGCACCGAGGGGCTCCGCGAAATGCCGGTTCTGCTCGCTTCCGAGGACATCCAGATCACGGCCGTCTGCGATCCGAACAAGGACGCGGTCGAGTACCGCGACTGGAGCCGGGATGGCCTGCTGAGCAGCCTGCGCCGCGCGCTCCGCGACCCCGCTTGGCGCGCCCGGACCGAGGGCACGATTCCCGGCGGACGCGAGGTGGGCCGGAGTTTCGTCGAAGCATACTACGCCGGGCAGCGGCCTTCGGGCCAGTACAAGGGCTGCGCCGCCTACGCCGACGTGCGTGAGATGCTCGAAAAGGAAAAGGGCATCGACGCCGTCAAGATCATGACCCCCGATCATCTCCATGGGGTGATCGCGATTGCGGCCATGAAACGCGGAAAGCATGTCGTCATGCACAAGCCCATCGCCAATCGCCTGAAGGAGGCGCAACTCGTCATCGAGACCGCGCGCAAGACCGGCGTCTCCACCCATTTCATGCCCTGGGACAGCAACGGCGACATGGCCCCAGTGATGGCGTGGATCAAAAGCGGCGCCATCGGAACCTTGCGCGAGGTTCACAACTGGTCGAACCGCCCGGTCTGGCCGCAGTATGCCACCATCCCCACCGACCGGCCGCCCGTGCCGCCGGGGTTCGACTGGAACCTGTGGCTCGGCCCCGAAGCCGACCGTCCCTACCACCCCAGTTACACCCACATGGTGTTCCGCGGCTGGTACGACTTCGGCGGCGGCTCCATGGCCGACATGGGGCATTATAGCCTCTGGACCGTGTTCAACGCGCTGGAGCTCTCCGGGCCGGCCAGCATCGACCCCATGCTGACCCACGCCTGCATCCTGAAGGACGGCGTCTCCACCACCATCCGCAACGACTTCTCGTTCCCGCTCGCCAGCGCGGTCCGCTTCAGGTTCCCCGCGCGCGGCCGTCGCGGGCCCATCGATCTCATCTGGTACGACGGTGGCATTCGTCCGCCCACGCCCGCGGAGCTGGGCGCAGAGGGCCAGGAACTGGCGCGCGAAGGCATGATGTTCATCGGCGACAAGGGCAAGATCCTCGCCGGGTTCAACGTGGAAAGTCCGCGCCTGATCTCCGAACGCCGCAAGAAGGGCACACAGGCGCCGCCCCAGCCCGCGCGCACCGCGAACGGCGGATCCGAAGCGCCTCGGCTGTCGCCCGGGCTGACGCAGTGGGTGGCGGCGTGCCGCGGCGACAAGCAGCACTCGCCCAGCAGCTTCCTCAACGCCGGCCCGATTTCGGAGGCTGTCAACCTCTACGCGGTAGCGCTGCGAACCGGCAAACGGCTGCTATATGAGGCCAAAACCGGCACGATCACCAACGTCCCCGAGGCCAACCAGTATCTCTCACGCGAGTACCGCAAGGGTTGGGACCCGCAAACCATCTGAACGGTTGATAGGAGAAAGCGTCATGCATCTTTCCAGAAGAGAGTTCCTCGCCGCCACCGCCGCTGGCGCCGTAGCAGCCGGCCCGCTCATGGCCGACCCACTGGGCATGCCCATCGGAACCCAGACCTGGCCCATCCGCGATGCTATAGGCAAGGACTTCCCCGGCACGCTGAAGCAGATCGCCGCCATGGGCTACCGGACCATCGAAATGTGCTCCCCACCCGGTTACAGGGAAGGCTTCGGCGTGCTCGCGGGCATGTCCGCGGCGGAGATGAAAAAGACTATCCAGGCCGCCGGCCTGCGGTGCGAGAGCTGCCACTACCAGTTCAAGGAGATGAGGGAGAACCTGGACGAGCGCATCGCTTTCGCCAAGGATCTAGGCCTGAAGCAAATGATCCTCTCCACCTTCGGCCTTCCTAACACCGCCAAAATGGCGGACTGGGCGAACGCCGCGGACGAACTGAACAAGATCGGCGAGAAGATCGCCAAGGCGGGCGTGCAGGCCGGCTACCACAACCACAACGGCGAGTTTCAGAAGATCGACAACGAACTGATCTACGACAAGCTGATGGCCGAGTTCGACCCCAAGCTGGTCAAGATGCAGTTCCAGGTGGCCGTAATCAGCATCGGCTATGAAGCCGCCACCTACATGCAGAAATACCGCGGCCGCTTCATCTCGATGCACCTGGCCGACTGGTCGGCCGTGACCCAAAAGCAAACTGCCATAGGCTCGGGCTCAGTGGATTGGAAGGGGCTGTTCGCCGCCGCCAAGACCGGAGGCGTCAAGAACTACTTCGTCGAAATGAACCTGGAGTTCATGAAGCCCAGCTACGACTTCCTGCACCACCTGAAGTAACTGCGGGCATGAAAGCGGAAGCGCTGACGAATCTCCCGTTGATCGAATCGTCACGGTTCGACTGTTTGAGCCCAATCTACCGGTGAGACGGACCCCACGATGAAGAGAAAACTCAGCGCTCCTAGCACCAACACCACGCACACAGCCACGAAGGCGTAAAGGAACTGGCCGGTCGCGGAAACGATCACACCGGTTATCCACGGCGCGGCCACCCCCGCCAGATTACCGAATGCATTCTGCAGGCCGGTCCATTTGCCCGCCGCCTGAGGTCCGGCGATGGTCTGCGTAATGGCCCAGTGGTTGGAGGTGCAAAGTCCAAACGACAGGCAGGCTGCCGTCAGCAGCGTGATGCACATCCACGGGCTGGGAACCATCACCGCAGGCAAAACCAACGTGCACAACAGCAATCCAGCCGCAGCGAAGCTCTTGCGAATGCGGGTCGGTGTGGCCCCCCGCATGATCAGGTGGTCCGAAACCCAACCGTTGATGGTAGATGAAGCGGCGAGCCCCCAAAAAGGAAGCGAGCCCACGACGGCCATCATGCGCATCGAGAAGTGCCGCTCCATGACCAGGTAAGTGGGCAGCCAAGTGATCAGAAAGTAAAACGCGTAATTGATGCTGAAAAGCCCGAAAAACGTTCCCCAGGCGGACGGCTCCCGCAGAATCCGGGCAAATCCCGGCCCTTCGTGGCGGTGCGGCTTGCCCGGAGCCTTGCTCCGCGGCGCCCAGACCACCCATAATGGGACCCACAGCAGGGCACCGAAGCCCAGGATCAAGAACAGGGCTCGCCATCCGAGCCGCGCCGCCACCAGGCCGCCGATCAGCGTCCCCAGAGCGGGCCCAGTTTTCGAGCCGGCATCGATGAGGGCGTTCGTGAGGCCGCGTCGGTGTTCCGGAAAACGCGTGGCGATGATTTTCGAATAAGAGGGATAGGCCACCGACTCCGCAGCACCGAGCACCAGCCGCAACGAAAACAGTGCGCCAAACCCGCCTACAAAACCGGTTGCCGCTGTCGCCGCCGACCAGATCAGGAAACCGGCACCGAGAACCCAGTTAACATCGTACCGGTCCACCAACCAGCCGGACACAATCTGAAACGCCGCATAAGTCCAGAAAAACGCTGAGAGCAGAAGCCCCAGGTGGGCCGGCGACAATCCGAGTTCGGTCCGCAATCCTGGAGCCGCCACGGAAAGATTCGTGCGGTCAACGTAGTTAATTGCGACCGACACCACCAGCAAGGCCAGGGCCAACCAGGCAGCCTTCGTCGTCTTGGTCTCAAGGGAAGCCACTGGTCTCATGCTGTTGTCCCAGACGCAATCGGCATTGCACTCCAGGCTCTACACGAGATTACCATCCGCCGCTAGCGCGAGCCGGCAGGTGTCGAGCAGCTCTATGACTTGGGCGCGGCACCTACACCGGCGGCCGGTTGGGGATGGCAACGGCGGCTTCCGATATTGGGGTTAACGCCCTCTACAAAGCCGATCTCAGGTGCACAGATGGCCGTGGTGGCATTATTGTCCGAGTGGCTGAAACTAACCGGCCAAATGTGTTTAAGCCCTGGTTTCAGCGCACGCGCCCTATGATTAAACAGTCTGGCGGGTTAGTTTCGGCTTAACTGCTCCTCTACCGCTGCAAAGCGCGGATGGGCATCGAGTGGACGCGTTTCCCCGTCGCGTCGAACACCGCGTTCGCGATCGCCGGCGCGATGACGATGATTGGAGTCTCCCCTGCGCCCGCCGATTCGAGATCCTTGCGGTCCAGCAGGATCACGTCCAACTTGGGAACGTCACGGAATCGTGGCACCCGGTATGTCGCGAATCGCGCGTTGGTGAGCTTGCCGTCCTTGAAGAGGATTTCCTCCCGCAGTGCCGGGCCGACGCCCATCATGATCGCTCCTTCCACCTGAGACCGCAGGTTGGCCGGATTCAGGATGGCCCCGCACTCGAAGGCCTGGACCACCTCGATCAACCGCGGTGCGCCGCTCGCGCGATCCACCTCCACTTCGCAGCAGGCCGCCACCACCGAGTTCTTTTCGGTCCCGCAGGCGAGGCCGATGCCGGTTCCCGGGCGTCGCTTCTTGCGCCGCTCCACCCAGCCGAACCGCTGCGCGGCGGCGTTCAACACGTTCCTCATCCTCTCGTTGTCGAGGTGAGAGAGCCGGAACTCTAGAGGATCTTTGCCCGCCGCTTCAGCCAGTTCGTCGGTGAACGCCTCCCGTGCGAAATTGTTCGCCGTGGCTGCCAGGACCCGGTACGAGGACTGCCGCAGCGGAGGATCGGATGCGACGAACCTGGCTCGCGTATTGGGGATGCGATACGGGGTGTCCAGCGCCGCCGAACCGGAGTTGTAGTTGGTGATATCCCAGACCGAGATGGCATTACTCGCATCCAATCCGGCCTCGATTTCAATCAGCGCGGCCGGGCGGAAATACGCCCACATGAATTCTTCTGCGCGCGTCCACCGCACCGCCACCGGGTGCCCCGCTTCCCTGGCGAGGCGGGCCGCCTCCGTAGCCGCTTCTCCGGTGTGTTTACCTCCGAAGCCTCCGCCGAAGTGAGGCACGAGGACGTGCACCCGATCTTGCGCCACGCCAAACGTCTCAGCGAGTTGCCCGCGGACGCTCGCCGGATTGCTGGTACCGGTCCAGACCGTGAGACGGCCGTTCTGCCACTCCGCCACCGCGGCGCGCGGCTCCATAGGGGCGTGTTGCACATAGGGCACCTGGTACGACGCCTTCAATTTCGTACGCGCCTCGGCCAGTCCCTTCTCCACCGAGCCCCGGCCCTGCGCCTGGGGGCGTACCTCCGGCTTGGCATGCTGCTTCAGGTAGCCGAAGAGATCGTCGCTCGATGGCTGCTCGACGGTCTTCCATTGAGCTGTGGCGGAGATAGCCGCCAAGGCTTTTTGGGCGGCGAACGTGGTGGGCGCGGCGCAGGCGACGAAGCTGCCATCGCGTACTGCCGTCACGCCCGGCATCTTCTGCGCCTCGGACAGATCCACGCTGCCCAGTGTCGCCCCGTAGGACGGCGCGCGCAGCACGCGGCCGTAGAGCATGCCCGGCCGCACAATGTCACTGGGAAATCGATGCGCGCCGGTGACAAGCTCGCGGGTGTCCAACCGGACTTGGGGCTTTCCCAAGAGCTGCCAGTCCTTGGCAGGGGTGACCGTGATGTTGGCCGGTAACGCCTGTTTGTAAGCCCCGGCGAGTTCGGGCGAACGGGCCAGGTCAGCGTAGCCGTACTTCTTGCCGGCGTACTGGACAGCGCCATCGATGACTTCAAGCCGGGCGTCGGCATCCATGTGGAACTGCCGACCCGCCGCGGCCAGCAGCAGGGTGCGCGCGGTGGCTGCTGCCCGGCGTACCAGCGGCGCGGTACGCGGCGTGGTTCCACTGCCGGCGGTGCCCCCGTCGTTGGGCGTCTGGTCCGTATCGCCCATCACCATCCGTACGCGGTCGAGTGGCAACCGCAGTTCCTCAGCGGCCGCCATCGCCAACTCGGTGAGCGCGCCTTGGCCTTCCTCGATCTTCCCGCTCAGGACGGTGATGAAGCCGTCCTCCCCGATGTGCAGCCTGGTTTCAAAAGTTCCGGCTCCGCTGCCCCTCTGGGCATCCGACAAGGGTGCTGTCGCCACGATCAGAAGACCCGCGCTGGCGATCTCCACAAACTCCCGGCGGTTCACAACGGACATGGCCGCCCCCTATCCTTTCTTCCCCGTGGCTGCCGCGGCACGCCGCACAGCAGACATAATCCGCTGGTAGTCGGAACAGCGGCACAGGTTTCCGTTCAGGCCGTCGACGATTTGTGCGTCCGTCGGCTTGGGGTGGTTCTGCAGCAGCGCCACCGTTTGAAGCACCATGCCCGGCGTGCAGTAGCCGCACTGCACGGCGCCTTCGTCCAGGAACGCCTGTTGAACCGGGTGCAACGTCCCACCCTCGGCGAGACCTTCGATGGTGACGATCTTGCGGCCCTCGGCCGCGCGTACCGTCGTCACGCAGGAGACTGCCGGCTTGCCGTCGAGAAGCACGGTGCACGATCCACACTGGCCTTCACCGCAGCTATATTTCGTTCCGGTCAACCCCAAGTCTTCGCGCAGCACTTCCAGCAGGGGCCGCTCCGGCTCCGTGTCAACGCTTCGCGCCTTTCCATTGACCGACAATCGGATGGTCGCCATGTGGTTGAGACCTCCTCCTATCACTTGTACTGGGGGCACACCGAATCGGGCCATGCCGCCTCTTGGATTATAGGGCGATTTGCGACTGAAAGTAGACTAACAGACCTGAAATTACAGCGTGTTGCAAACTGCATTTTGCGATGCGAATAGGAGAGGCGTGACTTCTCGGATCGAGGCTTCGCGCCACTCCGCGATTTACGGCCCGCTGGTCCGCAGTCTCAAACTCCTGGAATAACGCATAAACCGTCGCGGTGCTCATTCGGGTCCCGGCAGACGGCTACCGATATGTGTCTTAACGCTCGCCAACACTGACGATTTCGCTGCGCGTGAAACGGCAGGCCGCCGGTGATGGTCCCCTCCATCTTGGTTTGGAACGCTTAGGACGGCACAGAGGTAAAGGGGTGCAATGCGGTTGTACGAGCAAACGGGGGCATTACCGCTCCACAAGTTCCACACGACGATTCTTGGCTCTTCCTTCCTCATCCCTGTTCGAGGCAACAGGGGCCAACGGACCATTGCCGTAGGCTTGGAGCCGGTCCGGCGCCACGCCATAGGTGGTAGTCAGCGCTTTGAGGACTGCGTCCGCGCGCCGGCGCGATAAATCCATGTTCATCTGGAATTCGCCGACGCTGTCGGTGTGCCCGACGATATACAACTTGAGCTTCGGATCCTGCTGCAGTAACTTGCCAATCTCCTGCAGGGCCAGCCCGGACTCCGGCTTCACATCCGCCTTGGCAGTGTCGAAGTAGATGCCGTAGACGGCCACGTGCCCGGTCTTGCCGATATCGCCCTTCAACGCGGCCGCATTGACGGTTACTAGACCGCTTTCCATGGGCTTGGTTTCGATGATGTCCAGATTGGTTGTGCCCGGCGCGACATGCAGGCTCACATAGATATCTCCTTCCGGGCGCGCCAGCTTGCCGGAAAATTGCCAGTGGCCGGCGCCATACCAGGTGTCGGACCAGTCGGCGGTCATGTGAAATCTGGCTAATCCGCAGGCATCGCCGCTGCAGGTAAACACCGTCTCAAAGCCCGCGCGCTTCAGGGCGCTTTCATAGTTGCGGTAGACCTCCAGGGGCGAGCGGTCCTGAGGATACGTGTATGAGATCCGGGTGATCTTGCCCTCCAGGTGCAGGCTCTTGGGCATACCCTGCGAGGTAACCACGCCGATGGGAAAATTGAATTCGTCAAACTGCTTGGTCTTGTAGTTATCAATGACCGAGCCAGGGTACCGCGAAGCGAGCGGGGAATCCTTGCTTCCCTCGACATCCTTCGACTGGGAAGCCGCCGGCGCAGCGGCGAGAGCGAGGAAAAGCCCCGCGGCGAGCGGGTTCCGATTCATCGTCATAGGACTCCATCGTAGCCGACGAGTATACCCTGAATCATCTTCCGCAGGGTTGGTGGCCCGACGAAACAGCTAACGATATCACCAGTTAATGCTCCACTTAGGCGAAGTGCAACGGCATTTTCTCGTCACCGATCCGCAGTCTGGACTGGGAGATAACCGCCAGCCGCTTAGCGCGGGAAGGGCGAGGCTCCTTCGGGGCCATACCAATCGTATTCCACCGCGCGTCCATCGATGCGCCAGCGGCCAGGCGTGGTGGTGTCCATCCAGTCGAGCGGTTCGGCAAGCTCGCGCGCTTGAGTGGCGGCCCCGAACGCCCGCCGGAGGGCCTGCTTCGACTCAGCGTTGACCGCCGCGGGATCGGGGGAGACGAACAGCGCGGTCCCGCTGCGGGCCACCAGGTCGAGCCAGCGAGCGGCCAGGTCCCAGGGGAGCTGCGGCGTGATGGGAGCGCAATCGGCGTCGAGATCGAAGAAGGCGCGGTGCTGTGGGCCGCGAAACGCCAACGTGTTGACGCCCATCCGTCGCGTGCGGTGGAAGTCACGGCCGCTGGTGTCGTCGCCGGTGCGCTGCAGTTCGAACAGACCGGCGGACAGATGTCCGAAAGTATTGCAGCCGATGATAGTCGCGCCCCCGGCCGCTTCCCGAATCGCGCGGTAGAACGCCAGCGCGATTTCGGCCGTGGTGCGGGACCGGTCGGCGAAGTGCCAGCCAGCTTCGGTGAGGTCTGCACCCATCGAAAACCCCCAGCGGCCCAGCAGGTCGAAACTGGTGTAGTCGTTCTTGATCAGCTCGAAACCCCACGAAGCCATGCGGCCAATGTCCTGGCGGACGGTTTCCAGCGTCTCGGGTAGGCTGGGATCGAGCGTCGCGTTGCGAGTGTCGGCGCGAGGCCGAAGCCGGGCGGTCGGGGAAACCTCGGCGGTGGTGTACAGGGGGCGCAGCCAAATACCAGGACGAACGCCCTGCCGTTTGATGGCCGCGGCCACCCCCGTCATATCGGGGAAGCCGGCATTACCGCGCTCCCAGGGGCCGGCGGTGTTAGTCAGCGACCAGCCGTCATCGATCACCATGAAGGGCCGGTTTGGCCCGGATGGGGCGAGTTCCCCCATCAAGCCGGCATCGCGCTCGATGGCGACGGCTGAGCAGTTGCGGCCGTAAGCGTAATACCAGTTGTTGCCGCCGTAAACGGGCGCGGTGGGGAAGCGCGGCTGGGCGCAGAGCTGGCGGCAGAAACGCCGCGCGGATTCGAAAGCGCTCTCATCTGCGGCGGCCCCGCGGCGGACTCGAATGACGGCGGCTTCCAACGTGCGGGGGCCTAGGCGAACGCCGGAGCTCCCATTGCGCAGGTCCAGCCACAGGGATATGCCGGCGGGGTCGGCCTGCCAAAAGGCGAAGCACGAGGCCCCCGTAGCGACGCCGTAACCGTCCGTGGCGCGGCCGTCGAAAGCCAGAAAATACCATGGCAGGATGCGCTCGCCGACCACGCCCCGCCATTCGAGATCCCCGTAGCTGCGCTCCCACTGGTCGTTGAGGATGCGCCAGCGCTCTGGCACGGTGGCCCGCCAGCGGAGATGCAGACGGAGCAGCGGGGCTTCCGGTGCCTCGATGCGGACAGGCATGCCGCTGGCGGCCGGTTCAATCTGGACGGAGATTCCAGCGCCGTTCCATCGGCGACCTTCGCGGGTTAGCGGAAGTGGACCGCTTTCGAGGAAGGCGATGGCGAGGTCGGGCGGGCGCAGGATATCGACATAGCCATCAGCGGCACGCACGGGCTGCGCGGAAGCAGGCAAGCTAGCCGAGAGGGCCAACAGTTCGCGGCGGGAGAGGCTGGGCGGGTTCATGAATCCATTGTGTCAGGGGACGCGGCGGGCAAAGTCGGCCAGCTCGGAAGCGCGATCCCCAGCCACGGGTTACCTTCCGATATTGCCGCATATCGTTCCGTTTTCAGCGTTCGCCTGACGACGCCATTGTCCGGTGAGGACCGGTCTCGATCATTGGTTTTATGGGCTGTTCCGGAACTTGGGCGACGGGTGCCGATCTCCCGTTCCTAATCAGTTAACTTCCGGGTTGGCGACCATTCGGAAGCTGTCCCAAACGGCTCTTCTGGAACATCACTCCCGATGCTTCCCGTTACGTCAACTGGACGTCTAACGCCCAAACCGCAGAGTTTGGACGCGCCACCCAATTCCCATTCACCTGTGCAGTCTCAACATGCGCAGCGAAGCGCGCCCCGAATCAAGCGGGCGGTCTACCCTACTTGATGCGGGCGGGCCACTTGAGGATCAAGGCGATCTCCCGCTGGACGGTTGCATCTCTTTGTTCCGTCTCGACCATCAGAAATCGCTGGCCATCCGCGCTGGCCTGAACCGGATCTCATCCGGATTGAGAGTCGGGGATCTAAAATAGAACTTTCGTTTTGAAAGGATTTGCTGATGAGTAAAGTGCGTTGTGGCAGGCTTTTCCGCCCCGCCACATTGGTGGTCCTGCTGGCGGCCGGTAGCGTCGGCATCACGCTGCATGCGCAGGAGAAGGAACACCCTATCCCCCAGGTGATCAAAAAAGACGGGCGCTACGCATTGATGGTAGACGGTGCGCCTTTCCTGATGCTGGGCGCGCAGGCGCACAATTCGAGCGGCTGGCCGCGCATGCTTCCGAAAGTGTGGCCAGCTATCGAATATCTCCACGCCAATACGCTGGAGATACCCATCTACTGGGAGCAATTCGAACCTCGCCCGCAACAATTCGACTATTCCGTAATCGATACCATCATCACCCAGGCACGCGAGCACCACGTCCGGCTGAACCTGCTCTGGTTCGGCACCTGGAAGAACGGCAGCCAGCACTACATGCCCGAGTGGATGAAGGCGGATCCGGCGCGATATTTCCATCTGATCGACAAGAACGGACGGACGGCGGATTCGCCATCGCCGTTCTGTACCGCGTCCCAAGAGCTGGATATTCGCGCGTTCGCCGCGTTCATGCGCCACCTCAAGGCATTCGATCCACAGCACACCGTAATCATTGTGCAGGTTGAGAACGAGTCGGGAACCTGGGGCTCCGTCCGTGACTACTCCCCGGCCGCGCAAAAGCTCTTCGAAGCTCCCGTCCCGGCCGATGTTCTCAAGGCCATGGGCCACACACTTGGCGCTTCCGTCAACTGGCAGGAAGCTTTTGGAGCGGAAGCGGAAGTGAACTTCCACGCCTGGGCCGTGGCTATGTACGTGGGGAAGGTTGCCGCCGCCGGGAAAGCGGTCTATCCACTGCCGCTTTACGCCAACGCCGCCTTGCGCGACCCCATCAAGCCGGGCGCGCCCGGCAGTTACGAAGCCGGCGGTCCCACGGATAACGTGATTCCCATCTGGAAGGTCGCAGCACCCGCGATCGATATCGTCTCGCCCGACATTTACATGAACGATCCCGCTGCATATCTGAAGACATTGGAACTGTATCACCGCGACGACAACGTCTTGTTCGTCCCGGAGACCAGCGGCAGCGCCGCGGTTGCCAGGTTCTTTTTTTCCGCGCTTGGCCTGCAGGCCATCGGCTTCTCGCCCTTCGGTCTAGACTACAGCACCACCCCCTCCGTTCCTCCCAGCACTCCAGCCGCTGCTCCAGCAGGCGGCCCTGCTCCGCAGGACCAATTCGCCCCGACGGCGCAGAACTACTGCCTGATCGCTCCCATGATGCGGGATATTGCCCGCCTCAACTTCGAAGGCAAGCTGCAGGCTGTGGCGGAAGAAAAAGGCACGCCATCCCAAACGCTCCACTTCGGGGCGTGGGACGCAGTGGTCTCCTACGGAGCTGGGCGGAACAATCGTGCGCCGTTGGGGAATGCGGAGCCGACGGGGCGGGCCCTGATCGCACAACTAGCGGACAACAAGTTCCTGGCAGCCGGGTACTTTTGTCGGGTGGATTTCCGGCCCGCCGCCGCCGACAAGCGCCGCCAGTTCCTGCGCGCTGAGGAGGGAAACTACGAAAACGGCGTATTCCAGTTCATCCGCATCCTGAATGGCGACGAGACCGATAACGGTCTCAATCTGCGTGCCGAGCCGATCGCACTGCGCGTCTCCCTTGGAGTCTATTGAGAGGAACACAATGGTAACTAAACTGTTAATAGCCTCGATTGCAATGCTACCGATGCTTTGGCCGGCAGCGAGCTGGGCCTCGGTTACCCCTACCCCTCCGTATCCGGGGGCACCTCCGAGCCTGGCTTATCAGGTGACAGTGGACGGCCAGCCGATTTTTGCGTATCGTTACCCGACCTACAACCAGTTCAATTGGATGGACTATGCCAGTTTCAGTATGACCGGCAAGGTTCACGTCACGATTACCTCGCTCGTCAGCGAGAGGGATGTGCGAACAGCCTACGTCAGACCGATCGCTTATAACATCCAGCCGCAGATCAAGGGCAATACGATCGGCTTCGACCTCGATCGGCCGCGTTATCTGGTCATCTTCATCAACGAAGAGCCGCTCTTCTCAGGTACTGGGTTGCTGCTCTTTGCCGACGCGCCTGAGGCCAATGCTCCTAAACTCGGCGATGCGAATGTGGTCAACATCATGGACTACAAAATTGACAATACGGGTAAGACCGTCGAGACCGCGAAGATCAATCAGGCCATTAGCGACGTGTCGGCCAGGCCCGGGGGCGGCGTGCTCTTTTTCCCGAAGGCCGGTGTTTACCTGACCGGCTTGGTGATGATGAAGAGCAACGTCACATTTTACGTCGAGGCTGGCGCCGTGCTTAAAGGGTCCACCAAAAATGCGGATTACGTCTTGCCGCCCGGGACGACGGGAGGCCCGGGAAGGGTGCAGCGAGCGGTGTTTGTCTTTAACAACGTCGAGAATGCCAGCCTGATGGGCCGGGGAACCGTCGACATGCGGGGTTATCCGTGGCTGTGGCATGATTTCCAACCCGACAGCAAATGTCGGCGGCCGGGAAGCCAGAATGGTACCGAATGCCGCGCGCCGGCAGTAGCCGACTGAGGCTCGACGAATCGCAGCTTTCGCTTTGGAGGTAAATTCAGGCATGAAACTGACGACTTTTGCGTGCTTCGCGCTCGCATCCTACGCCAGCGCGATCGAGGCCCGGGCCTATGGGCAGGCCGATCCAGGCGTACCGCATCTGCAGAGGCAAGGAACCGCGACGCAACTGATCGTCGACGGGAAGCCGTTCCTCGCTGTCGCAGGAGAACTGGGCAACAACACTGCCAGTAGTCTCGAGAACATGCAGCCGATCTGGTCCAGGTTGGTAGCGGGCAACCTCAATTGCGTGTTGGCGGCGGTATCGTGGGCCCAGGTGGAACCCCAGGAGGGACACTTTGAGTTTGGGCTGGTCGATGGCCTCATCCAGGAGGCCAGGCGCAATAACCTAAAAATAGTATTCCTGTGGTTTGGCAGTTGGAAAAACGGCCTTTCGAGCTACCCGCCGTTGTGGGTGAAGCAGGATTACAAGCGGTTTCCGCGGATCCAAGTCAAAGGAGGACGGAGCATCGAGCTGCTGAGCACTTTTTCAAATGCCAGCCGCGACGCCGACGCGCGTGCCTTTCGCGCGCTGATGCGGTACATCAAGGAAGTGGATAGCCGGCAGCACACCGTGCTGATGATCCAGGTGGAGAACGAGGTGGGTGTGCTGCGGGATTCGCGCGACCGGTCCGAGCCGGCCAACAAGGCTTTTGACGGGCCGGTACCGAGGGAATTGATGGATTATCTTCAGAAGCACAAAGCCATGCTGGCCCCGGAACTACGCGAGGTTTGGGGGGCCAATGGGTTCAAAGCCGAGGGCACTTGGGAACAGGTCTTTGGTCCGGGCAAACCC
>JBEKYD010000136.1:0-19596 GCA_049511335.1 Bryobacteraceae bacterium | reverse complement strand
GGCGCATTTCGGGATTACCTCACCAAAAGTTAGGTTATCCCGAAACGTCAGGAAGCTGCCGAACGCCCTGTCAACCCAGCACTGCGACCAAAACCCCCGCCCGGAATGCGCCGGATCCAGGAGGTACGACATCATCGAGTCCTAAGTCCCAATCACAAATGCGAGTTTCGAGTAGGTTCTGAAGCTTGTCTTGAAACCGGTGTTGTAATTCGAGCAGCACGGCGCCTAGTTTCGGATCTGACTCCTTGCCGGTGAAGCTGATAACGACTTCCTCGATCCCCTCTCGCTGAAGATCTCGCGGGGCTTCAAATCGGATGTCGCCCGGCAGTGGCGCCCGTGGACCAACTGGTGGGCCAATTGTTGGCTCGGTAGCGGTGAAGAGGAGCCACCCATCCCATGCGATGCATGCTTTTCTTTTGACTTCCGGCGCCACCCGCTCCCGGAAAACGTCGGGCGCGGCTGCGATGCTACGACTCGTTCCGCCCGCGTAGGGTTTTGCCATGGCATCGAAAAGGGTCTCTGCGTATGAGCAGATGTAATCGATAACCCGGCAGCCGCTCTCGCGCAAATTGTCTGCTGTTGGCCGAAACCTCGGGTTTCGAGGTGTGTAGGGCGTCAGATTGTTTCTGAGTGCAGACTCTGCCTCCTTTTCGGCCAGTTCGATGGCCTTCACCGAGGCTTCAGGTAACCGTGGCCAATTGTCCATCGCTCCCTCAGCGATTCCCTGAAGTTGGATTGCCGCCAACCGGACAGGGACTCCGGCTTGTCGCCCCGCGAAGGCTAGGCGGCCGGTTTCAAGTATACGCCTCCGAAAAGACCACAAGCGTCGGCTCAAAGTGCTCGCTTTGGTAGCTCCGGGGCGCTCAGTTTTTAGGCCTAGGCAGTGTAGTGACTTTTGCAGGGAGTCAGACCGTTTCAGGGCTTCTCAGCGCTCCTCACCGTTCCCGGCGCTACGCCAGATAAACCGCAGTTAATACAGCTAGTTACATGAAAATAGGCGAGATAGGAAGGAAAGGCGAAAGGATGGCATGAGGTGATTAAGAGTCAGTTGCTCTGCCAGTTGAGCTACGCGCCCTTTTGGGTAGTTCTGCGGGCGTGCCGGGCGTCAGCCGCGGCACAGAGAACAGTATAGCATCCGAGCGCCGCCAAATCGGCGATCGATCGCCACAAACGAGCTCGCCTATTTTGCCGGGTTCCATCCGTCGTTGCCGCGCAGGAACACCTCGGGGCGAAAGGCCGCGGCTTCCGTGGCGGTGAGCTGGTGCGACCACGCCACACGCGCCTCCAGCCGCGCGCCCGGGCCTGTAGAATGGTATTCACCGTAAAATGCCGTCTTCTCGGCCTCTGGTTTGTTCCAGTTGTTCCAGCCGCCCGGAACGATCTGCGGCCCCATCCAGCAATCGATATAGACCACCCGCGCGTACAGCCGCCATGGCCGGCCCAGCGCCACGCTCGTTACTCCTTCGTCCGCCGTGAGCCGCGATCCAATCAACACGAAGCCGGTGGGCTCGTCCGCCCGCGTCCGCCTCACCGCCGTTAGGTAGCCGTTGCCGCGACTGTGGATCTCGCAGTCTTCGAAAACCGCCGCCGCGTTGCCGAAAATGAAATCCACGTGCCCGGAAATGTAGCAATGGACGTAATACTGCCTGCCGCTGGCGGCGTAGAGCGTGTCCTGCCAGCCGATGAAACGGTAGTCGCGGAAGATGGCGCGGTCCGAATGCACCGAAACCGCCACCGCCTGCGCGCCCTGGGCGGGATTTTCGAAAGTGATGTTCTGGGCTTCAAACCCCGCCCCGTCCACATCCACCGTTGCGCTGAAAAACGTGCCGCCGGTTTCTTTCGCCGTCTGCCCATGCGTGATGATTGTCGTGGCCGCGTCCTTGCCCACCAACGTCACGCGCGGCATATCCTGCGGCACCACCACGCGCTCGCGATAGGTCCCAGGCCGGATTTCGATGTACAACCGCCCGCGCCCTCCAATGGGAGCCTTGTCCAGCGCATGGTCCAAGGCATTCTGCACGGTGGGGAAATCCCCCGTGCCATCCTGGGCCACCACCACGTGAACATCCTGCCCAGCCGCAAGAAAAGCCCCGGCAGCCATCGCCGCGGCAAAAGAAAAAACTCGAATGTGGAGCATTAGAACATTCCCATTGTAGAGCCAGGCGTCCCGCTGCGCCCGCTCACCCGTTACGTGGCGCGGCCTGTCAAGGCTGCAGCGTCCCGATTCTTCGGGACGTTCTTCTCTTGCACCGCACAGCCCTTTGACCGCCGCCCCGAGAGCGCCAGTCCGAGCCGCGGCCACAACCGTTGCCAGCCCACCCTCCCGTTCGCGCTACAGTTAGATTTGCCTTCCGCCTCCCCTATGTCGATT
This sequence comes from Bryobacteraceae bacterium, assembly GCA_049511335.1. GTDB lineage: Bacteria > Acidobacteriota > Terriglobia > Bryobacterales > Bryobacteraceae > JBEKYD01. Next base: position 17,225 of record JBEKYD010000136.1, on the reverse strand, counting down.
CCTTTGCTGGCCACCGCGGTAGCGTGGGCCGGAGTCGCGGTGGGGTTGTGGCTGACCGGCTTGCGCCAGCGCGTGGGCCCTGCCCTGGCCTTCAGCGCGGGAGTTCTGCTGGGTGTCTCCGCGTTCGGCCTGCTGCCGGAATTGGCCGGCGCCAATGGCTGGCCCGCCAGCTTGCTGCTCTTTGCCGCCGGTTATGGCCTGCTGCTGGCGATCAACCGCTTTGCCTATCCGGTTTGCCCCACTTGTGCCCACAGTCACCGTCACGAAGGCTGCGCCACGGAACTGCACGGTTTCGGAGTGCCGTTGATCGCCGCCGCCGCCATCCACAGCTTCCTCGATGGCTGGAGCATCGTCAGCGTCGGCGAGGCCGCTCCGCTCGGCCTCCGCATCGCCGTTCCGCTGGCGGTTACCCTGCATAAACTCCCAGAAGGCATCGCGCTCGGCGGCGTTTTGCGCGCTGCTGTGGCATCCCGCGGCCAGGCGCTTGTCTGGAGCGCTCTAGCCGAAGGCGTCACCTTGCTAGGCGCCGCTCTGGGAATTGCGCTCGCCCCGCGCCTCGGCTTCGCCTGGACTAGTTACCCCCTCGGCATCACCGCCGGCTGGCTGTTTTTCCTGGGCTACCACGCCGTCCACGAAGAATGGAAGCGCCGCGGAGCCGTCCCCGCGCTTACCGCAACCCTAGCCGGAGTCGCCGGCGCCGCCGTGGTCCAACATGGAGCCGAAGCCCTTCTTCGGTAAGTATTCGGTTTCGCAATCACGGTGACGTATTCGGCAACCGCGCTCCTGTCGGCTTCGGCTCCGCAGCGCCACCGCCCGCCATTATGTTACACTTCTGGTTTATGGCAGCCGTCTCCGTCGCTCGGGGTCATCATCATCACGCCACCTCTCCGCGACGGGCGCTCGGCTGATCGGATTCCAAGCTTGAACGAAAGGACGCCCGCCGCGAAAACGGCGGGCTTTTTTATTGCCCGAACCGATGAATTTGGATTTTAATAAGTCGAATTTGGATTTCACGAAGTCCGGCGGCTTGATTACCGCCGTCATTCAGGACTACGCCTCCGGCCGCGTCTTAATGGTCGGATACATGAACGAAGAGGCATTCCGCCGCACCGTCGAAACCGGCTTCGCCACCTTCTTCAGCCGCTCGCGCCAAAAGCTATGGCTCAAAGGCGAAACCAGCGGCCATCGCCTGGCGGTCAAGGAAATCGCCACCGATTGCGACCGCGATGCCGTCCTCGTCAAGGTCGAAGCGCTGGGCCCCGGCGTTTGCCACGAGGGCTACCAAAGCTGCTTCTTCCGCAAACTCGAAAACGGCGAGTGGAAAGTCGCCGAAGCCCGCGCCTACGATCCCGCGGCGGTCTACGGAGGCAAACCGTGAAGCTCAAACTCGGCATCCCCAAAGGCAGTCTCGAAAACGCCACCATCGACCTTTTCCGCCGCGCCGGCTTCCATATCAGCACCAGCAGCCGGTCGTATTTCCCGGCCATCGACGATCCCGAAATCGAGTGCATGCTCATCCGCGCCCAGGAAATGGCCCGCTACGTCGAAGACGGCATACTTGACGCCGGCCTCACCGGCCGCGATTGGATCCAGGAAAACGAAGCCGACGTCAAAGCCATCGCCGATCTCATCTACGCCAAGCAGAGCTTCGGCAAAGTGCGCTGGGTGCTGGCCGTCCCCGAAGCGTCCAGCTTCTCCAGCGTCCGCGATCTCGAAGGCAAGATCGTCGCCACCGAGCTCGTCGCCACCACCAAGCGCTATCTCGCCGCGCACGGCGTCAAGGCCAAGGTGGAATTCAGTTGGGGCGCCACCGAAGTGAAACCGCCCGTGCTGGCCGACGCCATTGTCGAAGTCACCGAGACCGGCTCTTCGCTTCGCGCCAACAAGCTCAAAATTATCGATACCGTGCTCGAATCGAACACCCAGTTCATCGCCAACCACGCCGCCTGGGCGGACCCCGAGAAGCGCCGCAAGCTCGAAGACATCCAGATGCTGCTCGAGGGCGCCATCAACGCGCTGGGCAAAGTCGGCCTGATGCTCAACGTTCATCGCGACAATCTCAGCGCCGTGCTGGGCGTTCTGCCGGCCTTGAAGCGCCCCACCATTTCGCACCTGAGCGACGAGGATTGGCTGGCGGTGAATACCATTCTCGATGAGCTCTCGGTGCGCGAAATCATTCCCCGGCTGAAGCAGGCGGGCGGCGAGGGGATTGTCGAATACCCGCTGAACAAAATCGTCCTGTGATCCGCATTCTCACATCCCGCGAAGTCGGCCGCCTGCTGGCGCCAAAGGCGGCCCGTCTGAGCGAAGCCGAAGCCACCGTGCGCCCCATCCTGGAGGATGTGAAGCGCCGCGGCGATGCCGCCCTGATGGAATATGCGCGCCGCTTCGACGGCCTCACGCGGCGTTCGGTGCGCGTGCCGCCCGCCGAGCTAGCCGAAGCCCGAGCCCGCCTCGCGCCAGCGTTTCGTAAGGCCGTCAGCGCCGCGGCGCGCAACATTCGCGCTTACGCCCGCGCGCAGATGCCGCGTGCGTGGCGCCGCAAATTCGCCCCTGGCCTGGAGCTCGGCCAGATCGTCCGCCCGCTCGATACCGTCGCCGCCTACATCCCCGCGGGCCGCTATCCCCTGCCCTCCACGCTTTTGATGACGGTGATTCCCGCGCAGGTGGCTGGCGTGCCCAACATCTGCATGGCTTCGCCCAAGGCGGTCACCGAAGTGTTCGGCGCCGCGGCGCTGGTCGGCGTCGAGCGAGTTTTCGAAATGGGGGGCGCGCAAGCCATCGCCGCATTCGCCTATGGCACCCGCACCGTTCCCCGCGCCGACCGCATCGTCGGTCCCGGCAACATCTATGTCGCCGCCGCCAAGAAACTGCTGGCCGGCGAGGTCGGCATCGATTTCGTCGCCGGCCCGACCGAAATTCTAATCGTGGCAATCGATGGCGATCCGAAGCACCTCGCGGCGGATATGCTCGCCCAGGCCGAACACGATACCGACGCCTCCGCCGTGCTCCTGACCACTTCGCGCCGCCTGGCCGCCGCCGTGGCAAAGGAGATCGATCGCCAATTGGCCGTTCTTCCCACCGCGCCCGTGGCCGCGGAAGCCATTCGCCGCAATTCCGCCATCGTGGTGGTGCGCTCAGTCGACGAAGCCATGGAGATCGCGAATCGCTTCGCCCCCGAGCACCTCAACATTCCCGACGCCTCCCTGCTCGCCCAGGTCCGCCACGCCGGCAGCGTGTTCGTCGGCCCGTTCAGTCCCGAAGCGGCCGGAGACTACGCTTCCGGTCCCAACCACGTCCTGCCCACCGGCGGCGCAGCCCGCCAACGCGGAGGCTTGAGTGTCAACGATTACCTCAAGGTGATCTCGGTTCAGCAGCTCACCCGCCCCGCCCTGGCCGCGTTAGCCCCCGCCATAACTACCCTAGCCCGCGCCGAGGGCCTGGAAGCTCACGCCCGCAGCGTGGAGGTGCGGCGATGAATTTTCTTCTGGCGATGCGGTGCCCTGTAGGGCAGACCCCCTGGTCCGCGCGGGTCCCCCTGGACCCGCTCTTCAACACTGAGACCATCGCTCTGCCGGCGAAAGGCCGGCCAGGGGGCCGGCCGCGGACCGAGGGGTCCGGCCTACTATGAAACCCCACCTCCCCAAAGGCGCCGTCAAACCGCGCGCGGCCGTCCTCTCCATGGCGCCTTACTCGCCTCCCACCGGGGGACGCCTGGGCAAGCTGCGTCTCGATTTCAACGAAAACACCGTCGGCTGTTCCCCGGCCGTGCTGGACGCCCTGCGCGATCGCCTCACCGGCGAACGCCTCGCCGTTTATCCCGAATACAGCGCCGCCCGCGAAGAAGTCGCCCCCTACTTTCGCGTCGCGCCCGAGCAGTTCGTCTTCACCAACGGCACCGACGAAGCCATCCAGGTATTTCTCAATACCTACGTGGACGACGGCCAGGAAGTGGTCCTGCTGAAGCCTTCCTACGCCATGTACCGCTTCTATGCCGAAGTGGCCGGCGCCAAGCTCCGCGAGATCGCCTTCGAGCCCCCAGCCATGGATTTCCCGCTCGACGAATTGCTGGCGGCCATCACGCCCGAAACCCGCGCCGTCCTCATCGCCAACCCCAACAACCCCACCGGCACGGGCATTTCGCAGGAAGCGCTCGAACGAATTCTGCGCAAAGCACGCCGCGCCGCCGTGCTCGTCGACGAGGCCTACTACGAATTCTCCGGCGTCACCATGCTGGGCTCGCTCGATGCCAAACCCAACCTGTTCGTGTGCCGCACGTTTTCGAAAGCCTTCGGGATGGCCGGCATGCGCCTCGGCTGCCTGTTTTCGCATTCCGCCAACATTCAATACCTGCACAAAGCCCAATCGCCGTACAGCGTCAACTCGCTGGCCGTCGAAGCCGCCCGCGCCGCCGTGGCCGATACGCGCTACATCGAAAGCTACGTTACTGAAGTGCTGGCCGCGCGCGAGCTGCTTTCGGCCGGTTTGGAAAAGCTTGGCATTCCGTACGTGCGCAGTTCGGCGAATTTCGTCCTCGCTTATTTCGGCTCGCGCGCGATCGCCATTCGCGACGCCCTCCGCGGCCGCGCCATCCTGGTCCGCGACCGCAGCTACGAAGCCCCCGGCGCCGTCCGCATCACCGTCGGCACCCGCGAGCAAACCGCCCGCCTGCTCGCGAGCGTGGAAGAGATCCTGAAGCCATGACCCCGTCCCATACCAAACCAACCGTCGGGCAGACCATCGTTTTTTGTGGTCTGCCCTCGGGGAGCTTTTGTGGGGCAGGTTGTCAACCTGCAGGCGGATTGCTAATCCGCCCCAATGCCGGCATGGAATCCCCCATCCACTAACTCCATGACTCAACCCATCCTCATCTTCGACATGGACGGCGTCCTGGCCGACGTCACCGAATCCTACCGCGAAACCATCGCCCGCACCGTCGCGCATTTCACCGGCGCCGCGCCCACCCGCGAGCGCATTCAAGAACTCAAGAATCAGGGCGGCTGGAACAACGATTGGAAGCTCTCGCACCATCTCGTGACCGCCGCCGGCGTGGATGCCAGCTTCGCAGACGTCCAGGCGCATTTCCAACAACTGTTCCATGGCAATGGCAGCGACAGCCTGATGCTACGCGAACAATGGGTGGCGCACCCCGGCGCGCTCGAAAAGCTGAACCGCCGCTTTCAATTCGCCCTCTTGACCGGCCGGCCCAAGTGGGAAGCCGAGCTGACCCTGCAGCGTTTCGCCCCCGGTCTGCGCTTCGATCCCATCCTCGGCATGGACGAAGTCAAGCAACCGAAACCCGCGCCCGAAGGTCTTCTCGCCATCGCGGCTGCCCATCCCGGTGCCGAGCTCTTTTACATCGGCGATACCGTGGACGATGCCGCCTGCGCTCGCTCCGCCGGCGTCCCCTTCATCGGCATCGCCGCGCCGTCGAACCCGCTCTACCTCGACCTGGTGTTCCTCTTTCAGGAGCACGGCGCTTACGCGATTATTGACGACATCAACTATCTGGAGGAGGTGTTTCCCGAATGAGGGTTAGAAAAAGCGCCATCCGCCGCGATACCAAGGAAACCCGCATCCAGGCCTCGCTCGCCATCGAAGGGCGCGGCAGCTACCGGATCCAAACCGGCATTCGCTTCTTCGACCACATGCTCGAGCTCTTCGCCAAACATGGCGGATTCGATTTGAAGCTCCAGGCCGAAGGCGATCTCGACGTCGACCAGCACCACACCGTCGAGGACGCCGGCATCGTACTCGGCCAGTTGTTCGCCCAGGCGCTCGGCGACCGCAAAGGCATCAACCGCGCCGGCTATTTCGTCCTTCCCATGGATGAAACCCTGGCAGTCGTCGCCGTCGATCTCGGCGGACGCCCGGCGCTGGTCTACAAAGATATGGTGCGGGTGCGCCTGGTAGGCGATCTGCAAACCGAGCTGGTCGAAGATTTCTTCGGCGGCTTCGTCAATCACGCCGGCGCCAACTTGCACGCCAAGGTTCTCTACGGCCGCTCCAGCCATCACAAAATCGAAGCGATTTTCAAATGTTTCGCGCGGGCCATGAAATATGCCTGCTCGAAGGACGCGCGCTTGAAAGACCAACTGCCATCCACCAAGGGGCTTTTGTGATCACCATTCTCGATTACGGCGCCGGCAATCTACGCAGCGTGCAGAACACGCTTGAGGAGCTGGGCTGCGATTTTCGGCTGGTGCGCGATGCGCGCGGCCTCGCAACCGCGGAAAAGATTTTGCTGCCCGGCGTAGGCCACTTCGGCCAGATGATGCGCGCGCTCGACGATCTGGGCGTGCGCCAGACCTTGGCCGACCGCATCCGCGCCGGCGTGCCCTTTCTCGGCATCTGCCTCGGCCTGCAGGCCCTGTTCGAGTCGAGCGAAGAAGCTCCCGAAGCGCGCGGCCTCGGTATTTTTCCCGGCGCCGTCCGCCGCTTTCCCGCCGGCGTCCGCATCCCGCATATGGGCTGGAACGAGCTCGAAGTCAGTCCGAATTCCAAACTGGCCAGCGGCCTCACTGTCCGCCCCTATGTCTATTTCGCACACAGTTACTACGTCCCGCTCGATCCGCGCGCCGCGGCCACCTGCACCTACGGCGTGCCCTACACCGCGGTTCTAGAATCCGGCCAAATCTTCGGCGTCCAGTTCCACCCCGAAAAATCCGCCGCCGTCGGGCTACATATTGTAAGGAACTTCGCCTCATGCTGACCAGCGTTGTGGGACAGTCCTCCCGGCCTGTCTTCCAAGACCACAGGCCAAAACCTGTGCCACCAAGTCAGGCTTTAGTACGGCGGACCCCGCGGTCCGCGCGGGTCCCCCTGAACCCGCTCTTCGACGCTGAGACCAAGCCCCCGAAAGGCCGGCCGGGTGCCTGGCCGCGGACCAAGGGGTACGCCCGACCATGCTAGCCAAACGCATCATCCCCTGCCTCGACGTCACCGCCGGCCGCGTCGTCAAAGGCGTCCATTTCGTCAACCTGCGCGATGCCGGGGATCCCGTCGAGCTGGCCGAGCGCTACAACCGCGATGGCGCCGACGAGCTCGTGTTCCTCGATATCACCGCCTCCAGCGACGCGCGCGACATCATGGCGGACATCGTCGCCCGCACCGCGCGCAAGGTATTCATCCCGCTCGCCGTCGGCGGCGGCATCCGCGGCATCGCCGATGCCCGCCGCATTCTGATGTCCGGCGCCGATAAAGTTTCGGTGAATACCGCCGCCGTCCGCCGTCCCGAGCTGATTACCGAATTGAGCCTCGAGTTCGGCGCCCAAGCCGTGGTGCTGGCCATCGACGCGCGCCGCTATGCGCCCGGCCAGTGGCATGTCTACACGCGCGGGGGCCGCGACGACGAAGGCATCGACGCCGTCGCCTGGGCCGCGCGCGGCGAAGAGCTTGGCGCCGGCGAGATCCTGCTCACCTCCATGGATACCGATGGCGTGCAGGACGGTTTCGATTGCGCCCTCACCCGCGCCGTTTCCAAGGTCACTCACATTCCCATCATCGCTTCGGGAGGCGCCGGCAAGCCCGAGCATTTCGTGCGCGTCCTCACCGAGGGCTGTGCCGACGCCGCCCTGGCCGCTTCCATCTTCCACTACCAAACCTACACCGTGAACCAGCTCAAGGAAGAGCTCGACCGCCGCGGCATTCCGGTGAGGCCGGCATGATTTTTCCCTGCATCGACCTGATGGATGGCAAGGTGGTGCAGCTTGTCCAAGGCCGCGAGAAAGCCTTGGAGGCCGATTCGCCGGAAGCCATGCTCCAGCGCTTCGCCGCGTTTCCCGAAATTCAAGTCATCGATCTCGACGCCGCCATGGGCCGCGGCTCGAACGACGGCCTGGTGCGCATGCTTGCCGGCCGCGCGGCCACACGCGTCGGCGGCGGCGTGCGAACGGTCGAGCGGGCGCGGACCTTGGTCGAACAGGGAGCGCGAAAAGTGATCGTGGGCACGTCGGCGTTTACCCAGGCGGGCGTCAACCGATCGCTCCTCGCCGCCATGCGCGACGCCATCGGCCGCGACCGGCTCATCGTTGCGCTCGATTCCAAAAACGGTCGCATCGTAATCAAGGGCTGGCAGCAAGCCACCGATTTCACGGCGGAGCAAGTGCTGCGCTCGCTCGAGCCCTACTGCTCGGGTTTTCTCTGCACCTACGTCGATAAGGAAGGCATGCTGCAGGGAACCGACCTCGACTGGTTCCGCCGTCTCCGCGCCGCCACGGCGCTCGAGATCACCGCCGCCGGCGGCATCACCACCCTGGAGGAAGTGCGCGCCCTCATTGCCATGGAAGTGCACGCCGCCTTGGGCATGGCCATCTACACCGGCCGCCTGAACCTCACCGAGCTGGCTCAATTGCGGTAGCGCCGGCGATCTTGTCGCCGGTGCCTTTCGCTATTCCGTCCCGCTGTCCGGCCCTTCCACCTGCTCCCGCGCCGCGCCTTCGGCCACCGCTACTTCCGCGGCCGGTCGCTCCAGCAATTTCGCATACCCGCCCAGCCATAACCCGAAAATAAAATGCGCCACCAGCGTGGGCGTCTCCGCATATTCATAAGCCAGCAGCGGAAGCGCGTGCCGGTAAATCAGCTTGTACGCCACCAGGTACCACGCCAGCGCCGCCGCCAACGCCAGCAGCCGCACCCGGTGCGAGCCGATCCGGCCGGCGGTCGCCGTGGCGAAACCAGCGGCAAGCGCTCCATAAATCACCACGTACACCGCCAGCCCGGCCAGCGCGGAATATCCGAAATCGTCCCGCCACGCCGTGCCCGAGTAGAAGGCTCCAGCCATCAGGTTCTCCGCCGTCCAGAAGCTTCGCCCGCGCCACATCGAGCTCAGCCCGAGCCATCCCATCATCCATCCCACTCCGGTCACGCCTCGCGCCAGCCCGGCCAACCAGCGTGGAATCGAATCTGTGGAACGGACCTCGGTAGCATGACGCATTGGTTTCAGCCTATACTTGACCATAGCGTAAGACAAAAGCGAAAGCCAAAAAGGCAAAATTTAGCGCATCGAGAAAAGCGGAAAAACAATAGTGCAACGCCACGTAGTGGTAACGGGAATCGGGGCGGTGAGCCCCAATGGGATCGGCCGGGAAAGTTTCTGGGAGGCGACCAAGGCGGGAAAGAGCGGGGTGCGCCGCATCGTCCGTTTCGACCCCTCCGAATTTGTGGTACAGATCGCGGGGCAAGTGCCCGACGAGTTCGACGAGAAGCGCTGGGTCGAGGTGAAGGACCGCCCGCACGTGTCGCGCGCGGTGCCTCTGGCGGCGGCCAGCGTGGCCGAAGCGCTTGCCGATGCCGGGATCGATGCCGCCTCGATGACCCGCGACGAATTGCGCGAAATCGGCGTGCTGGTCGGCTCCGGCGGCGGCAGCCAGGATTTCACCGAGGAACAATACCGGCTCTATTACACCGGCCATCTGAAGCAGTGCAGCGTGTACACCATTCCTACCGGCACCATCGGCACGCTCGCGAGCGAAGTCTCGATGCGCTTCGGATTCCGCGGTTTGAGCCACATCGTTTCCACCGGCTGCACATCCTCCACCGATGCCATCGGCTACGCCTACCGTCACATCCGCATGGGCATGCTCGACACCATGATCGCCGGCGGTGTGGATTCGCCCATCGCGCCTCTGATCCTGCGTGGGTTCCAGCTCATGCGCATCATGAGCACGCGCTGGAACCACGCTCCCGAGCGCGCCTCCCGCCCGTTTTCCCGCGACCGCGACGGCTTCGTGCTGGCCGAAGGCGCCTGGTTCTTCGTGCTCGAGGAGCGCGAACGCGCCCGCGAACGCGGCGCTCATATTTACGGCGAAATCGTAGGCTACGGGTCCACTTGCGAAGCCTACCATCGGGTGCGCCTGGAAGAGTGCGGCGAAGAGCCGGCCCGCGCCATCGGCCTGGCGCTGAAGGAGGCCGCCATCGCGCCTTCCGACGTGGATTACATCAACTATCACGGCACCTCGACCGAGCTCAACGACCGCATCGAGACGCGCGCCGTGAAACTGGCTTTCAACGGCCACGCCTATAACCTGCCGGGCTCGTCTCTGAAAAGCCTGATCGGCCACCCCCAGGGCGCTTGCGGCGCCGCCGGCGTGGCCGCGACGCTGCTGGCGATGCGCGACGGCGTGGTCGCCCCGACCCTCAATATCGACGAGCCCGACCCCGATTGCGACCTGGATTACATCTCCGGCACCAGCCGCAAGCTCGACATCGAACACGCCGTAGCCAATTGCATCGCCTTCGGCAGCAAGAATTCGGCGCTGGCGTTGCGCCGCGGGTAAGCGCCGGCGCGAGTACCCGTCGATTACGCTCCTGCCAGAGTGTGATAGATTCACCTAGATATGAAAGTATTCGCCCTTGGCTTGCTGGTCGCGTCCGCGGCCTTCGCCCAGAAGATTCAAATCGAGTTCGATCAGGCCATGGATTTCGAGGGGTTCAAGACGTTTGCCATCCTGAGCGGCCGTCTGAACAGCAAGAATCCGGCGCTCAACAGCGAGTTAGTCAGGAAACAGATTAACCTCGACATCGAAAGAGACCTGTCAGCCAAGGGGCTCACCTTGGCGCCCGCCGGCTCTTCCGATCTCAATATTCGCTACACCATGGGCACGGTGCGCAAGAGCCAACTGGAAACCTATCCCGCGGGCTGGCGCGGATGGGGAACGGCTGTGGTAAGGGTGCCCTATACCGAAGGCACGTTGGTGATCGATCTGCACGACGCCCGCACCCACGCGCTGGTTTGGCGCGCCATCGCGTCCCAAGAGAAGAGCGACCCATCCAAAATCCAAGGCAAGCTGGACGACATGGTGCGAAAGTCGCTCGACAAGTATCCGCCGAAGCCGAAATAGGTGGGGCATGCTTTAGCTTGCCCGTGCGTCGATCCCGCCAGGGCGAGACCTGCTGGAGGCTGCGTAAACTCTGATACGCTAATCGGGAATGGCGAATCCGCCAATCACTAAACAGCACCATGACAAGCTCTATTTCGGCGACACCTCACCGTCCCGAAGAGCTGCATTGGCGACAAGAGCGCAATGAGAAGAGAATACGATTTTTCCCGATCCCGCAAGAACCCCTATGCCAAGCAACTCAAGCGGCAGGTCACCATGTTCATGCACAGGTCGTCGGTTTTGCCGATTACTTGCCCGCCCTTGATGCCGCCACCGGCGCGGCGGCGCTCCGCTACCAGGAAATTACGTACGTGCAGGACTCTCCCTGCTTCGCGCGGCAAGGCTTGGCCGCATCGTGTTCGACTCGAACGATCGCGCCGGCGGGCTTGAATTGAAGGGCCATCGCCTCGATCAGGCCGCGGTCAAACTCGCAGGGGTACGGGTTCCGGCACGTCATGGCGCCTCGCGAAGGACCGCTTTTCTCGAACAGGTAGTGTCCGATCTCACCGCCCTGGTGGTTCAAATGATAGGCCATATCGACCGACCCCAGGGCCTTTTCGATGGTGTCGATTCCCGGCGGGAACTTGGCGTTGCGTGGAATGCTTTTGCCAATCTGATAGAGGGTCTTGCCGCCGATGCTGTCGGCAATCTCGCGAAAGGCGTTCAACCACGCCTGCTGAGGGTACCACGCCGCGGGCGCGGGATTCGGAATGCCGTTTCGCTCCAAGATCCGTACACCCGTGTCTCGAAAGGCCCCCATTCCGCTCAACACCGAGAGAACGGTCTGGCCATTTACTTTGACTTGCTGCGAATAGGCCTGAAATTGCGCCATGCCTGTTTGGACTCCTTTTCCGTCTTGTGGGTACCGGAACGCGCCGGAAGCTCCGCTATATGTACGTATCGGCGGATATCGCGAATCCTTTAGGCGCTGGCGGCAGGCGCTGGCGGCAGCCTTGACCGCCGCGTGGGTTGCTGCTATGGTCTTGGCATGTCACTCTCCGCTCGCAATAAACTGCCGGGTGTTATCGAAGAAGTGAAACTTGGCGCCATCATGGCGAGGGTTCTGGTCAAAGTGGGCGACAATACGGTCGAGAGCGTGATCACGCGGGCCAGCGCCGAAGAACTGAAACTCGCCAAGGGCGATTCGGTCCGGGCGATCATCAAGTCCACCGAAGTGATGATCGAAAAGGCGTAGTGAGTCACCCCTCTTGATTTCCGTGAACTTCGTTCAGACGCATGCTTCATGATGGATTCACAGTGCTGTGGACGTTGTTTATGGCGGTATGGATGCTGGCCGCCTTCTGGTCCAGACGGACCGTCAGACGTGAATCGCTAAAACGCCGAATGGCTTACGGGGCTGTCCTCGGTCTTGGCTTCATCCTGCTGTTCAAGCCGTGGAGCCTGGGTCCGCTGAACGTTCGGTTTCTTCCCGACACTCTAACCACCGCGCTCACCGGCCTCGTCATCGCGGCCGCCGGAGTGGGCTTCGCGTTTTGGGCACGGTTCACGCTCGGGCGCAACTGGAGCAGCGCAGTAACCGTCAAGGAAGATCACCGGCTGATTCAGCGCGGGCCGTATCGCGCCGTGCGCCATCCGATCTATTCCGGTTTTCTTCTGGCGGCGCTGGGGACGGCGATCGGTTATGGGAAGTTGCCGTGCATGATCGGTGTGGCGATCGTCTTCCTTGGGTTCCGCATCAAGTGGAGGATGGAAGAACGGTTCATGGAAGAGCAGTTCGGCGCCGAGTACCTCGAGTATCGGCGCGAAGTCAGAGCGATCGTACCGGGTTTGCTCTGAAAGAAGAATTTGGCGTGGCCATGGCCTCCTCGATTCGGTCCATCAGGCAGTGGATCAGAAATTGATGGGCTTCCTGCGCCCGCGCCGTCTTCCGATGGCGAACCACCAGCGGGCAGCCGGCCAGCTCCCGGGCGCGGCCGCCATCGGAACCCAGCAAGGCAATGGAGCGCACTCCCAAACCCTTGGCTGTTTCGAGCGCGGCCAGAACGTTGGGCGCGTTGCCGCTGGTGCTAAAGACCACCAGAAGGTCGCCCGGCGATGCCAGCGCGGCGAGCTGGCGCGCGAAAACCTGTTCGAACCCGAAATCGTTGGCGATACAAGTTAACACCGAGGCATCGGCCGCCAAAGCGATGGCCGGAAGCGCGCGACGGTTGACGGTGTATCGTCCCACCAGTTCCCCCGCCAGGTGCTGGGCCTCGGCCGCGCTCCCGCCGTTGCCGCAGAGAACCAGCTTGTGACCGGCCGCGAGCGCCTCCACACACCAGCCCGCGGCAACATTCACCCCCGCTTCCAACTCCTGCAACGATTCCAGCACTTCGAGTGCCTCGTCTAGTGCGCTTCGATAAATGCTCATGTTCGTTAGTGGGACTGATCCCCCCAAACCGCTCCCTAACGGTCGCGGCTCGGTAACACGCATGCCAGCGCTTCTGGCAGCACCTTACCGAGCCGCGACCGTTAGGGAGCGGTGCTGCACACGCGGAACTTCAAATTGAAGTATACCCGTCCGCAGCACCGGCAAGCGCCTTGGGATGCCTTGCACCGCAATTCGCCATCCGGTACAGTAAAACCTTCGCGAAAGAGCTTATGAAGATTCTGGTATTCCTGATGGCGTGCGCCAGCGCGGCAACGTGCGCCGTGAAGGCGGAAAAGATCGCTTACAAAGGCTGGCCCAACTGTTACCGGGTGAGTAACGGTGAAGTGGAACTGGTGGTCACGGCGGACGTGGGACCGCGCGTGATCCGCTATGGTTTCGTCGGCGGCCAAAACGTATTCAAAGAGTTCCCGGATCAGCTCGGCAAGACCGGCGAAGCGCAATTCCAGTTGCGCGGCGGCCACCGTGTCTGGAAAGCTCCGGAAGACCCGGTGGAAAGTTGGACTCCCGATAACCAGCCGGTCAAAATCGAGCTTGCCGCCGACGGTCTGACGGCGCGCGAACCCGTCGAAAGCGCAGGCTTACAGAAAGAGATTTCGATTCACCTCGCGCCCACCGGTACAAGTGTGACGGTGATTCATCGCATCGCCAACCGCGGTCAGTCGAACCGCGAATTCTCGGTTTGGGCGATGAGCATGATGGCCCAGGGCGGCGTCGCGATCGCTTCTTTTCCTGACCGCGGTTCCTACCCCCAACACCTCACCGCTACCAACCCGCTGGTGATGTGGGCTTACACCGACCTGTCCGACCCGCGCTGGAAATTCACCCGCAAGTACATGATGCTGCGCCAGGACCCATCGAACCCTAACGCCGAGAAGATCGGCTTGTTCAGTCCCATACCCTGGGCGGCCTATGTGCGCAACAACGAAGCCTTCATCAAGGTGGCCCAAGCTGACCGGGCCAGGACCTACCCCGATTTCGGCTGCTCGTTCGAGACATTCACCAATAACGAGTTCCTCGAGATCGAAACTCTCAGTCCGATGGGCAAGGCCGCGCCCGGCGAAAGCCTGGAACACACCGAGCACTGGAGCCTGGCCCGCGGCATCCATCTTTCCGAATTCACGGATGCCGAGCTTGACCGCGTCATCCTGCCGTTGGTGCACAACATTCCGTCGCAATAGTCCCGCGTGTGGGGCAGGTTGGCAACCTGCAGCGGGTTGGCAACCCGCTTCCGGACAGCGCCGATTGACAATCGGCGGCAGGATACCATCCTACTCTTCACCGGCTAAAGCCGGCACCACCTGGCCGGTGCCACCTGGCCGGCGCCACCTGGCCTGGAGGCCCGCGCCACGGGGAGGGCACATCTTGTGCCGGCCGGTGCTGTGATACGATCAAGCCGATGGCGGACTTTAAGTCTAGGCCGGGAACGTTTTTGCCGTACCTGGAATCCTCGCAGCGGGAGAAATCGCCGGCGCCATCCTCGCCGGCGAGCCCGGTGACGTTGCTCGAGATCCTGGGGCGGCAAGTGCAACAGGCACTCCCTATGGCAGATCTGCAGACGCTGAGCGGGATCGAGCCCAGCCGGTACCGCGAGTCGCTCAAGAGTTTGCGCGATGCCGGTTATGTCGCGATCGAGGGCGACCCTCTGGCGGAAGTGGTGCGGCTCACGGAGCGCGGCGCGGAAGTGTCGCGGCTGGCGCGGCCTGCCTGACATCTCATGGACTGGAACTGGCTCGACTGGGCCGCGGCGGCGGCGCTGGGCGGTCTGGTGGGGGCCAGTGAATTAATTTCGCGCTATAAAGACGATCCCGTAGCCGCGCTCAAGGCGTGGTCCGGAATTCTCTACGTCGCCATCAACAGCGCCGCGTCGATGGGTGCGCTCGGGCTGATCCGCGCCAACGGTTGGTTCGGTTCTTCCCGCTGGGAGCAGGTGCTGATGGCGGGCGTGAGCGCGATGGCGTTCTTCCGGACTTCGCTCTTCGTGGTGCGGGCCGGCGACCGCGACGTCAGCGTCGGGCCGAACGGCTTCCTGCAGATCTTTCTCGCCGCCGCCGACCGGGCGCTGGACCGCAAGCGGGCGGCGGCTCGCTCCGACGCCGTGGCCGAGGCGATGAAGGGCGTGGATTTCACCAAGGCCCTCGAGGCATTGCCGCCATATTGCCTGGCGCTGATGCAGAGCGTCTCGCCGGAGGACCAGCAGGTGTTGGGCCGGGCACTGGAAGCCTTGCAGAAGCGGGAGGCCGGACCGAGCGTCAAATCGCTGCTGCTGGGGATCGAGCTGATCAATGTGGTGGGGGTGGATGTGCTGACGACGGCGGTGAAGTCGCTCGGAGACCAGATTCGATCTCTTCCAAGAGTTTGAGGGTGTCGACGACGTCTTGCTCCGCGTTGTCGCAGGCCTCGAAATCGCGGCGGGCGGATTGGGCCCAGTCGCGGGCGTCGTCGAAACGGCCTGCGCGGGCAAGCGCGAGGGCTGCATTGTAGCGTGCACTGCCGCTCGCGAACCGGTGTGGTATGCCCTCCCAATGGCGGATCGACTCGCCGTAATGGTTGAGCGCAGCGTCGATCTGGCCGGCAGCGCCGTAGATGACGCCGAGCTGGCCGTGAGCCGTCGCGAGGTCTTGAACGGCACCTGCAGGGAACATTTCGAGTGCCTGTTTGGAGTGTTTTTCGGCGCTTGAGAGGTAACCAACACACTCTTCGAGGGGCCGACCGGCCCTGCGCGCATCGAGGAAACGCTCGTGTGCGACGTTCCCCAATTGAACGAGGCACCGCGCTCGGTCCATGCGGTCTTCCGCCGGGTGCAAGTCGAAACTGCGCTGGCACCATTGCTCTGCGAGCATGAGGTCGCGGACATCATTTAAGAGCGCGTAGACCAGGCCCAGATTCAATGCACATACAGCCGCGGCATGGGTGTCGGCGATCTGTTCGTAAAGGGCTAGTGCCTCTCTGTAATCCTCCAGGCAAGCCGCTGAAATCCGTTCGCGCTGGATATGAGCTCGTTCCTCCAACGAAACCGCCAGCGAGCGCACGGAGTTTTTCTCCTGCTCGTCCCATGTCTGCGGCGGCTTCGCCAGAATCGAGGCTACGCGGCGGCGCCACCAGTCGACAGTCAGGCCCTGTGACCGGTCTGCCTCCTCCCAGCGCCTGGCGCGCCGCGCCAGGGCGGCCTTGTATGCGGTGACCAGGCTCCACCCCTCCTCTTTGCCCGGGAGAGGTCCTTCCGTTGCCGAATCGACGAAGTCGGGGACGACCTCCTCCACCAGACGCGACCATTCGGCAACGCGTCCGTTGTGCTCATAGAGCGCGCGCAATCCCTGCATAGTGAGGGTAACCGGGTCCCACCATTCATGGGATCGGGCTAGGCTCCGGGCGTATAGCAGATTGGCTTCTTCCGCGGCGAGGACCTCGACAACGTCACGATCCCCCTCCGCGTATTGGCGATGGTAGTAGGTCGCGAGTGACCCCAACGATTCCACGAACGCGCGAGTCGCGGCGGTGCACGTCTCCGGGTAATACTGCTCGAAGAGGCGGTGGAAGAACCAGGGCAGCGCAGGATGAATGCGGTAATACCCTCCGCCGAGCGCGGTCAGAAGCCCCACTTCGGCCGCCCGGCCGAGCAGCGCGATACCCGCCTCGCGAGTAAGGCCCTTCACTTCCGGCAAGCACCGCTCCGCTTCCGGATTGCCCATCAGCCGTAGCGCAGTGACCTGCACAAAACCCTGAAACAAATGCAGCAGCGCGAGTTGCTTGCGCTCGGGTTCGGTGAACGCGTTTTCGAAGCCGTACGCCAGGGAGGCGGCGAGCGATCGGGTGCGGCCTTCGCCGGCCTCGTCCTTAATATTACAACGTTAAGTGTTAGGGGCCGCAGGCGTGCTCTGCGGGACACCCGCAGTAGGCGCAGAAACCTGTCCAGGTGAATAACACATACTGGATCTCACGTCGCGTCCGTGGCA